>CAZVAR010000119.1:0-11936 GCA_964625225.1 uncultured Alphaproteobacteria bacterium | reverse complement strand
TGATGCCGAGCGTGGCACGCAGCGCGCCGCCGCCGAGGCCGCCGATGCCCATCGCCTCCAGATGCATCAGCAGACTGGCGGCGGCCAGGCCGACCAGGGCGAAGGGAAAGGCGATGTTGCGCCGGTTGCGTGTGCGAACCAGCGCGGGCAGGATGCCGAGCGCCGCCGCCGGCAGGAAGGCGGCGTCGACGGCGGCCACGAGCCAGGGCGGCAGGTCGGCACCGCACAGGACCAGGAGGCGACCGGCGAGCCAGAGCAGCGCGAGCCCGGCCAGCGGTGCCCCGGTCGGGGTCGGCTGGCCGGTCCAGTTGGGGACGGCCGTGTAGAGGAAGCCGATCAGCACGGCCATCGTATAGCCGAACAGCATCTCGTGCGCGTGCCAGGCGACGGGATCGAAATGGCTCGCCAGCGGCAGGGTGCCCGAAAGCACGGCCAGCCACAGCGGCACCCAGAGCACTGCGAGGCCGCCGGCGCACAGATAGAAGGGCCGAAAGCCGGATGCCAGAAACGGCAGCCCCGGCCCGCGCGGCGAGCGGGCGGCGCTGCGGTCGAAGATGTTGAGCGTAGCAGGCTTCATGACGAACTCCCGGACGGCCGCAACCGTCCTCGACGGGCGATGCCGGCATCCGCGTCGACCTCGGTCGCGATCGGGCGCATCGCCGGCAGGGACAGGGACGCCCGTCGCAGCGAGCGGAAGGCCGGATTCACGACCGGGCACTCCATCGGCCTCGTGCGGGGCGCCCGACCGTTCCGGCCAACACGGCGACGAACAGCAGGATTGCGGCGACATTGCCGACGCCGCTCCACCGCCAGACCGCGCTCCAGCCGGCGAGCTCGCCGGCGGTCCGCAGGAGCAGGCCGGCGTGCAGCAGGACGAGGGGCGCGTAGAAGCGCCGGCGGAAGGGCACCGGCAGGCGCAGTACGGCAGGCAGGATGATCGGCGCGTGCCCGAACACCATCGCGAAGACGAAGCCGATCAGAATCGCGTGCAGGGCCGCCCCATAGGCCGCCGCGCCATGGAGCAGGATCAGTACGCCGCCCGCTCCCAGCCACGCATAGCCGGACAGCAGGCACACCGCGGTGTAGCGCGGCAGCCCCCGCTGCCGCAGCCGCTGCCGCGCGATGTCGAAACGCACCAGCCAGACGGCCAGCGCAAGCGCACCGCCGCCGAACAGAATGGTGCCCGCGGCGCTAGTCATGCCGCCCAGGACCGCACCGGCGAACAGGCTCGCGACGATCGCGGCGAACAGCACCCGACTGCCGCGGACCGCGGGCAGAAAGCGCGTGAGCTCGAGGCGCTCGGCCGCGATGGTCAAGACGAGGAAGAGCATCCACCAGGTGACCAGGCCGGATACGGGCATGCCGGTCAGCCACAGCGCATTGCCGGCCGCCCAGCATAGCACGGCGAGCGCCAGGACGCCGGTGAAGAGCTCCGGCTGGCGGCGCAGGGCGACCGCGGAAACCGCCAGCGACACCAGACTTCCGAGGAGAATGAGGCCGGCGCCGGCCGCCTGCGGCAGGCCGAGCAACAGACCGGCCGCGCCGAAGCCCACCGCGAGCGGCGCCGCGTAGGCCCAGGTTCGGCCGAGCGCCACCGCCCGTTCCAGGCCGATCAGCGTGCCGAAGAAGCCGGATATCATCAGTGGTCCGTGCAGCGCCGCCGGATCCGCAGCCGCGCCGAAGCCGAGGCGCGCCAGGCCCGCCCACAGGCCGGCCGCAAGGCTCGCCATTCCGAGCGCGAGGATCGGCAACCGCCTCGACAGCAATCCCGGCCCGGCAGGCGCCACGGTCATCGTGGCCTCGGCGGCTGCCCGGACTCCGGCCCGAGCCAACCGAGCTCGCGCCGGGCGGCATCGGTCATGCGGCCCGGGTGCCACGGCGGCTCCGAGACGAAGCGGATGTCCACCGCGCCGACCGCCGGCAGGTTGCGGCGGATCGCCGCCTCCGCCGCAGCGTGCAGATAGTCGCGCAACGGGCAGAGCGGCGAGGTCATCGTCATTTCGACCCCGACATCCCGGCCGTCGAGGGCAATCCCGTAGACGAGCCCGAGATCCACCACGTTGACGCCGATCTCCGGATCGATCACCTCGTGCAGGGCGTCGAGGACCTGCTCTTCCGTCACGGCAATCCTCCGGTCGTGCGATCGAACAGGGGGGGCGGGCTCCCGGACTGCGGAGAGGATCGGGCGAACGCGCGTGCGGCGTCGTCCCACGACCAGGGGCCGGTTTCGACCGAACATCTCGCTCCCCTTCCTCCTCTCCCGACGGCTTACCCGGAGAAGAACGGCTTCGTGCCGTGCGCCTGGATCGCATCGGCGAGACGGCTCAGCGCATGCAGATAGGCCGCCGTGCGCAGGTCGACGTCGTACTCAAGCCCGAGCTTCCAGACCTGCCGTCCTTCCGCCTCCATGATCCGGCGCAGGCGGCTGCGGACTTCGTCGAGGGTCCAGTAATAGCCCTGCCGGTTCTGGACCCACTCGAAATAGGACACGGTGACGCCGCCGGCATTGGCCAGAATATCCGGCAGCACCTGAATGCCCCGCTCGCGGAGAATCGGATCCGCCTGGGGGGTCACCGGGCCGTTCGCGAGCTCGAGCACGACCCGCGCCTGCACACGCCCGGCATTGCCCTCGTGAATCTGACTCTCCAGCGCCGCGGGAACGAGCAGGTCACATTCGGTCTCGAGCAGCTCCTCGTTCGAGACGATCCGGCTGCTGCGGGCGACCTTGGCGGCGGTCACCGTGCCGGTACGCTCCTTGGCCTCGGTCAGCGCCTGGAGATCCAGCCCGTTCGGATCGACGATTCCGCCGCGCGAATCCGAGACTCCAACGATGCGGTAGCCGTCGGCGTGGAGCAGGCGTGCGACGTGAATACCGGCATTGCCGAAGCCCTGAATGACCACGCGCTTCGGTCCCGACGCCAGCGCCAGATCGGATTCCAGATGCTTGACGAGATCGTAGCCGCCGCGCGCCGTCGCGTCCTCGCGGCCGACCGAGCCGCCGAGCGAGAGCGGCTTGCCGGTAATGACCGCGGGGCAGGGCTGACGCACGATCGAGCCATACTCGTCCGCCATCCATCCCATCACCATCGCGTTGGTGTAGACGTCCGGCGCCGGAATGTCGCGGTCCGGGCCGATCATGCCCGAGAAGGCGTGCACATAGGCGCGCGACAACCGCTCCAGCTCCGAGCGCGACAGCTGGTGCGGATCGACGGCGACCGCCCCTTTCGCCCCGCCGTAAGGCAGATTGACCGCGGCGCACTTGAAGGTCATCCAGAACGCAAGCGCCACGACCTCGTCCATATTGGCCGCCGGGTGGTACCGGATGCCGCCCTTAGTCGGGCCGCGCGTGTCATCGTACCGGCAGCGCCAGGCCATGAACGAGCGACGGGAACCGTCGTCCATCCGCACCATCAGCCGCGCGCACAAGATCTCCTTCGGTTGACGCAGCTGCTCCAGCACACCGGGGTCAACCTCCAGGTGTGCCGCCGCAGCATCGAGCCGCATCAAGGCCTCCGTGAAAAGTTCACTCATCCTGATCTCCAAACGTCGATTCGATCAGCCCTGCCAATCCATGCGGCTCCCGGGCCACTGTCATCGCGCCAGTGCATGCCGGGTTCTTTGCGCATGCGCAAGGACGCTGCGGTACATTGGCGGTAGGCGGACCGAAGAAAGGGTGCCGGCCGCACGGCGCCCCTTCATTCGTACGACGCGGAGAGTCGCAGCCGGACGGGTCCTACCGGAACCCCGGCCCGCGGTCTTTGCGCAGGCGCAAACAAGCGGCTATGGGAGGGGTATCGCGGGGTCGGTCGGTACCGCACCGCACTTCGCGCCGAGGCCGCCGAGGAGTGTACGATGTTCGGGAATTTCCTCGCGCGCTGCTGGAACGGCGAGGAGCTGCTCGCGAGAGTCTTCTGGATCTACGGCGTCCTGGCCAGCACGGTGGTGACGATCCTGTTCGTCATGCTCGTCCGGATCGAAGGTCCCGGCTTCGGAATCCACCAGTTCCTGATCCTGAGCTTCGTCCCGTACACGGTCTGGATCCTGGTCTCGATCTGGCGCTGCGCCTTCAACGTCGAGAATGCCTATTACGGCCATCTGGCCCGCGCACTGACGATCGCCTGGGCGATCAACGCCGCACTGCTGGTCCTGTTCGTCGAGCTGCGGTTGCTGTTCTGAACCGCGCCGCCCGAGCTTGCGCCAGCGCAAGGAATTCCGCTTGTACCGCTGCTAGAAGGGCGCATCACGCCACCCGGAGCGAGCGATGCCCACGTCCCTTCCCGATGCCGATCAGCTCGTCGCCGACGTGCTGCGACGATGGCCGGAGACCACCGCCGTGTTCCTGCGCCGCAGGATGGCCTGCATCGGCTGCAGCATGGCGCCGTTCATGACGCTGCGGGAGGCCGCCCACTCCTACGGGCTGCCGCCGGAGACGCTGCTCGGCGAGCTTGTCGCCGCGATCACGGCCGAAGCGCCGGTCACCTAGAGATCCTCGGCGATCGTGACTAGGCCGTGCGGGTTGCGCACGACTACCCGCTGCCGTCCGCCTTCGATCAACCCCTGGCTCTCCCAGGCGCTCAGGGTGCGGCTGACCGTATGCAGGGTCGTGCCGGTCATCTCGGCAATGTCCTGGCGCGAGATCGGAAAATTGATTTCGACACCGCGCTCCACCCGACGGCCGGCCTGTCGCACGAGACGCAGCAGCGCATGGGCGATGCGGCGCTCGACCTTCTCCGTCGACATTTCCCGGATCCGCTCCTGCGCCTCCTGCAGCCGGCCGCCGACCGCCCCGAGCGCGTTCATCGCGATCGTCGGATGGCGCTGCATCAGCCCGGCGATCGCGCCCGCGGTCCAGCGGATCGCGAGGCTGTCCTCCACCGCCGTCGCTGTGCCGGGATAGCCGTTGCCGCCGCAGACCGCGACACAGCCCATCATTTCGCCGGGGCCGATGAAGCGGACGACGACCTGCTGGCCGTCGGGCGTGTCCTGCGTCACCTTGACGCGGCCGTAGACCAGCACATAGAAGGCCTCCGGCGGATCGGCTTGGCGGAACAGCACGTCGCCCTTGGCGATCCGGTGGCGTCGCCCAGCATCGAGCACATCGTCGAGCGCCTCGCGCGACAATCCCTTGAAGAGGCCGACGCCCTGCAGCAGCAACCGTCCCTGCTCACGATCCATCGATCCGTTCCCACCCTTGAACGCACTGCACCGCGACTCTTTAGATATACATATAGGAAATGGACGTTCCGCGCGTCCGCCCGAAAGCGTGCCGGCGCTCCCGACTTCGGCCGCTCCGAAATAGTTCGCGTTGTTTGCGGCAACGCAAAGACGGTTTGGTGCGGTGCACCAAATATGGTCCAGGTCAACGGCGCTCGGGGAGCAGGACCATGAAGAACGGACGTTTATCGCACCTGGTCGGCACCGCGAGCGTGCTCGCCATGGCCCTGGCCATCGGCACCGGCACGCCGGCCGCCTTCGCCGATGCAGCGGCGACCGATCCCGTCAGCATCGTGCGCGGCCCGACCGACCTTCCCGGCCCGCTCGGCAAGCGCGGCCCGCAGACGGTGCGCGTGAGCATGGAAACCATCGAGGTCAACGGCAAGCTCGACGATGGCACCACCTACCGCTACTGGACCTTCGGCGGCAAGGTGCCCGGGCCCTTCGTGCGCGTGCGCGTCGGCGACACCGTCGAGGTCTCGCTCAAGAACGACGAGTCCAGCACGATGTACCACAATATCGACCTGCACGCCGTCACCGGGCCGCACGGCGGCGGAGAGGCGACGATGACCGAGCCCGGTCGGACGACGGGGTTCACCTTCAAGGCGCTCAATCCCGGCATCTACGTCTATCACTGCGCGACGCCGATGGTCGCCTCGCATATCGCCAACGGCATGTACGGCCTCATCCTGGTCGAACCGGAGGAAGGCCTGCCGCCGGTCGACCGTGAGTTCTACGTGATGCAGGGCGAGATCTATACCGAGGAGGCGTTCGGCACGCGGGGCGAGCTGACCGAGAGCTACGACAAGCTGCTGAACGAGCAGCCCGAATACTACGTCTTCAACGGCGCGGTCGGTGCGCTCCAGACCGAGGCGCCGCTGAAGGCCGAGGTTGGCGAGACCGTGCGCATCTATTTCGGCGTCGGGGGACCGAACAAGGCCTCGTCCTTCCACGTCATCGGCGAGATCTTCGACAGGGTTTACGACCATGGCTCGATCAGCTCGGCACCGCGCACGGACGTGCAGACTGTCAGCGTCGCCCCGGGCGCGGCGACGGTGGTCGAGATGACGCTGGACGTGCCCGGCCGGTACATCCTGGTCGACCATGCCCTGTCGCGCGCCGAACGCGGCCTCGCCGGCCTGCTCGAGGTCGAGGGGCCGGAGCGGCCCGAAATCTTCAAGGAGGGCATCGACCGGCGGGTCGCGCGCCTGAGCCGGTAACCACCGCCGGCCCGGCCGCCGCGGATCGGCGGCCGGGCCTCCCCCACCACCATGATGAGGAGAGTTTCGATGAAAACGTTTCTGCGCGCAGCGGGCCTGGCGGCCCTCATGGCAACCGCGGCGGGCGGCGCCTTCGCCGCGGATCACGAGATCAAGATGCTGAACAAGGGTGCGGACGGGATGATGGTGTTCGAGCCGGCCTTCCTGCACATCGAGCCCGGCGACAGCGTGACCTTCACCCCGACCGACAAGAGCCACAATGCCGAGTCGATCCCCGGCATGATGCCGGAGGGCGCCCAGCCCTTCAAAGGCAAGATCAATCAGGAGATCACGGTCACCTTCGACAAGGAGGGCGTCTACGGCGTCAAGTGCATGCCGCACTACGCCATGGGCATGATCGCACTGATCGCCGTCGGCGACGATCTCGGCAACCTGGAGGAGGCTGCGGCCGTCAAGCACCCGGGCAAGGCGAAGTCGCGGTTCGCGGCCGCCTTCGAGCAGCTCGAGAAGAGCAAGGTGGCGGCGAAGTAACTGGCGCCGCCGCGGAGAACGGCCGGGCAGGCCGCGACACGCGGCCTGCCCGGTTCTCGTTCCGGAACACATACTGCCCGTCAGGGGCGCCTGCACCGCGCCTCGCTTGGCGTGCGACCATGCAGGCGGTATGCCGGCGCCGCCCGCGGCGGGAACGGCGCGGGTCATTCGGAGGTTATTCGCGCATGACCGATCGCGTTACGGACAACCCGGAGAAGAGCCGCTTCGAGCTCCGAATCGACGGGCAGGTCGTCTTCGCCGACTATCGGCGCCGGGACTCGACGCTTGTCATCCCGCACGTGGAGGCGCCGCCGCCACTCCGCGGCACCGGAGCCGCGAGCCGGCTCATGCAGGGGGTCATGGAGATCGCCCGCGCCGAGGGCCGGAAGGTCGTGCCCCTCTGCGGCTATGCGGCCGCATGGATCCGTCGCCACAAGGAGTATCACGACCTGATCGCCTGATGCCGCCGCGCCCTTCGCATCCGACCGAGGGACGCCGCGGGGGCGCGGTCTCCGCCCCGCCCGGGCCCGCGCGTGTCTAGCGCCCGAGCAGCCGCCCGATCTCTTGGGCCAGGGTTTGCGGCGCGTAGGGCTTCGCGACGTAGGCCGTGTTCCGGTCGGGCGGCGTGCGGATCGTCGCCGAGCTGCGGTCATAGCCCGTAATGAGCAGGACCTTCAGATCGGGCCGGCGCGCCCTCGCCTCCCGGACCAGATCGTGCCCGCTCATGCCCGGAAGACCGACATCGGTGACCAGGATCTCGATTTCCGGATGTGCGTCGAGAACCTCCAGGGCCCGCTCGGCATCGGGTGCCTCCAGGACCGTGTGGCCCCACCCGCTTAGAAGGTCCAAGGTCGCGAGGCTGACGAGGAAATCGTCTTCGACCAGGAGCACGACCGCCGTCCCCGCCGCGGTCGCCGCGGCCTCGGTCGCAACGGGCTCGGCCGGCTCCGGCTCGGCCGTCGGCGATTCATCGCTTTCGCACACCGGAAAGTAGAGTCGAATGGTCGTGCCGCGGTCCGGCTTGCTCTCCGCGGTCACGTCCCCGCCCATCTCCTTCGTGAAGCCGTAGACCTGGCTCAGGCCCAGCCCGGTGCCCTTACCGAGCTCCTTGGTCGTGAAGAAGGGCTCGAAAATGCGATCCAGAACCTCCGGCGGCATGCCGACGCCGGTATCCGACACCGCGAGGCAGACGTAGCGGCCCCCGGGCAGATCGCAGGTCACGTCCTGCGGCACCCGAACCGTCGAGGTCGTGATCTCGAGAACGCCGCCCTCCGCCATCGCATCGCGCGCGTTCACCACCAGGTTGAGCACCGCAGTCTGGAGTAGATTCGGATCGGCCAGCATCGGCGGCACCGAGGGCGCGAAACGGGTCCTGATCTCGATGTTCTCGGGACAGCTGCGCTCCAGGAGCGGCAGCATGTCCCGAACGGTGTCGTTGGCGTCGATCCGGCGCAATCGCAATGGCTGCTTGCGCGCGAACACCATCATCTGCTGCACCAGGGCGGCGCCGTTGCGCGCGGCCTGCAGGGCGCTATCGAGATGCCCGAGATGCGGGTCGCCTTCGCTCAGACGCTCTTTGATCAACTCCAGATTGTTGATGATCGCCGTCAGGATGTTGTTGAAGTCGTGCGCGACGCCGCCGACGAGTTGGCCGATCGCCTCCATCTTCTGCGCCTGGTGCAACGCCTCGCGTGTCCGCTCCAGAGCCTGCTCGGCCTGGCGGCGCTCGGTCATGTCGCGCGTCACCTTGGCGAAGCCGATCAGCTTGCCTGAATCGTCGCGAATGGCGTCCATCACCGCCATGGACCAGAAGCGGCTGCCATCCTTGCGGATCCGCCATCCCTCATCCGCAAAGCGGCCTGTCTTCCGCGCAATGTCGAGGGCCCTTTGCGGCTGCCCTTTCTTTCGGTCTTCGCACGAGAAGAACCGGGAGTAATGCTCCCCCAGAATCTCGGCCGCGCTGTAGCCGTTGATGCGCTCCGCGCCCGCGTTCCAGCTACTGACACGGCCATTGGCGTCGAGCATGTAAATGGCAAAGTCGACGACACTGTCGATCAGCAACTGAAGGCGTTGCGCACTGGCGGTCTCGATCGAATTGCGGTCCTGCATACTCATGGGCTCCCGCCATGACCGATTCGGCTGCGGCAGGTAGATGACGAGATCTATGCTGAATTCGCCGCGGCTATCGCCTAGTCAATTTCAATATCGCAAGCCGAACCGCCGCACAATCCGCAGCGGCAAGCCGGTATCTCCGGCCCGCGCCGCGCGGCGAAGAAGGCGGAGCGGACCGCGTCGCGATGGCGGGAACGGCGATGCCTTCGCTCCTGGCGCCGCAGGCAGCCCCGGCTGACGGCGGCGGCCTGCGCCCATCGAGAAGACTGTCCAGCCGATCCGCCAAACCGTCGCCCCGGCCATGTACCGCAGGGACGAGGACGGATGCCCCGCCGCGGACCAGCCTGGCCAACGGCAGTGGAACGTCCGCCGCGGTTTCGGCATCGCCGGCGGGTCACCGCGCCTCCCCGACGGCATCCTCGCCGTCGGTCACGATCTGCGGTCGCGCCCTGTCTCCGGTGGCGCAGGACCGGGACCGTCCGGTCGCGACTGGCGTTGCGGTCACCGCTGTTCCGGGCCATGACCCGCCGGCCGGGCGGGGTCACCGCCGCCACGATCGGGTCCGCGACCAGGGTTGGTACGGATGGATAACGACAGCGGGCGGCCGGCGGTTCCGGCATCGGCACGGGCGCGGCGGAGCGGCTCGCGGCCCGACGGTGCGGAAGGGAGCGTTCGGGATCGGGGGTGCGGCGGCACGAACGGGTCGGGGACGGCGACGTTCGTGCTACATCTGACCGCGCCGGCATCGCCGCCCGACTCCCGCGGCCTGTCCCGGCGGCTCGGTCCCGGAACGGCGCGAGGACGATGAGAACATCGAGCAGAACCTGGTTGCTGCGGATCGCGGTCATCGTGCTGATCGCCGGCGGCGCCTTGCTGGCGTGGCGGTCGCTCCAGCCGGACGGGCTGCCGGACGGCTTCGCCAGCGGCAACGGCCGCATCGAGGCGGTGGAGATCGACATCGCCACCAAGACGCCGGGCCGGGTCGCGGAGATCCTGGTCAACGAGGGCGACTTCGTCGAAGCGGGGCAGATCCTGGCCAGGATGGACACCGCGGTGCTCGAGGCGCAGCTCCGCGAGGCTGAGGCGCAGCTGCGGCGGGCGCAGATCGGCATCGAGACCGCCCGGAGCCTGGTGACGCAGCGCGAAGCCGAACGGCGCGCCGCGGTCGCCGTGGTGGCGCAGCGCGAAGCGGAGCGCGAAGCGGCGCGGCGACGTCTAGCGCGGACCGAGGAACTGGCCGCGCGCGGCACGGCCTCCCGCCAGACGCTCGACGACGATCGCGCCCGCTTCGAGGCCGCGAAGGCAGCAGTCGCCGTGGCCGAAGCGCAGGTCGCGGCCGCGGAGGCCGGGATCGGCGCGGCCCGGTCACAGGTCGTCGACGCCCAGGCGGAGGTCGAAGCGGTGCGTGCCACCATCCAGCGCATTCAGGCCGACATCGACGACAGCACCTTGCGCTCGCCCCGGGACGGGCGCGTCCAGTACCGCGTCGCGCAGCTGGGCGAGGTGCTTCCGGCCGGCGGCCGCGTCCTGAACCTGGTCGATCTCGGCGACGTCTACATGACCTTCTTCTTGCCGACGGCACAGGCCGGCCGCGTGGCGATCGGGGCCGAGGCGCGGCTGGTGCTCGACGCCGCCCCCGATTTCGTCGTTCCGGCACGGATCTCCTTTGTTGCCGACGTCGCGCAGTTCACGCCGAAAACCGTCGAGACCGAGGAGGAGCGGCAGAAGCTGATGTTCCGGATCAAGGCGCGGATCGACCCCGAGCTGCTCCGGGAGCACATCACCCAGGTCAAGACCGGCCTGCCGGGCATGGCCTATGTGCGGCTCGACCCGCGGGCGGAGTGGCCGCCCGAGCTGCAGATCCGGGTTCCGCAATGATCGAAGCCCCGCCGACCCCGGGCAGGGCGGCGAGCACGGCGGCGACGGTCGCACGGCTGCGCGACGTCACCCTGCGCTACGGCAAGACGGTCGCCCTCGAATCAGTCTCCCTTGACGTTCCGGCGGGCTGCATGGTCGGGCTGATCGGGCCGGACGGCGTCGGCAAATCCAGCCTGCTGTCGCTGATCGCCGGCGCCCGCAAGGTGCAGGCGGGCCGGGTCGAGGTGCTCGGCGGTGACATCGCCGCAGCGGATCACCGCCGAGCAGCAGGCCCGCGCATCGCCTTCATGCCACAGGGCCTTGGCAGGAACCTTTACCCGACGCTGTCGGTGTTCGAGAACATCGAGTTCTTCGGCCGCCTGTTCGGGCACGGCCGCGCCGAACGCGAGCGCCGCATCGCCGCGCTGCTCGAGAGCACCGGCCTCGCGCCGTTTCCGGACCGACCCGCGGGCAAGCTGTCCGGCGGCATGAAGCAGAAGCTGGGCCTGTGCTGCGCGCTCATCCACGATCCGGACCTGCTGATCCTCGACGAGCCGACCACCGGCGTCGACCCGCTCTCGCGCCGCCAGTTCTGGGAGCTCATCGACGGCATCCGCGCCGCCCGGCCGGGCATGAGCGTGCTGGTGGCGACGGCCTACATGGAGGAGGCCGCGCGCTTCGACTGGCTGGTGGCGATGGATGCGGGCCGCGTGCTCGCCACCGGCCGCGCGCAGGACCTGCTGGCGAAGACCGGCACCGCCTCGCTCGAGGCCGCCTTCATCGCGCTGCTGCCGGAGGAACGGCGCCGGAACTACCGGCCCGTCACGATTCCGCCGCGCGACGAAGGCGAGGACGGCGCGGTCGCAATCGAGGCACGCGGCCTGACCAAGCGCTTCGGCGACTTCGTCGCGGTCGACCGCGTCAGCTTCCGCATCCGCCGCGGCGAAATCTTCGGCTTCCTCGGCTCCAACGGCTGCGGCAAGACGACGACGATGAAGATGC
>CAZVAR010000118.1:668-11938 GCA_964625225.1 uncultured Alphaproteobacteria bacterium | reverse complement strand
AATCGTCCCGCGCCGAGGCGCGGGACGGTTCCGAAGGACGAGGGGCGGACGGTCTCCCCGGCTTCGGTCAGCCGCGCCGGGCGAGGCGGTTGCCGGCGACCACGAGGCAGGCCCCCAAGGCGCTCTTTACGAGGCTGCCCCACAGGAAGGGCACGAGGCCGAACGTGACCGCGGCCTGCCAGCCGACGAATGCCGCCAGCCACGGCACGCCGAACGCGAAGATGACGGCGTGCCCGAGCATCATGATCCCGAACAGCGCAGGCAGCTTGCCCCGGGCGCGCCGCGCCAGCTGCCCGGCCAGCGCCGCCGCGGCGACGAAGCCGACGATGTAGCCGCCGGTTTTCAGTGCGAGGAAGGCGACGCCCGGTGCCGCCACGCCCTGCGCAAACACCGGCAGCCCGACGATGCCCGCCGCCATGTAGGCCGCACAGACCGTCGCCCCGTAGCGCCAGCCGCCGAGTGCTGCCAGAGTCAGCACCGCGAGCGTCTGCAGGGTCATCGGGACGGGATACATCGGGACGTTAATCTGCGCCGAGGCCGTGACGATGGCGACGCCGGCCACGACCAGACCGACCTGCCGCGGCAGGACGCGCAGCCGCGCCCGTTCGACCGCGAGGGCCGTGAATGAAGTCATGCTCGTTCTCCCTCCGTGCTGAACCGGCAATGCCGGCTAGTTCTTGACGTCGGCAGCGACCCGCATGCTGACGATGCGGTCGGGATCCTGGACCGCGCCGTTGCGGTTCGGGTCGCCCTTCTTGATGCGGTCGATATGCTCCATGCCTTCGACCACCTCGCCCCAGACCGTGTACTTGCCGTCGAGGAACGGTGCCGGGGCGAATACGATGAAGAACTGGCTGTCCGCACTGTTCGGGTCGTTCGCCCGCGCCATCGACACGGTGCCGCGGACGTGCGGCTCGCGTGAGAATTCCGCCGCCAGCTTCTGGCCGGAGCCGCCCATGCCGGTGCCGGTCGGGTCGCCGGTCTGGGCCATGAAGCCCTCAATGACGCGATGGAACGGCACGCCGTCGTAGAACCCTTGCCGCGCCAGTTCCTTGATCCGCGCGACGTGGTTCGGCGCCAGATCGGGGCGCATCTCGATCACCACGCGACCGGTCGGCACTTCGAGATAGAGCGTGTTCTCCGGCTCGCCCGCCGCCGTTGCGTCTGCCGACATGATCGCTGCTCCCACGATTGCTGCCATGAAGGTCCCGAGAATTCCGCGCATCCGCTGCTCCGCCGATTGACGCCGAAAGAGGGCCGGCACCTTACCGGCCGGCAACGGCCCCGGCAACCGCGCCTCTCGGTCCCGGGCGGCCGGACTCGCAGGGTCGACGCCGCTCAGGCGCCCGTGAAGCGGGGCTTGCGGCGCTCCTTGAATGCCGCGACCCCTTCGGCGAAGTCGCGCGTCGTCTCGGTCAGCATGACCTGGTCGGTGTCCATGTGGATCACCGCCGCGCTGAGGGCGTGGGCGACGGCGTTCACGGTGGTCTTGGTCATCCGCACCGTGACCGGCGGCATGGCGGCGACCTTCTCGGCCAGGGCGACGGCGCGGTCGAGCGCGCCGCCGTCGGGTGTGACCTCCTGAACGAGGCCCCAGGCCAGGGCATCGGCCGCGGAGACGCGGTCGTTCGCCAGCAGCAGGATCTGCTTCGCGCGCGCCAGGCCGACCAGCCCGACCAGCCGCGGAATGCTGCCCCAGCTCATGCTCAGGCCGAGGCCGATCTCGGGCGCGCGGATATGCGCCCCCTGCCCCATCACCCGAAGGTCGCAGGCGAGCGCGAGCGCGAGCCCGCCGCCGATGGCGAAGCCCTCGATCGCGGCGACCGTGAACTGTTCCAGCTCCTCCCATGCCCGGCACAGCCGCGCGCCGGCGCCGGCGAGGCGCCGCCGCTCCAGCATCGGCTTGGTCGCGCGGGCGGGGGTCTCGGGGTCGCGCAGATCGCGTCCGGCGGAGAAGCTGCGGCCGGCGCCCACCAGCACGATCGCGGTCGTCTCCAGATCCTCCGCGAAGCCGTGCGCCGCCGCGGTCAGTTCGCGGATCAGCTCCAGCGACAGTGGGTTCAGCCCGTCACCGCGGTCGAAGCGGACGATCGCGACGCGGTCGCGGCGCTCGATCTCGACGAATTGCCAGTCGGTCATCCTTCGGGTTCCGTCCTTTCGTTGCCGCCGCTCACTTTACCGGCGCCGGCCGGTCGCGCGACAGCAACAACAAGAGTCCGCTGGCGCCCGAAGCGACGGCGACCGCCTCGAACGCCGTCGCATAGCTGCCGGTCAGCGCGATCGCGAGGCTGAACAGCGACGGCAACAGCATCACCCCGAAGAACATGGCGAAGGCCCCTGCCCCGGTCGCGTCCGCGGTGCGGCCCGGCCCCGCCAGCCGGGCATACTCGGCATAGGCGACCCCGGTGAAGCCGCTGGCGGTGGCGCCGGCGAGCACGCAGACGGCAAGGATCGCCGCAACCGGCCAGCCGGGCGCGAAGGCCGCCGTCAGCACGGCTGCGAGCGCCGCCAGCAGCCCCAATCCCCCCAGCAGCAGCTTCGGCGGGACCCAGCGGTCGGCGAGCCAGCCCCAGAGCACGCGGGACAGCACACCGGACACCTGATAGACCGCCAGCGCCCGTCCGGCCCAGACGATGTCGAGCCCGACCCGGCCGGTCAGGTAGACCACCATGAACGCCATGAAGCAGAGCTGCGCCCCGGAATAGACGAACGAAATGATCGATAGCCGGCGCAGCGCGGCATCCTCCAGGATCAGCCGAAGCGGCCGGAATGCCCCCTCGCGGAACAGTGGGCGCGCCGGGTCGCGGTCGGCGTCGAACTCGCGCCGCAGGAGCAGCAGCAGAAGCAGGAGCGCCAGACACGGCACGATCTCGACCAGCAGGGCGCCGCGCCAGCCGACCGCGAGCAGCAGCGGCGGCACGGCCAGCCCCGCGCAGACGCCGCCCAGCGGCACCCCGGTCTGGCGGATCGAGAACACCAGATTGACCATATGGGGCGGGGTGCGCTTGGCGAGCAGATGCGAGCTCGACGGTGCGGTGGCGCCGTACCCTAGTCCGATGGCGACCGCGCTCGAGGCGACCAGCGCCACCGTGCCTCCCAGCGCCGCGACCACGAGTCCCGCGATCGCCGTCAGGAGACAGTACTGGCTGACCCGGATCGCGCCGTAGCGATGGATGAAGCCGGGGCTGAACACGGCCGATGCCATGCCCACGCCATAGACGATCGAGGTGTAGAGGCCGATCGTCGCCCCTGGGATGCCGAGTTCGGCTGCCACCTCCGGCGCCGCCACCGACATCGAATAGGCGGCCATCGTGCAGAGCGTCTGCACGGCGAGCGTCGCGGCCAGCGCGACGACCGGTACCTCCCTCACGAGCGAACCTCCAGCGAATCCGGTGCACGGCCGGGAGAGACGAGCAGCAGCAGCGCCGCGAACGTCGCCCCCGCCGCCACGGCGGCATAGGGGAGCGTATAGCCACCCGACCAGTCCACCAGCAGGCTGAACAGGGTCGGCCAGGCGATCACGCCGAGAAACATCAACATGCTTAGCGCGCCGGTCGCGGCCACCGCATCGGTCGGCCCCGACGACCGGGCGACCTCGGCGATACCGACGCCGGTCCAGCCGCCCGAGGTGAAGCCGGCGGCCAGCGCGACGGCCAGCACCAGCGGCCGCGGCCAGGATGCCGTAAAGAGGCCGGCCACCGCGGCGGCGGCCGCCATGCCTAACCCGACCCCGCCGAGGAGCAGGCGCCGCCGCTGCACCCGGTCGGCCGCCGCGCCGAGCGCGAGCCGCCCGGAGAAGCCGCCGACCTGGAAAACCGAAAGCGCGAGCCCGGCGGCGATCAGGTCGAAGCCGACCGCGCCGTTGAGATAGGTGACCAGGAAGGCGGCGAAGGCGAGCTCGGTCCCGGCAAAGAAGAAGGCGGCGACCGCCAGCCAGCGCAGGTCCGGCGACCGGAATAGCAGCAGCACCGGCCGCAGCGGGTTGCCGGCGATCAGCCGTGCGCCCGGCCGGCGCTCCGCGTCCAGGGCCGGACGCAGCGGCGCCAGCGCGACCGTGAGCGCCAGCACCGGGATGGCGAGGAGCAGCAGCGCCGCCCGCCAGCCGAACGCGAGCGCGGTGGCCGGCAGCAGGGCCCCCACTGCCATGCCCCCTATCGGCACGCCGGTCTGGCGGATCGAAAAGGCGAGATTGTGCAGCCTCGGCGGCGTCACCCGGACTAGGATCAGCGCCCCCGACGGGATCGGCAGGGCATAGGCGACGCCGAGCACCAGCGCGGCGACGGCCAGCGCTGCCACCGTGCCGGTTGCGGCGATCGCCATCGCTGCGGCACAGAACAGCATCAGCACCTGACTCATCCGGATCGGGCCGAAACGGGCGATGAAGCCGGGGCAGAGGATCGCCCCAGCAGTCGCCGCGACGTAGAGCAGCGAGGTGAACAGGCCGACCCGCGCCGGCGATACGCCGAGATCCGCAGCGATCGCCGGCGCCAGCGTCGGCACCGCCAGGCTCGTCATGATCGCGAGCGCCTGCACGAGCAGCGTTGCGAGCAGCGGCGCAACCGGCAGACGATCCTGATGGGCCATTGAGTGCGGGGCTTGCGGTGAGGCGGGCCGGATGCCGCAGGCGTCCTGCATGCGGCCTTGCGGCCGTGACGGCCGCTGCGATGCCCGGCAGTATTCGGCGCATCGCCCCTCCTGACAAGCCTCCATCACGGCGGCCGCATTCGGGACCGCGGCGGTTCTGTCCCGGCCGTCGCCGCGCAAACAGTTCGTTTTCCTATCTCGATGTCGACGTCCGGGTCGTTCGGATCCGACGGCGGATCGGGTGACGCGGCAGCGGCAGGACCTCGGGCTTCCTTTACTTGGATTTCACCAACCGCAAGCGATTGAGGGCGGCATCCATGCCGACGGCATGCTTCCGGTGACGTCGTCCTACTTTGAGGGAATCCGGCGAGAATGGGCAGCTACGATTTCGACTGCGGCAACCGCTTGCGCTTTCTCGAATTCGATGACGAATCGCGATCCGCGTTGCGGCGCTTCTGGACCGTCCTGGAGCCGCGGATGGACGGGATTCTGGAGGACTTCTACCGCCATGTCCTTGCGGTGCCGCACCTTGCCGAACTGTTGGGCGGGTCGGCGCGCGTCGCCGGACTGAAGCACGCCCAGAAATCGCACTGGCAGGCCCTGTTCGCGGCCCGCTTCGACGAGGCCTACATGCAGCAGGCACGGGCCATCGGCGAGGCGCATTGCCGCATCGGGCTGGAACCGCGCTGGTACATAGGCGGCTACCGCCTGGTCCTGGATCGCATCACGGCTCTGGCGATACAGACTCATCGCTGGAGCCCGCGCCGGCTCGCGGCCACGCTCCGGGCGGTCCAGAGCGCCTTGTTCCTCGACATGGACCTGGCGATCTCCGCCTATAACATCGGTGCGGCAACCTCCGAACGCGACCAACGACGCAGCCGCGTCGAGGAGCTGATCGTGACGTTCGAGGAGAGCATCGGCAAGGTCGTCGCCGGCCTGTCCGCGGCCTCGTCGGAGGTGGAAGCCGTGTCCCGGACCGTCGCCGCGCACGCGGCCGACAGTAGCGCCAAGGCCTGCGCCGTCGCTGCTGCGGCCGACCAGGCATCGGCGAACGCGGGCAATGTCGCGTCGGCCGCCGAGCAGCTGTCCGGTTCGATTGCCGAGATCGGCCGACAGGTCGCGCAGTCGGCCGACATCGCTGCCCGCGCGGTCGCCGAGGCGGGCGGCGCCGACTCCACGGTCCGCAACCTCTCGGATTCAGCCCGGAAGATCGGCGAGGTGGTGAAGCTGATCGGCGACATCGCCGCACAGACCAATCTGCTCGCCCTTAACGCGACGATCGAGGCCGCGCGGGCCGGCGAGGCGGGCAAGGGCTTTGCCGTGGTCGCCGGGGAGGTCAAGGCGCTCGCCAATCAGACCGCCAAGGCGACCGAGGAGATCGCCGCGCAGATCGCCGCCGCCCAGCAGGACGCCGGCGACACCGTCGGCGCGATCGAGGCGATCCGCACCATCATCGGCGAGATGAGCGAGATCGGCGCGACGATCGCCGCCGCCGTGGAGGAGCAGAACGCGGCGACGCAGGAGATCGCGCGCAGCATCCAGCAGGCGGCGCAGGGAACCGGCGAAGTCTCCGGCAACATCGTCGGCGTGACCGAGGCGGCGGCCGGCACCGGGGACTCCGCCGCCCGCATGGGCGAAGTGGTGGCCGCGCTGTCGCGCGAGGCCGAGGCGCTGCGAAACGTGGTGGACGACTTCCTCACCTCGGTTCGCGCCGCCTGAGGGTCGACTCGTTCCCGTCCGGCGGTGCCCGCCCCTCTTGTCCGGGGCCGGCGCCGCGCCTAGCATCCGGGTGACTGCAATCACCCGCGCAAGGTGTTCTGCCATGCTGTTCACCGCCGAAGACCAGGCCTTCCGCGAGGAGGTACGCAACTTCCTCCGCGACGAACTGCCCCAGGATATCCGCGAGCGCGTTCTCGCCGGCCTGGAGGTCGGCAAGGACGACTACATGCGCTGGCACCGCATCCTGTACCGCAAGGGCTGGGTGGCGCCGAGCTGGCCCAAGGAGCATGGCGGCGCCGGCTGGGATGCGAAGCGGAAATATATCTGGGACGACGAATCCGGTCAGGCCGGCGCGCCGCGACTGTCGCCCTTCGGCATCAACATGGTCGGGCCGGTGCTGATGGCATTCGGCACCGAGCAGCAGAAGCGGGAGCATCTTCCGAAGATCCTCTCCGGCGACGAGCTGTGGTGTCAGGGTTATTCCGAGCCTGGCTCCGGTTCCGACCTCGCCTCGCTCAAGACGCGTGCCGAGCGCAAGGGCGACCACTACGTCATCAACGGCCAGAAGATCTGGACCTCGCTCGCCCACCATGCCGACTGGATCTTCTGCCTCGTCCGCACCAGCCAGGAGGCGAAGAAGCAGGACGGCATCTCCTTCCTGATCTTCCCGATGACCCTTCCGGGCATCGAGGTGCGGCCGCTGATCACCATCAACGGCCTGCGCCATGTGAACGAGGTGTTCCTCACCGACGTGAAGGTGCCGCTCGATTCGCTGGTCGGCGAGGAGGGCAAGGGCTGGACGATCGCCAAATACCTGCTGGAACATGAGCGGACGCACACGGGCAGCGTCGGCGAGCTGAAGACGCAGCTCCGGCGTGTACGCGACATCGCCGCGCAGGAGCCGGACGGGTACGGTCGACCCCTGATCGAAGACGAGGAGTTCCGCCGCCACATCGCACAGGCGGAGATCGAGCTGATCGCGATCGAGCAGACCAGCCTGCGGGTGCTGGCGCGTCTGTCGGCCGACCGCAAGGTCGGGACAGCCTCGTCGCTCCTCAAGATCCGCCGCACCGAGCTGCAGCAGCGGATCACGGAACTCGGCGTCCAGGCGGCCGGTTATTACGCGATGCCGTTCAATCTGGACGCGCTCCGGGAGGGATGGAACGAGGAGCCGATCGGCGCCGACTATTTCAACGGGCTCACGCCGAACTACTATTTCTACCGTGCCGCCTCGATCTACAGCGGCAGCAACGAGATCCAGCGCAACATCATCGCCAAGCAGGAGCTGCGTCTCTGAGCGGACGGTCGGGAACCGGCCTCGCCACGGCCCGATTTACGGAACGCTGCCGGAGACGCCCGCGCCCGCCGTCTTCGGGCGCCCGGCAACCAGGAAGGGGGACCCGCGATCCGGAGATCGCCGATGCCGAACCCGACCCCGCTCTCGCGCCGCCGCTTGCTCCGTCTGACCGGCGGAGCCGCCCTGTTCGCCATGGTGCCGGCCGGGGCCGCGCCGTTCGTGCCGACACCGCGCCAGACGGAAGGGCCGTTCTATCCGCTCGAACTGCCCCTCGATTCCGATAACGATCTCGTGCAGGTGGCGGGCCGGCCGGAACGCGCCAAGGGCACCGTCCTGCATCTGACCGGCCGCGTGCTGGACGCGGCTGGCCGCGGCGTTGTCGATGCCCGGATCGAGATCTGGCAGGCAGACGCGAACGGCGTCTATGCGCATCCGCGCGACCGCGGCGAGCGCGACCCGAATTTCCAGGGCTACGGTCGGACGATTGCGGCCGCCGGCGGTGCCTGGCGGTTCCGCACCATTCGGCCGGTCCCCTACGGCAACCGCACGCCGCACATCCATTTCAGCGTTTCCGGTCCCGGTTTCGAGCGTCTGGTGACGCAGATGTACGTCGCCGGCGAACCGCTGAACGCGACCGATCCCGTGTTGAACCGCATCGCCGATCCCGCCGCGCGCGCCAGCGTGATCATCCCGTTGGAACCGGCGCCGGAGATCGAAGACGGTGCGGTCAAGGCTCACTTCGACATCGTGCTCGGGCACAATGCCGTGGTTCCGGCCTGATCGCAGGCTGGCGCGGTGGTGCCGTGCCGGCTTTTTCCTCGCCCTTGCCGCCGTTCCGGTACTGTTTCTGTTCACCGGGAGCGTGCTTCCCCGCCCCGCGGTGAACGACACGCTGGCACACGGCTTCGCTTACGCGGTGCTGGCGTCGCTGTCGCTGTTCGGCTTCGGCCCGCGTCGGGGCGGCTGGGCTTGTCTCGGCCTGTTCCTGCTCGGCCTCGCGGTGGAAGTGATCCAGGATCTTTACGCGCCGGGCCACGGTGCCGCCTGGAACGACGTCGTCGCGAACGCGGGCGGCATTGCGACCGGCATCGCCTTGGCCGGACTCATCGACCGCGGTCGCGCGCTGCGCCGCCGGGTGTCGGGACAGGCGTGACGGCATCGCCCGGCCGGCGGCGGTGAGGCGCGACAATGCGTACCCGGGCGATCGCTCAGCCGCCGGCGCGTGCCCGCAGCTCGGCCATGCGGCGTTCGATCTCCTCTTCCGAGAGATAACCTCGCTCAACGAGGTTCCGCCGGAAGGCCACGAGCCAGCGGTCGTAATAGGCGAGACTGTCGTAGGTGGCCTGGTCAAGCTCCTCCTGGGCCCGGCGGCTGACATCGCTGGTGAAGAGCGGATCCTTGGCCTGCACCAGGCTCTTCATCGCGTCGATGCGCTTGTCGCGCGGCGACGGAGGATGGTCGTCGCGATCCACGGGCCCGGCGGGCTGGCCGCCATAGTCGCTCACCGCACGCATGCACGATTCTCCTTCTCGGCGGGACCGCTCGGACCTTATCAGCTTCGGCGGCCCGTGTGCAGCACTGCCGGCTGCCGACCGCCGGACGCTGTCCGGGGTCTCGGCTTGATATAGGAAAAAATACATGGTAGGTTGCGGTGTCCGCCAATCCGGAGCCGCCATGCCACTGTCGTCCGCCCGGCCCTCGGGAGTCCCTGTCACCTCCATCGGCACCCCCATGCACCCCCATCGGCACCCCCATAGAACCCCACCGACCCCCACAAATCCCCATGGGTCCCCATCGACCCCCACGGATCCCCATGGATCCCCGGTCGGCTGCCCAGCGCCGTGAACGCGGTCTTCCTCGCTATCGTCCTGGTCGCCTTCTGCGTCGCCGCCTTCCGTCAGCTTGCCGGGCTCGAGGTCACCCCGCTGCCGATGGAGGCGCTCGGCACCGCCATGGTGGAAGCGGCCGGCTCGGCAGTCACCCTGGCGATCGGCCTGGTGGGCGTCATGACGCTGTTTCTCGGCCTGATGAAGGTGGCCGAGGCGGGTGGTCTGCTCCTCGTCATCGCCAGGGTGATGCGGCCGCTGCTGATCCGCCTGTTCCCCGACGTACCGCCGGACCATCCCGCCATGGGGGCGATGGTGATGAACCTGTCGGCCAATGCCATGGGCCTCGGCAATGCCGCAACCCCGTTCGGCATCAAGGCGATGCAGGCGCTCGACACGCTCAATCCGCACAAGGGGACGGCGACGGACTCCATGGCGCTGTTCCTGGCGATCAACACGTCCAGCGTCACCCTGCTGCCGACCGGCGTCGTCGCGATCCGGGCGGCGGCCGGCTCGGCCGATCCGGCCGGGATCGTGCCGACGACGCTGTTCGCGACCATCTGCTCGACCACGGTCGCGATCTTGGCAGCCAAGTTCTACCGGCGCTTCAGCCCGGCGCCGCCGACCCCTCCGGTGCCGCCGGGGCCGGCGCCGGCCATCCCGGCGTCGGATGACGCACCAGTCGGCGAGGGCTACCCCGCCTGGGTTTCAGCGCTGGTGCTGGCCGGCATCGTCGCGCTGGTGCCGCTGACCATTCTCTACGGCAAGGCAATCGCGCCCTGGATCATCCCGGGGCTGATGGTCGGGCTGCTCGGCTTCGGCGCGGCGCGCCGGGTGCCCGTCTACGAGTCCTTCGTCGAGGGCGCTCGCGAGGGCTTCGAGGTCGCGGTGCGGATCATCCCGTACCTGGTCGCCATCCTGGTCGCCGTCGCCATGTTCCGGGCGAGCGGCGCGATGGAGCTGCTGCTGCAGCCGCTGGGCGCCGTGACCGACCTCGTCGGCCTGCCGCCGGAGGCGCTGCCGATGGCGCTGCTGCGGCCCTTGTCGGGGTCGGGCGCATTCGGCGTCATGGTTTCGATTCTCAACGATCCCGCGATCGGCCCGGACTCCTATGTTGGCTATCTGGTCAGCACGATCCAGGGCTCGACCGAAACGACGTTCTACGTGCTCGCCGTCTATTTCGGCGCCGTGCAGGTGCGGCGCATCCGCCACGCCCTCGCCGCCGGACTGACCGCGGATCTCGCCGGGGTCGTGGCCGCGGTCGCAATCTGCCTCGCCCTGTTCGGACGCGGCGTATGACGGAGGTTTCGGAGAAGACCGTCGTGCGGGACCTGTCGCGCCGCTTCGGCGGACGCTTCCGCACCCCGGAGCGGCGACGCCATGGATGATCCGCTGACCACGCCCTCCGGGCTGCGCGCGGACGGCTGCTGGGCCGAGTTGCTGCGCCCGGTCGCGGCCGGCCCGCTCCGGCCCGCGCTGTTCCTCGACCGCGACGGCGTCGTCGTGGCGGAGCGACATCACCTCCGGCGGCCGGAGGACGTGGCCCTGCTCCCGGGAGCGGCCGAGCTCATCGTCGCCGCCAATCGAGCCGGATGGCCGGTGGTCCTGATCACGAATCAGTCCGGCATTGCGCGCGGACTGTTCGACTGGGCCGCGTTCACGGCCGTCCAGAACGCGCTGACGGGGCAGCTCGCGGCGCGGGGCGCGACGCTCGACATGGTTCTCGCCTGCCCGTTCCATCCGTCGCATCCCTGGCGCAAGCCCGCGCCGGGGATGCTCCTGGAGGCGGCGCGACATCTGCCGCTCGACCTCGCGCGCTCCTGGATCGTCGGCGACAAGGCGGA
>CAZVAR010000118.1:0-658 GCA_964625225.1 uncultured Alphaproteobacteria bacterium | reverse complement strand
ACCTCGCCGCCGGCCGCGCCGCCGGGCTGCGACAGGGGGCGCATGTGATGACCGGGCACGGGCCGGCGGAACGGCGGGCGGCGACACGGCTCGCGGGACCGGGGTTCGCCGTGCATCTTTGGAGCAGCCTGCTGGAGGCGGAGCTCCCGTTCGCCTCCACGCCAGGGCCCGACCGGGGCGATGATGTGACAGATATGCGTCCGGCTTCCGGGCCTTTCTCCGAGAAGGGAGACTGAATCGGGGCGAGCGCATCACACCCTCCATCCCCTTTGTCGTAGAAGGTTGAAACGCGGGAGTGCGTCGAAGCACGCGGGAATCACGGGACCCGAACGGAGCAGCAATGGCAGCGAACAATCTACGCGACGCGGCGCTCGCCTATCACCGGCACCCGCAGCCCGGAAAGCTGGAGATCACGGCGACCAAGCCGCTCGGCACCCAGCGCGACCTGTCACTGGCGTACTCGCCGGGCGTCGCGGCGGCGTGCGAGGCGATCGTGGCGGACCCGCAGGAGGCGGCCACGGTGACCGCCCGCGGCAACTTGGTCGCGGTCATCACGAACGGCACCGCCGTGCTCGGCCTCGGCGCCATCGGCCCGCTTGCGGCCAAGCCGGTGATGGAGGGCAAGGCGGTTCTGTTCAAGAAATTCGCCAATATCGAC
>CAZVAR010000117.1:0-11952 GCA_964625225.1 uncultured Alphaproteobacteria bacterium | reverse complement strand
GGCGGCTCGGCGCGGTTCAGCGACATCATCAGGGAGAACTGGCCGCTGGTGAGATCGAGCGGCCGCAGCGCGTCGTCGTAGCGTCGCGCCACCGCCCGCGCCGCCCGCTGCACATGGAGGCACAGGCAGGTGTCGCGGACCCTGGGGGTGATCTCGAGGGGAAGCTCGTCGTGGATTGACATTGCCCAATAATGTTGATATCAACCTAATTCGTCAAGGCGGTTGCGGGGTCGGGCCCCGCGCAAGCCCGTTTCCAGTTCCGGTTGCGAAGGGAGGAGAGCGTGACGGCGGCAACGGTCGAGACGAGGGCGGAAGCCGAGATCCGGAACCTGATCGACGCCTACGCGGAAGCGGTCCGGTCGAAAGACGTCGATCGGATCGTGTCCCACTTTTCGCCGGACGTCGTGGCGTTCGATGCGATCGCCGCGCTCCGGTTCCAGGGGCGCGATGCCTACAGAGCGCATTGGGAGATGTGCATGTCGATGTGCTCCGGCCCGATGATGTTCGAGGTTCACGAGCTGACCGTTGCCGCGCGCGACGATGTTGCCTTCGGCCACTATCTCTGCCGGTGCGGCGGAACGGGACCGGACGGCGAGGAAAGGAGCAGTTGGATGCGGGTAACCGTCGGCTGCCGCCGGATCGATGGCAGATGGCTGATCGCCCACGAACATTTCTCGGTTCCCTTCGACCCGGCAAGCGGCAAGGCGATGTTCGACCTTCAGCCATAGCCGGTCGACCGTGAAACGCTCCGGTCCCCCGGTGTGGCCGTGCGGGACCGCCGGAGAGCGATCCAGCGCAGAGCGATCGAGAGCAGGGGGAGCCCCTAAATGGTGGAAAGAGTGCTGGTTCTGGTCGGGACGAAGAAGGGCGCGTTCATCCTCGAGAGCGACGCAGCCCGACGGTCGTGGGCGCTTCGCGGCCCGTATTGCGAGGCGTGGCCGATCAACCACCTCGTCGCGGATGCCCGATCCGGCACGATCTACGGCGGCGGCGGCAACGAATGGTTCGGCCCGGCCGTATGGAAATCGACCGATCTGGGCGCGACCTGGACCCATTCGAGCGAGGGGCTCGGCTACGCCCCCGGCGAGGAACCGGTCAAATCGGTGTGGAGCCTGGCGCCGGCCGCCGGGGTGCTCTACGCCGGCGTCGAGCCGGCCGGCCTGTTCCGCAGCGAGGACGGCGGCCGGTCCTGGCGGCACATCGCCGGTCTGCGCGACCATCCGTCGCGACCGGACTGGCAGCCGGGCGGCGGCGGTCTCATCCTGCATTCGCTCGTGCCTCACCCGGAGGACGAGAGGCAGCTCTGGGTCGGGATCTCCTCGGCCGGCGTGTTCCACACGGCGGACGGCGGTGAGACCTGGGAGCCGCGGAACCGGGGGACGCGGTGCGACTACCTGCCGGAAGACCAGCGCTACCCGGAGCACGGCCAGTGTGTGCACTGCCTCGTGATGGCGCCCGGAATGCCCGACCGCCTCTATCAGCAGAATCATTGCGGCATGTATCGCAGCGACGACGGCGGACGACAGTGGCGGAGCATCGAGGCGGGGCTGCCGTCCTCCTTCGGCTTCCCCGCCTCGGTCCATCCGCGCGACCCGGCGACGCTCTATCTGCTGCCGCTCAACGGCGACTCGCTGGGCCGCTACGTCCCGGACGGCAGGGCCGCCGTCTGGCGCACGCGGGACGGCGGCGACAGTTGGGAAGCGCTGCGTGCCGGGCTGCCCCAGGAGAACGCGTTCTTCGGCGTGTTGCGGCAGGCGATGGCGACCGATCGGCTGGAGCCCGCCGGCGTCTATTTCGGGACGAGCACGGGCACGCTGTTCGCCAGCGCCGACGAGGGCGACACTTGGACCTGCATCGCCCAGTATTTGCCTGCGATCTCCTCGGTGGAGACGCTGGTCGTCGAGGAGTGAGCGGCGTAGCGCAGGCCGGAGCACGGATCGCCCGGCCGCTCCGATGTCGCCGGGGGAAGGCCGCGGGCCGGGACGGCACCGGAGGAACGGCTTGATCGCGGCTCCGCGGCCCGCGCAGGCGCGAACGGAGGCGCCTGCCGACACGGTCGGCCCCGCGCAATCCGGCTTGTATGACGTCTCGCAGAGGAACCCGCCATGCCGAGCGACGAATCGCCGTCGGTCCTGGTCACGCTTCCGCCGGCGCTGCTGCGCCTGTTTCCGGGCGCCGCGCGTCGGGTCGCGGTCTCTGCCGCGACCGTCGGCGAGGCGATCGCTGCACTGGAGTCGCAATGGCCAGGGATGCGCGACCGCCTCTGCGATTCGACGCCGCGCATCCGCAGGCACATCAATATCTTCGTCGACGGCGAGCGCGCGACCCTGGAGACGCGTCTGCGGCCCGGCACGGAACTGTTCGTCCTGACCGCGATCAGCGGCGGCTGAGTGCCGGAAGGGCCGCCCGGTCGCCCCGGAGCCCGAGCCCGGGGAGCCGCCGACCGCCGGGATCGGCCGCGCCCGCGAGGGGCGGGGCGCCGGTGCCGGGCGGCGCGCCGGAACCGCCTTGGCTCCGCCCGGCCGCCGGTGCGATCTCGACATAAGAATAAATTCATGATACGCTGCGCGCGTCGTGCTTGCCCGGAGCGCCGCATGTCCCGTCCCGCTCGCCCCCATGTCACCCTGACGCGACCCCCATTCCCACCCCCATCGACCCCCATGGATCCCCATCGATCCCATCCGGAAATCGTCCGAACGGCGGGCTGCCGGTTGAGTGGCCTGCGGCGCGCACCGTTGCATCGCTCGGCCCGGGTCGTGCAACATCGCCGCGGACGGATTGCAGGATGATGCGCGCGCGCATCGGGAGCTTCTGATGGATTTCGATTACTCGCCGAAAGTGAAGGATCTCCAGGCGCGCCTGACGCGCTTCATGGAGCAGCAGATCGTGCCGCGCGACAAGGAGTGGCATCGCCAGGTCGAGGCCGGCCGGTTCCCGCCCGACTTCTACTGGGACGTGAAGAACGCGGCATTCGAGGAGGGGCTCTGGAACATGTTCCTGCCCGGCCTCAAGGACGATGAGCCGGGCACGCGCTGCACCAATCTCGAATATGCGCCGCTCGCCGAGATCATGGGGCGGATCTACTGGTCGCCGGAGATGTTCAACTGCAACGCTCCGGATACCGGGAACATGGAGATCCTTCACATGTTCGGCACGCCGGAACAGAAGGAGCGCTGGCTGAAGCCGCTGCTCGCCGGCGAGATCCGCTCCGCCTTCTGCATGACCGAGCCCGAGGTCGCCTCTTCCGACGCTACCAACGTCCGCACCTCGATCCGGCGTGAGGGCGACGAGTACGTCATCAACGGGCGGAAATGGTTCATCACCAATGCCAGCCACCCGCTGCTCGGCATCATGATCGTGATGGGCGTGACCAACCCGGACGCCGAGGCGCACCGCCGGCAGAGCATGGTGCTGGTGCCGCCCGACACGCCCGGCGTGCGCGTCGTCCGCAACATCCCGATCATGCATCACATCTCGCCCGAGGGGCACTGCGAGGTGGTGTTCGAGGATGTCCGGGTGCCGGCCGCCAACATCCTCGGCGAGGAGGGCATGGGCTTCGCCATCGCCCAGGCGCGGCTCGGGCCGGGGCGCATCCATCACTGCATGCGCACCATTGGCCAGTGCGAGGTGGCGCTCGACCTGATGGTGGAGCGAGCATTGAACCGCAAGGCCTTCGGCGCGCCGCTCGCCGACCAGGGCACGGTGCGCGAGGCGATCGCCCTTTCGCGCAACGAGATCGACCAAGCCCGGCTGATCGTGCTGCGCACGGCCTGGCTGATCGACGAGCGCGGCAACAAGGCGGCGCGCAACGAGGTGTCGCAGATCAAGGTCATCGCGGCCCGCCTCCAGACCAATGTCGTCAATCGCGCCATGCAGGTGTTCGGCGCGATGGGTCTCACCCCCGACACGCCGCTGTCCTTCCTGTGGACCTGGGGCCGGGCGCTCCAGTACATCGACGGGCCGGACGAGGTGCATCTGCGCGGCATCGCCCGGGCCGAGATCCGCAAACACCGCGAGCAGGGTCTGCACCCGATCACGCCGCATTTCTATCGCATCAGCCAGGACTTCGATGAGGGGCAGGGGGCGTGAATGGAACGCGGATCTTCGGACCCGCCTTGTCCCTTCGAACCCCTCGTAAGAGGGCGGACCTGAAGGCCGCCCTCCGGGAGCAGAGCATGAAAGGCTGGATCGTCCGCGACTGGGGCAGGCCGGAGGACATGGCGCTCGAGGATCTGCCCGTGCCCGTGCCGGGCGAGGGCGAGGCGCTGGTGAAGGTCTCGCACGCCGCGCTCAACTTCTTCGATCTGCTGATGATCGGCGGCAAATATCAGGTGAAGCCGCCCTTCCCCTTCACCCCCGGCTGCGAGTTGGCGGGCGAGGTGGTCGAGGTCGGCCCCGGCTCCGATTTCGCCCCGGGCGACCGGGTCTGCGCGCAGCCGCGCTGGGGTGCCTTCGCCGAATATGCGCTGGTGGAGAACGACTCGGCCAACCGCGTGCCGGACGGCGTGTCGCTGCTCGATGCCAGCGCGATCCCGGTGGTCTATCCGACCGCGCACATCGCCCTCGGCCGGCGCGGGCGGCTCGAGGCCGGCGAATGGCTCCTGGTGACGGCCGGCGCCGGCGGCGTCGGGCTCGCCGCAATTCAGATCGGCCGCGCCTGGGGGGCGCGTGTGATCGCGCTCGCCGGCGGAGAGGAGAAGTGCCGCATCTGCCGCGAGAACGGGGCCGAGCTGGCGCTCGACTACCGGCATGAGGGGTGGATCGATTCGGTGCGCGAGGCGACCGGCGGGCATGGCGCCGACGTCGTCTTCGACCCGGTCGGCGGCGCGGTCTTCAACGACGCGCTCAAGGTGATCGCCTGGGAGGGGCGGGCGGTCATCATCGGCTTCGCCGGTGGCGAGATCCAGCGCATCGCCGCCAACCGGCTGCTGCTGAAGAACGCCTCGGCCGTGGGCGCGGTCTGGGGCGGCTATCTGACGCGCGATCCCGGCTACGGACACGAAGTCGTGGCCGATTGTTTCGCCATGCATCGGCGCGGAGACATCCGGCCGGTGATCATGGAGCGCTATCCGCTCGCCCGCCTGCCGCAGGCGCTGGTGGCGCTCGGAGAGCGGCGGACCTACGGCAAGCTGGTGGTGGAGATGTGAGATGCGGTTCCGTCTCGGGTGCTGCGCAATCGTCGCTGGGCTGTTCGCGCTGGCCGGTTGCGGCGGTGAGCCGTATCTGACCCAGGAGGAAAGTTACGACATCGTCGAGTGCAGCCTCGTAGGCTGGGGCGTGCGCAACCTGCCCCGGAAGATTTGCGAGGAGCAGGGCGGGCTGTCGCTGACGCCGGTGCCCTATCGCGGGCCGGGTCCCTACAATGCGCCGACGATCGAGGAGCGGCGGCGGCAGGAGCGCGAGGCCCAGGAGCGGGCGATGCAGTCCCGCTAGCGCGCCGGGGCACCCGTCGGCGCGCTCCTCGGATCAGCGCCCGGTGAACACCGGCTTGCGCTTCTCGCGGAAGGCCGCGATGCCTTCCTCGCGGTCTGCACTGCGGTTGACGCGGTAGAGTTCGCGCCGGGCGAGGCCCTGGAGCTCGGACGGGCCGCGATTGATGACATGGTCGCGCACGGAGCGCTTGAGCAGCGTCATCACCAGCGGCGCGCTGTCGGCGAGGATACGGGCGTACTCCATCGCGCCCTCGACCTGCTGCCCGGTCGGCACGACCCGGTTCACCATGCCGACCTCGTAGGCGCGCTGCGCGTCGTAGCGCTTGCCGGTCAGCATGAACTCCATCGCGATCTTGTGCGGCAGCCGCGCCGCGCAGCCTGCGATCAGGCCGCCGCAGAAGCCGATCTGTGCCTCCGGATAATGGAAGAGGGCGTTCTCCGCGGCCACGGCGATGTCGCAGAACTGCACGAGGACATAGGCCCCGCCGACGCAATGGCCGGCGACCGCCGCGATCAGCGGTTTGTCGAGATCGACCCCGACGCCGGGCATGCACTCCCAGAGCTCGGGGTCCTCCGGCGGGTCGCGCAGATCGGCGCCGGCGGAGAAGGCGCGATCCCCGGCGCCGGTGACGATGCCGACCCTGTCGTCGCTGTCCTGGAGCCGCCGGAAGGCGTCGCGCAGTTCGGCCACGACGCCGTTGCTGAGAGCGTTCAGCTTGTCCGGCCGGTTGATGGTGATCAGCGCGATTCGGTTCTCGGACGCGTAGGTGACGAGCTCGCTCACCGTGGTTCCTCCTGCTTCGGTCGACATTTCCGCGTAGACTATGACCAACCGGGACCGCCGACAAATGCGGTGATGGCTTCGCCGCGCCGTCCCGGCGTCGCCTTCCGGGATGGCGTCGACCGTCTTGCGGGGCGTGCGCCGCGCGTGCAGAAGGATGCGAACGCCCGATCGGAGGAGATGCGCCATGCCCGACTCTCGCGCCGCCGCCGGCACGCCGCCCGTCATCGGGATCATCGGTGGCAGCGGCCTCTATGACATTCCGGGACTCGAGAACCGCCGCTGGGAACGGGTGCACTCGCCGTTCGGCGAGACTTCGGACGAGATGATGTTCGCCGAGCTGGCGGGGCAGCAGCTCGTGTTCCTGCCGCGTCACGGCCGCGGCCATCGGCGGCCGCCGTCCGACCTCAACTACCGCGCCAACATCGACGCGCTGAAACGCTGCGGCGTGACCGAGATCATCTCCCTTTCGGCCGTCGGGGCGCTGAAGGAGGCGCTGCCGCCCGGGACCTTCGTCATCGTCGACCAGTTCATCGACCGAACCTTCGCCCGGGCCAAGAGCTTCTTCGGAACCGGCTGCGTCGCCCATGTCTCGATGGCCGACCCGGTCTGCACGCGGCTCGGCGACGCACTGGAACAGGCCGGGCGGGAGCTCAACCTCGACATCGTGCGCGGCGGGACGTACCTCACCATGGAGGGGCCGCAATTCTCGACGCGGGCCGAGTCCAACCTTTATCGCGCCTGGGGCTGCGACGTGATCGGCATGACGAACATGCCGGAGGCCAAGCTCGCCCGCGAGGCGGAGATGTGCTACGCGACCGTCGCGATGGTCACCGACTATGATTGCTGGCACCCTGACCACGCCCATGTCACGGTCGACGCCGTCGTCGCGGTGCTGCTCGCCAACGCGGACAAGGCCCGCGCGCTGGTGCATCAGACCGTGCCGCGCCTGGCCGGCCGGGCCGAGCCGTGCACCGCGGGGTGTCACCATGCCCTCGACACGGCGATCATCACGCCGCCGGAGGCACGCGACCCCGACCTCGTGGTGAAGCTCGACGCGGTCGCCGGCCGGGTGTTGCGGAGGACCGCATAGGCGATTGCCCCGCGACGATCGCACCTCATATCTGCGGCAGGTCCGAACCCTGAGCGGCGTCGCCCGGTCGGCGGAGTTGCGGGCCGCGGAGGGTACGGAATGAAGGTGGACGGCATCCCCTATCGCAGCATCTGGGTCGAGCCCGACGGATGGTCGGTCGGGATCATCGACCAGACCCGGCTGCCCCATCGGTTCGATACGATCCGTCTGACCTCGCTCGACGACGCCGCCCACGCGATCCGGGCGATGATTGTGCGCGGCGCGCCGCTGATCGGTGCGACCGCCGCCTACGGCCTCGCGCTTGCGCTGCGTGCCGACCCGTCGGACGAAGGGCTTTCCGCCGCCTGCGACCGGCTGCTCGCCACCCGCCCCACTGCGGTCAATCTGCGCTGGGCGTTGGACGATCTGCGGGTGCGGGTCGCGCCGCTGCCGCCGCCGGAGCGGGCGGCGGCCGCCTATGCCCGTGCGGCCGCGATCTGCGACGAGGACGTGGCGATCTGCCGGGCCATCGGCGAGCACGGCCTCCGGCTCCTGCGCCGCATCAAGGCCGAGCGTGCGCCCGACCGGCCGCTCAACATTCTGACCCACTGCAATGCCGGCTGGCTCGCGACCGTGGACTGGGGCACGGCCACGGCTCCGATCTATCTCGCGCACGATGCGGGCCTTCCCGTTCACGTCTGGGTCGACGAGACGCGGCCGCGCAACCAGGGCGCCCATCTGACCGCCTGGGAGCTCGGCCGCCACGGCGTGCCGCATACGGTGGTCGTCGACAATGCCGGCGGCCATCTGATGCAGCACGGCATGGTCGATCTCTGCATCGTCGGGACCGATCGGACCACGGCCGAGGGTGACGTCTGCAACAAGATCGGGACCTATCTCAAGGCGCTCGCGGCCCACGACAACGGCGTGCCTTTCTACGTTGCGCTGCCGAGCCCGACGATCGACTGGACCATCGCCGACGGGGTGCGCGAGATCCCGATCGAGCAGCGCGCCGGCGACGAGGTTTCGCACGTCTGGGGCGAGACGGCGGACGGCGATCTGGCCGCGGTCCGTGTCACGCCACCTGGCAGCCCGGTGGCAAACTACGCCTTCGACGTGACCCCGGCCCGGCTGGTTGCCGGTCTGATCACCGAGCGCGGCGTCTGTCCGGCCTCCCGCGAGGGGTTGCTGAGCCTCTTTCCCGAAATGCGCCGGGCCGCCGCCGGGTAGTCCTCGACGCGCTTCGCACGGCGGGGCGATGCCTAACGCTGCTCGCGACTGACCCGTTGGTCGCGCGACGGCCGTGATCGCCGGGAGTTCCTGCCGTACGGGGCTTCGCACGGTCACGCCGCCACAATCCGGCCGGCGACACCCAGCTCAACATCGACCCGGCCGTGCTCCGCGTGGTGCTGACGCTGACCGTGCAGGTGTCCACCGCGCTGGCCGTCGCCTGTGAGATCGAGCGCGCCACGATGGAGACTCTGCTCGCGCTGCCGGTCCGTCCGATCGAGGTCATGCTCGGTGAGATCGTGCTCCGCATCTTCGCAGGCTTTGTCCTCACCGGACTGATGCTGCTGGCCGGCTGCTTCGTCTTCGGAGTGCCGGCGCGCGGTAGTTCGGCCCGCCGCGCGCGCTGACGGCGCTCTTCATCACCGCGATGCTGTCGGTCGGCCATATGTTCTCGACGAAGGTGCGGAATCAGCTCCGGGCCGTGCAGATGTCGTTCCTCTTCCTTCGGCCCAACCTTCTTTTGTTGGGCTTCATGTTTCCTTTCGGGGGGATGCCGCAATGGCCGCAGCGGCCGGGCGAGCTGCTCCCGCTGACCCATTTCCTTCGCATCGTCCGCGTTATCCTGTTGAAGGGCAGGCGCCTAGCCGAGCTTTTTCCTGGCATGCTGGCGCTCGGCGCTTTCATGTTCGTTGCCATGACCATTGCGCTGCGTCGCTATCGGCAGACCCTGGGTTGAGCGCGGCGGAACCGGCGCGGAGTGCGGCGGTATCTCCCAGGGGAGGTGAGTCCATGGGTGCTCTGCATCACGACCATGCCGGGCATGGTCATGTGCATACTGCGGCTGGCACCGGCGACCAGCGCCGGGTCCTCTGGGCGCTGCTGCTGACCGGCGGCTTCATGGTCGCCGAAGTGGTCGGCGGCATCCTGTCCGGGTCACTGGCGCTGTTGGCCGATGCCGGGCACATGCTGACCGACACGGCCGCGCTCGGCCTTTCCTGGTATGCCTTTCACATGAGCCGCCGTCCGGCGACGCCGCAGCGCTCCTACGGATACGGCCGGATCGAGGTGCTGGCCGCCTTCGTCAATGGCGGCACGCTGCTCGGCATCGCCGTCTGGATCGTGATCGAGGCGCTGGAGCGGTTGTTCGATCCGGTCGCGATTCTGGCCGGTCCGATGCTTGCCATCGCCGCCGCCGGGCTCATCGTCAATCTCGGCGCCTTTCTGATCTTGCGTGGCGGCTCGCGCACAAACCTGAACATAAGGGGCGCCATGCTTCATGTGCTTGGCGACCTGCTCGGATCGGTGGCCGCCATCGCCGCGGCGGGGATCATCCTGCTCACCGGTTGGGGACCGATCGACCCGCTTCTGTCGCTGCTGGTGGCAGCGTTGATCGTGCGTAGCGCCTGGCTGCTGGTGCGGCAATCCTGGCATGTCCTGATGGAGGGGGCACCAGAGGGTCTGGACCTCGCCGCCCTGCGGCGTGAGCTGCCGGCGGCGGTGCCGGGGGTTACGGACGTCCATCACGTTCACGCCTGGTCGCTGACCCCCGAACGTGCTTTGATCACCCTGCACGCCACCATCGTCGAGGGTGCGGATCACGACGAGATCCTGCGCCGCCTCCAGCGTGTGTTGGCCGAGCGCTTCGACATCCAGCACGCGACCATTCAGCTCGAACGCGACCGCTGCCCCGACCGGTCGTGAACGGTGACGCCGTCCGTTCTCGGGCCATGCGTCGCAGCCATTTCGGAACGGTTCCGGTCGGTCGTGTCAGTGCGCTTCCGCATTGCAGGGTGCGGCGGTCGTTGCCGGATGCGGTGGAAAGCCGCGTCGCCGCATTGTGTGCCTCCCCGAAGACACGCACCAGCAGGGAATTCACCGCATCGCCGATGGCCGCGATGCGCGCCGCCGCAGCTTCGATCAGTTCCGCCGGAGTGACGCCCGCCGCTTCAGCGGCGCTGCCGCTCCGGTTGCGGTGCGCCGGGTGAGCTTCTGCGGGTCGGGGATGTTTCCTCCTGCGCGCCCGCGCTCATTGCATTTTTTCCTGAAGTATGCTGATATGCCGAAGCGGCTTCGACGCGGCCGGGACGCGGCAGTGCTTCGTCGCGCATCTCGGCCCTGCGCTTTCGAGACCCGATGATGACGAATGCGCACGAATGTTGACGCTTCGGGGTTTTCGTCGGCGCCCCGCCCCGCCGCTTCGGCCTCAGCGCAACATGCCCCACTTCCGCACCGTGTGTGCCTCGACCGTACGGAACACGATGTTCTCGACCAGCAGGCCGATGATGATCACCGAGGCGAGGCCGGCGAAGACATAGGGAATCTCCAGCTCGTTCTTGTTCTCGAAGATGAACCAGCCGAGGCCGCCCGAGCCCGAGCTGACGCCGAACACGAGCTCGGCCGCGATCAGCGTTCGCCAGGCGAACGCCCAGCCGATCTTGAGGCCGGCCAGGATCGCCGGGAAGGCCGCCGGGATCAGGATCTTCATGACATAGCGCACGCCGCCCAGGCCGTAATTGCGCCCGACCATCCGCATCGTGTCGCTGACCGCCATGAACCCGGAATGGGTGTTGAGTGCCAGCGGCCACAGCACCGCGTGGATCAGGACGAAGATCAGGCTGGGATCCCCCAGCCCGAACCAGAGCAGGGCGATCGGCAGCAGGGCGATCGCTGGCAGGGGATTGAACATCGCCGTCAGCGTCGCGAGCAGATCGTTGCCGAGCCGGGTCGATACCGCGAGCGAGGTCAGCACCGCCGCGATCAGCACCGCGAGCGCATAGCCCTTGAGCAGGACCCAGATCGAAACCCAGGCGCGCTGCAGCAGGCTGCCGTTGAACAGGGCGTCGAAGAAGGCCGCCGCCGTCTCACCGAAGGTCGGCAGCATCAGCGGATTATTGATATAGAGCCCGTAGAGCTGCCACACCGCCGCCATCGCGACCAGGATGCTCAGCCGTCGCACGGCCGTGACGTTGGCTACCTGCTCCCACGGGCTCAGCGGCCGCTCGACGTCGCCAACATTGGAGGCGTCGGCCGTCGGCCGCTCGAACTCCGGTCGGACCGGCGGAAGGCGCCGCGCATTGACCTGCGCTTCAGGCATGGCCACTCACCGTTTCCTCCTCGATGCGCTCGGCGAACAGCATGTCGTGGATACGCCGCTGCAGGGCCTGGAAGCCCTCGCCGCCGACCGCCGCATGGTCGTACTCGTGCGCGTTCAACTCTGCCTTGACTTGGCCCGGATGCGGCGAGAGCACCAATATACGGCTGCCGACGATGATCGCCTCCTCGATCGAGTGGGTCACGAAGAGGACGGTGAACCGCACATCGTCCCAGAGCTGGAGCAGCTCCTCCTGCATCTTGCGTCGGGTCAGCGCGTCGAGCGCCGCGAACGGCTCGTCCATCAGTAGGATGTCCGGCTCCATCGCCATCGCCCGGGCAATGGC
>CAZVAR010000116.1:0-11984 GCA_964625225.1 uncultured Alphaproteobacteria bacterium | reverse complement strand
GCGCTCCGGTATCGGTCCCGCGCCTCTTCCACCTCATGCCGGCCCCCGGATCCGAGCCGAGCGCGTGCCGCTCACCGCGGACGCGTCCAGGACGGCTGGCGCGGCCAGCGCCGCAGCACGGGCGTTGAAAAGGGTGCATGGGGATCCATGGGGATCCATGGGGATCCATGGGGGTCGGTGGGGGTGTGGGGGTCCGTGGGGGTCCGTTGGGGTCCGTGGGGGTTCATGGGTGTCCGTGGGGGATTGCTGTGGGTGGATGCCACAGGTGGGGGTACGGAATCGGACGCGCATGCGGGCGGAGGCGAGACTCAGAGGAACAGCGCTGCGGTCGAAATCGACATATGCAGTGTAACATGAATTTTTTCTTATGTACAGCCTCCCGACCTTGGCCCAGCCGGTCGCGAGGCACGCATGGACCAGCTACACCGAGCACCGGGCTCCGGGAAAGGCGGCGAACCGCCATGCTCCCTCGATCAGCCCGTCCGGCATGTTGTGCCGGATCGGAGCATTCACGTCGGTCAGGCCGCCGGCCCCTGCCACCCGGCCGCTTCGCCCCGCTCAAGAGCAATCGAAGGAGCTCCGGTCGGGGTCGGCTCGTGATCCGGGACCCCTGTGTCACGCCATACGGCCCGCGACGTCACATTCCCGCAAGCCGGTGCTCCGGCAGCCTTGACGGGCCGCTTTCCGCACCGCTCTCCCACTCGGCTCGGCCGGCGAAGAGCAAGAATCTTTGAAAAAATGTCACGCCGAAATGATTCACGTAGACCGCTCAAAAGCAGCGCCAATTCACAAAATATCTAGGATTTACAGCAGGAACGGCATCAGCTTGTAAGAGAAATATTTAATGAGGATTTTTCCGATGCCTTGTGTTATCATTCGACTTTGGTGGCGAATATTTCGCCGCCCCAAGCGGAGGAACCGCATGAGAACCCCCGAATGGATGAAGCCGGGCCTCTACGGGGCGGCCGTCGGCGCGGCTGCCCTCGCAATCGTCGGGTTCGGATGGGGTGGATGGGTTACCGATGCCCAGGCGAAGCGGCTGGCGGCGGCACAGGCGCGATCCGAAGTGATCGCGGCATTGGTGCCGATCTGCATCGAGCAGTCCAGCAATGACCCGCAGCTTGCCGCGCACCTTGCGGAGCTCAGGGCCGCATCCGCCTACAGCCGAAGCGACATGGTGATGAAGATCGGCTGGGCCACGATGCCGGGCACCACCGACCCCAACCGGCAGGTCGCGGCGGCCTGCGTCGAGAAGCTCAGCGCCGGATTCTGAGCCTGCTTCGACGTCGCCCGTGGAATCCGGGCTGCGCTCTCCGCGAAGCGATCAGCCTCCTGGCCGCGACGGCGGCGGGGCAGCCCCGTCGATCCGCCGGGTCCGGAAGAGACACAGGAACCCGCTACGGGCGCCGGACCATCACTGCCGGTCGGGGACCACGGTGAACGATCATGACCGACCAGACCATCATGCTCGACGAGCACCGCGGTGCCGCGGCCCAGATAGCAACCGAGATCCGGCGGCGCCACGCGGAAGTCGAGGCGGATCAGGCGGCGCTGCGGCAGCGCCGGACGGAGTTCGAGAGCCTCCTGGTCGCCGCTCCGGCGGCGACATGGTACGAGGCGGCCGAGAAGGCGCGCTACCTGATCAAGCTGTTCGCCGCCACGTCCGCAGCGCGGGATCCACGCCGCCAGAAGCTGATCGCGGCCGTGCTCGATGACCTGAAGAGGCTCTCGGAGCTGGGGCCGGTTGCGCCCAATTGATCTGACGCGGCGGCTTCGTCATCGCACCGGGCGGCGAACGGCCGCGTTCACTCGGAGGCTGCGACGGCCATCGAGCCCTGCGTGACGTCGATCACCGTCGCGACCCTCGTCGGTGCCGGCCAGGGCCTGAGCGCAATCGGCCCTTCGCCGTTCAAGACAATGAAGCGAACAGCAGCAGGAGGACAGCATGCCGCGGAATTGGGCAGCGGAGGGACAGGAGCTCGCCCGCCTGGAGCAAAGGGCCTTTGACCGGCTCTCGGCCCTGCAGAAGGATTTACAGCAACTGGTCGCGGATCAGCGCCGCCTGCCCCCCGATCTCCTGCGGAGCCTCGACCAAGCCGCTTCCGAGCACAAGGCCGCTTGCCGCCGCTATGAGACCTTCACCGGGAAGGCAGCGGTGGCGGCTGGCTCGAAAGTGTCGGCCCCGGCGAAGCGTGGCCGCCGATCGGGCCCGGCCGCACCGGACCGGGCCAATGCTGCCGGTTGGCAGTGGTCGGTTCGGAGTGACGGCTGAGAGAGGCCCGATCGCGGCACCCGGTGCGGTCCACGCGAAATCCCGCCGCGATCGCGCCGCGCGAGCCCAATCGCGTTCGGGGTCAGACTGCCTTCATCCGGGTCGCCACCTCGAACCTGCCCGGCCGGATCCCGTCGAACCGGGAGGCATTTCGACGCATGATGATCTGGCGTAATCCATCGGTGGATTTGCTGAAGAAACGTATTACTTTTGGAAGAGGCAACGATAATCGCTGCCTTCCGGCAAATCGCCGATCGCGATGCTTGATACCTCGCGTATTAAGAGGGTCCGATGCATGATGTGCCGATGCGGTCGGTAGCCTGTGCGCTCGCCGGCGCCGCACTTATCATTCTCGGCGCGCACAACCTGGCCGGGGCGGCCGGCATCGCCCCAGCAGCAAGCGACTCCGCTGGAGACCTGCGCCAGCCGGGAAGCAAGCCGGAGCCGCCGCTCTACTACGAGGAAGAAATCAGGCGTACGATCGAGCGTAGCGAAAGCGAAAAACGCATGGAGGAGGATCAGGACCGCTACTATAAGCAGCAGTCCGAGAATGCCGCCGAGCGGAACGAGCGGTTGGACCGCGAAGCCGATAAATATTACGGCCGTCGGTGAGGCCGCAGGCGGCACGGAACAGGACAGGTTCCGGATGTGCCGGAGACCAAGGAAGGCATCCTGACACGACCATGCGACCGGTACGGGCGACGGGATGTGCAGGAAGCCACGGCGGAAAGAGAGGCTCCTGTGTTTCAGGGCCTCTTTTTCTTTGTGCGCCGGGTGCCGCTGCGCCGTCCCGCAGGGGCACCAGCGACCACCGCCGCAGCAAAGGATGATGACGCATTACGATGGTTCCGGTGCCGTATCTGCTGCGCCGGGGTGTGGCCGCGTGCCGCTTCCGAGCCGTTTCAAGCTCTCGGAAGTCGGAGGGCAGACATGCCGAAATGCGCGCCTGCGCCTCGTCGAGCGCAATCCCCTCGATCGCGGCGATCTCCTCGGCCAGGCGTAGCATCGCCTCGGCACGCAATCTCCCGCCCGAACCGCCGCCACCGCCCCTGCTCAGATCCCGGAGAATCTCGGCCCAGGGGTTCCGGGCTCCCGCTGTTGAGCTTCGCTTCGTAGCCGGCGACGCGCTTCGACCAATGCCCGGTTGCCGGCGCCGGCGGATCGGAAAGCAGCGAAAGGGCGACCCGCATGCACGGAAGGGAGTTCAATCTCCGCAGGCCGGATCGCTGCAGCATCCCCTCGGGGATGCTCAGGACCATCCCGATCCGACGGAAGTCGACGACGAGGCAACGCGCATGCGTGCCCGCCACCTCCCGGTCGCGCGTTCCAACGACGCGACCAAGGCCGTGATGCGGGTGAATGGCCGGCTCATTCGCCCTGAACGGCGGAATCGCCGGCCGCGCCATTGGCCTGTGTAGCTGAGTCGGCATCGTCAGGTCAGCGGCCATCGTGCGGCAGCGTACCGGGACGGACTTGAGCAAGAGCGCCGGGAAACGCGTCGCGGTCGAGCGCGAACTGGGTCTTGCAGGCCGGACACATATGCTTGATCTGCGGGCGCCGGGCGAAGCTCTCGATCGGGACAATGGTTCGCCCGGAACATCCGGGGCAGCGAACGGTAACCTTGTAGCTGGCCATGAAATCCTCATGCGCGTGGCGGAAAGGCGACGGCATCCGTCAGTCGGTGCCGGCCGGCGAACCCCGCTCAAACGGGACGAGGCCCGGCCCGCACGGGCCGGGCCTCGAAAAGTGGGCGCTCGCAAGGAGGGCGGTTACCTAGGCCCGCACCCCGTCACCGACACGTCGTTCCGCCGGTCAGAATTATGTGCGGCGAGCGCCGGACTCCGCATGCCCGGTCCAAGCGCCGGGCAAGGCTTTCGTCGTCGATGTCGCAGGACAGCCGCATCAAGCGCGCGTTGAACGGCGCAGTGCCGCTGCCCGGAAACGACGAGGGAGATGCCAAGCCATCCCCCTTTGGTCACACGGCCCGGAGCTGCTCCGCGGAGACCTTCCCTTGTTGATCGCGCTCCGGCTCGTAGCCGATTCGCTGGCCTTCACTCAGGCTGCTCATGCCGGCTCGTTCGAGCGCCGAGACGTGAACAAAAACATCTTTCGAGCCGTCCTCGGGCTGAATAAAACCATATCCCTTTTGGGCGTTGAACCACTTAACCGTACCAATTGCCATAATGACCTCCTGTCAACATTCTGCCATGCAGGATTGCACAACAGATCAGGTTCGAAATGGCACGGAATAGATGATCCAAAACTCGTCGAAGAGCAGGGAAATCCACCTCGAACCAAACGATATGATTATCTCTATATTATGGCTGTTTTGAGAAATTACCAGGCCTCAGTTCTCTCACCCAATCGGGCCGGGGCGAGCAGTGCCCCCCGATTCCCGGCAGCGTGGCACCATCGCCATGCGGGGCGATCGCCGGGCCACGCTCAGGCCGCAGGAACGACCGGAGACGCAGTGCGACCGGCCGCCGACACAGGCCCGGGCCGTCTCCGACCTACCGCCCCGCGCCGGCGGTCGCACCGCCGGCGGGAGCGAGGCGGAGAAGCTCGCCGTTCTCCTCGTCGGTGAGCGCGTAGACGCTGCCGTCTGGCCCCTGCTCGACCTCACGGATACGCTGCCCGAGCTCGATGCGGTCTTCGCCCGTCACCACCTGCCCGTCCACTTCCAGACGCACGACCGCCTTCGCCGTCAGGCCGCCGATCAGCATGCTCCCGCGCCACCCGGGGAACGCTTCGCCGGTATAGAACACCATACCGGACGGCGAAATCACCGGTGTCCAGTACTTGATCGCATCGGCGAAGCGGGGCTGGGTCGGCGGGTCCGGAATGTCAGTTCCGTCGTAGTGCTCGCCCCAGCTCACGACGGGCCAGCCATAGTTGCGGCCCGGCTCGGGCAGATGGAGCTCGTCGCCGCCGCGCGGCCCCATCTCCGCGACCCACAGCGCACCGGTGTCCGGATGGATCGCCGCGCTCTCGATATTGCGGTGGCCGAGGGACCAGATCTCGGGCTTCGCGTCCCGCTGGCCGACGAACGGATTGTCGTCCGGAACCGTGCCGTCGCGGTCGATCCGGACGATCGTGCCGAGATGGTTCGACAAATCCTGGGCCGGATCGAACTTGAAGCGTTCGCCCAGCGTGACGAACAGCGTTCCGTCCGGCGCGAAGACAAGGCGCGCGCCGAAATGGTTCGGCCCCTCGACCTTGGGCTCCTGGCGAAACACGACCTCGACGCCCTCAAGTTCGTCGGCGTCTTCGTTCAGGCGCCCGCGCGCAACGGCGGTGGAGGCGGTACCGCCTTCGCCCGGCTCGGCGTAGGAAAGGTAGACGAGCCGGTTGTCGGCAAAATCCGGATCGAGGGCCACGTCCAGCAGCCCGCCCTGGCCGCGGGCGTACACTTCGGGCACGCCCGCGATCGGTTCGGAGATGCGGCCGGCCCCGGTCACCAGCCGCAGCCGTCCCGGCCGCTCGGTGACCAGCATCCGCCCGCCCGGCAGGATCGCGAGCGCCCAGGGGTGGACCAGCCCGTCCGCTACGGTTTCGACACGCACCCGACCGGCTGCGGTCTCCACCGTGCGGGCCTGCCCGGCGGTCCGGTCCTGTGCCGCGCCCGCCCCCGGCACGGGGAGCAACGGTATCGCGGCAGCGCCGGCGGCAAGAAGAACGGTCGGTCTCATGCGCTGTCCTTTCCTCCTTCACGGGAAGGCCTGGCGTACGCGCCGGCTGCCGCCGCACCGGACGGCGAAGCGCGGCCGATCCGCCCGTCGCCCCGCCCGGCCGCAGCGTCCCGTTCCCGGAAAAGTCGGACCCGGGATTTGTTCCGCGCATGGCGTGAGCGCGCGCGGTTCCGGTGCTTCGGGGGGATCCGGGGCGGGAACCGGCGGCGACCATGGCGACCGCAGGAGCGCAGGGGGCGGCTTCGAGCGGTACAAGGCGATTGCGCCGGCGACGCAAACTTGCGAGTCCTGTGGCCGGAATGTCATTGGAGAGCCGGACGTGTCGACCGAGCCGCGCGCCGAGGAGCCCGATCCCGCCGGAGACCTGCTGGCCTTCGCCGGGTCCGACCGATTCGCCACGATCCTGGCCGATCCGCCGTGGCGCTTCATCAATCGGACCGGAAAGATGGCGCCGGAGCATCGGCGCCTAGCGCGCTACGGAACGCTGACGGCGGACGAGATCGCCGCCCTGCCGGTTGCCCGGATCGCCGCCCCCACCGCCCACCTCTATCTGTGGGTGCCGAACGCGCTCCTTCCCGACGGGTTGCGGGTCATGGCCGCCTGGGGCTTCGCGTACAAGACGAATCTGGTCTGGCACAAACTCCGGAAGGACGGCGGCTCGGACGGCCGGGGCGTCGGCTTCTACTTCCGCAACGTGACCGAACTTCTGCTGTTCGGGGTCCGCGGCAGCAACGCCAGGACGCTGGCGCCGGGGCGGCGGCAGGTGAATTACATTGGTGCCCGCAAGCGCGAGCACTCGCGCAAGCCGGACGAGCAGTACGGCATCATCGAGGCGTGCAGTCCGGGGCCGTTCCTCGAACTATTCGCTCGCGGCCGGCGGGACGGCTGGGCCTCCTGGGGAGATCAGGCGGCCGGCACCTACGCGCCGACCTGGAAGACCTATGGGTACAATTCCGGCAGCGATGAGCCGATCGTGGCCGATTAGAGCGGCGCGCCGCCAGTGCGCCGTGCTGCCGTTCGCCGAGGATGATCAGCACGTGCCGAATGCGCCGACCGTCCGGACGTCGAGCCATGCCGACCCGTATGCGCGGCTCTGAGCACGCCGGCGGGTGGATCGGGCCGCTGATCGGAGCCCTGGCGGTGCTGCTCGCCGGGCTCGCCGCGGTGTCGCTGGCGGTGGGACCAGTTTCGATCGGCGCCGCCGAGCTGATCCGGGCGCTGACCGGCACGGGCGACCCGGCCTGGCAGATCATCGTCCACGAGGTGCGGCTGCCGCGCACGGTGCTGGCCGCAGCCGTGGGCGCGACGCTGGGGCTGGGCGGGGCGGCACTCCAGGGCTTCCTGCGCAACCCCCTGGCCGAGCCGGCCATCCTCGGCACCTCCGCATCCGCCGCACTCGGGGCGGTGGTACCGCTCTATTTCGGGCTGGCCGACCTGCTGCCGCTCTCGGTGCCGCTCGGCGGAATCGCGGGCGCGCTGGCGGGCGTGCTCGCGCTGATGCTGCTGGCCGGCCGGGACGCGACCGCGCTGACGCTGATTCTGGCCGGCGTCGCCGTCGGCAGCTTCGCCGGGGCGGCCACCGCGCTGGCGCTGAACCTGGCGTCGAACCCGTTCGCGGCATTGGAGATCACCTTCTGGCTGCTGGGATCGCTGGAGGACCGCAGCATGGAGCACGTCCGGCTCGCCCTGCCGCTGATGGCGGCGGGCTGGCTGCTGCTCGCGGTCAACGGGCGGGCGCTGGCCGCGCTGAGCCTGGGCGAGGACACCGCGACCACCCTGGGGGTCCGGCTCGGCGCGGTGCGGCTGCGGCTGATGCTGGGGATCGGCCTCGCGGTCGGCGCCGCGGTCGCCGTATCGGGCACGATCGGATTCGTCGGGCTGGTCGTGCCGCACCTACTGCGGCCGCTGGTGGGGCAGCGGCCGGACGCGCTGCTGCTGCCGAGCGCCCTGGCCGGAGCCGCGCTGCTGCTGGCGGCGGACTGCGCGGTCCGACTGATCCCGACCGCGGAGCCGCTGAAGCTGGGGGTGCTGACCGCGACCGTGGGCGCGCCGTTCTTCCTGTGGCTGATCCTCAGCCTGCGGCGGCAGCTCGCCTGACGAGGAGGCGGCGCCGCAACCCCGATGCAGAGGCGGCGAGACCCTCCGCCGTCTGCGGCACGCCCGCGTCCGGTTCGACCGGAGCGCCACAGTATCCAGGCGCTGTCCATTGCGCTAAGTTCCGCCGCCGCGAACGGGGTACGGGGGCGATCGGTGTGCAGATGGCGTAAACTCCTCATTGTGGCGGCGACGGCCGCGCTTGCCGCCTGTGCCGGTACGGCGCCGCCGACACCGCCGGCACCGACCATCGCGACCCTGTCGATCGTGACCGCGGACGACATGAACCCGAACGACGCCGGCAAACCGACCCCGGTGGTCGTGCGGGTGTTCCGGCTCGCCGCGCCGACCGCGTTCCAGCGTGCCGCCTACGACGACCTGTTCGAGAAGGACGAGGCCACCCTCGGCGCCGATCTGGTCGGCACCGTCGACATCCTGGTCGAGCCGGGCATGTCCGAGACCTTCAACCGGGTGCTCGGCGAGCGCGACCGCTGGCTGGGCTTCGTCGTCACCTACCGCGACGCCGAATCGGCACAGTGGCGGGCACTCGTCCCGCTGCGCCCATACGAGACCACCAGGGTCGACGTGGAGGTCGGCCGGCGCGGCATCGTCGCCAGCACGGTCGAGCCGCCGTCGGCGGCGCAGTAGCCCGGCCGGCGGGCCGGCCGCGTCAGGCCTCGCGCCATCGGGCGAGCTTCACCTGCATGCGGCGGACGTGACTGCCGGGCCAGTAGAGTCGGCCGCAGGTCGGGCAGACGGTGCAGGCGCCCCCGAGAGCCTGCGCCCGCGGCGGCAGGGCGGCACGCTCCTCCGGTCCGGCCGGACGCAGCGGCGTGTTGTCGACCAGACAACGCGAGAACGGCGCCGACAGCCAATCCACGCCGAGCCGCTCGCGCAGTTCGATCGCCACCGCCTCGGCGTCCTCGGCCGCGACGCCGTGGACACGCACCCGGCCGGCAGCGGCCGCGATCAGGCGGCGGTCGCGGGTCAGCAGGATACGCTGCTCGTCGCGCGCCAGGCGCAGCAGCAGCCGATCCGCCGCACCGGGCGGCGCGATCGCGGTGTCGTAGCCGGCGGCACGCAGCCACCGGCCGAGCTTTTGCAGCATCTCGTCGCACAGGAAGCGAATCGGAGCCTGCTCCTCGCGGCGGGATCGTTTCCCCTCGGGGCCGGTTTGCAGCGGAGGACGCGACCGTCCTAGACTGATGCGACCGCAACAGGGCCCGCAACATCATGCCCGACCGCCCCAGGATACCGCACGCGTACCAGAACCCCGCCTTCCTCAACAGCCGCAGCGCGCGGGCGCTGCGGATTCTGGCCGAGTATCTCGAACCGAGCAGCCGCTTCGAGCACTACAATGTCGACGATACGATCGTCTTCATGGGCTCGGCGCGCACGCCGTCGCGCGAGCAGGCCGAGGCGATCGCGGCGGCGGCCGAGCGCGGCGAAGCCGACCCGGAGGCCGCCGGGATGGCCCTGAAGATGTCGGTCTATTACGAGGCGGCGCGGGAGCTGGCCTTTCGCCTGACGCAGTGGTCGAAGAGCCTGGACCGCAAGGAGCGGCGCTTCGTCGTCTGTACCGGAGGTGGCCCGGGGATCATGGAGGCGGCCAACCGGGGAGCGTCCGAGGCGGGCGGCCTGAATATCGGCCTCACCATCTCGATTCCGATGGAGGAGTTCGACAACCCTTACGTCACCCGTGAACTGGCGTTCCACTTCCATTACTTCTTCATGCGGAAGTTCTGGTTCACCTATCTGGCCAAGGCCGTGATCGTGTTCCCCGGCGGTTACGGCACGCTGGACGAGCTGTTCGAACTGCTGACGCTGCTGCAGACGCGGAAGATCCGCAAGCGGCTGCCGATCGTGCTGTTCGGGACCGAATATTGGCGGGACGTGGTGAATTTCGACGCGCTGGTCCGCTACGGCACGATCAGCCCGCCCGACGTGGACCTGGTGTATCGGACCAACTCGGTGGACGATGCCTACGAATGGGTGGTGCGGGAACTCGTGGAACACTCCCTCGGGGAGCCGGGCGCGACGCTCTGACGCCGCCGGTTGAACCCATCCGCGGCGGATGCTCTAATCGCGCGGGCCTGGAACGAGGGAATACGGCACGGCCACCATGGCGACCATCATCACGGGCATCATCGCCCACGCGATCGCGATCGTCTTTCTCGGCTGGTATGCCGCAACGGTGATTTCCGTGCCGCTCTGGATCGTGCTCGCGGGCGGCACCGCGCTGATGATCGGCGACTTCGTCTATTCCCTCAAGAAGCGGGAATATACCGGCTGAGCCGACATCGGAGCACGGCTCAGCCGACGATCTCCCGCACCAGCCAGTTCGCCGTCCGCAACAGTCGCGCATCGTCGCCCGGCGCACCGACGAGCTGCACGCCGATCGGCAGACCGTTGGCACCCTGGAGCAGCGGTACCGTCACCGCCGGCGTGCCGCACAAGGTCCAGATCGTGGAGAACACCGGACTGCCGGTCGATTCGAGGCCGCGCGGCGCCTCGCCGGGGGCCGCCGGGGTCACGATCGCGTCGAACAGGTGGAAGATCTCGTCCAACGCGGCGATCAGGACGGAGCGTCGCTCTACGGCGCGGAGATAGTCGACCGCGAGGCTGCGCCCGCCCCGCTCGATCATCTCGCGCAGGATCGCGCTCAGGCGCTCCGCACCACGGGCATACTCGTCGGCAAAGCTGACCGCCAAATCGGCCTCGAGCAGCGTGCGGTGCGCTTCGATCGCCGACTCGAAGAGAACGGGCAGCTCGATCTCCTCCACCTGCGCGCCGAGCGCCTCGACAAGCTCGCCGAACCCGGCTCGGGTATCCTCCGCGGCCTGCTCCCAGACCGGCGTCCGGACGAAGGCGAGTCGGGGCGGCAGCGGCGGCTCCGTTGTCGCGACGGCACGGAAATCACCGGTCGCGCGGGGTTGCGTGTCCGGGTCGGCCGGGTCGAAGCCGAACAACGGTTCCGCCAGGATCGCCATGTCTTCGATGCTGCGCGCAAAGCCGCCGACATGGTCCAGGATCCGCGACTGGCGCAACATTCCGGCCCGGGAGATGAGCCCGTGCGTCGGCTTGTACCCGACCACGCCGCAGAAGGAGGCCGGCCGGATCACCGATCCGTTGGTCTGCGAGCCGAGTGCGGCCGGCACCATCAGGGCCGCCACGGCGGCGGCGGAGCCGCTCGAGGAACCGCCCGGCGTGTGCTCGACATCGTGCGGATTACGCGTCTTGCCGGGTGAATAGACGGCGAGCTCGGTCGTGACCGTCTTGCCGAGGATCACGGCGCCGGCGGCGCGCAACCGCGACACCACGGTGGCGTCGCGCCGCGGCCGGCGGCCCGCATGCAGTACGGTCCCATTCTCGGTGGGGAAGTCGGCGGTGTCGATGATGTCCTTGATCCCGACCGGCACCCCGTGCAGCGGACCGATGGGTCCGCCCCGCCGGCGCCGATCGTCGGCCGCGCGCGCCTGCGCCAGGGCGTGTTCGGGGTCGAGATGCGCCCAAGCGGCGACACGCGGCTCCTCGGCGGCGATGCGGGCGAGACAGGCGGCCGTCAACTCCTCCGCGGTGATCTCGCCCGCGGCGACCGCCGCGGCGGCCGCCGCCACACCCAGCTCGAACGGCTCCATCGGCGTCCTCCGCTCAAGAGCCGTAGAGATAGCCCGGCAGCCACAGCGCGATACCGGGGAAGGTGTAGAGCAGGAACATCGATACGAACACCATGAACAGGAACGGCATCACGCCGCGGAAGATCTGAATGAGCTGCACATGAGGCGGTGCAACGCCCTTCAGATAATAGCAGGACATCGCCATCGGCGGCGTCAGGAACGAGGTCTGGAGATTGAGCGCGACCAGCATTCCGAAGAACAGCGGGTCGATCCCAAATGGCTGCAGCAGCGGCAGGAAGATCGGCACGAAGA
>CAZVAR010000115.1:0-12440 GCA_964625225.1 uncultured Alphaproteobacteria bacterium | reverse complement strand
ACTGGGCGTGCCGTTCACCGACCCGCGGGCCGCCGGGCCGGCCGTGCAGGCCAGCTCCCTGCGGGCGCTGAAGGCGGGCATGACCCTGCGCCGGACGCTCGAGTTGGTGGCGGACTTCCGCAAGGAAGACGGCGACACGCCGGTCGTGCTGATGGGCTATTTCAACCCGATCTACCGCTATGGCTGCGACGCCTTTGCGCGCGATGCCGCCGCGGCCGGGGTGGACGGGCTGATCGTGGTGGACCTGCCACCAGAGGAGGACGAGGAGCTGCGCCTCCCCGCCACCGCGGCCGGGCTGAGCCTCGTGCGGCTGGCGGCGCCGACCAGCGACGACAAGCGGCTGCCGCGTGTGCTCAAGGACGCCGGCGGCTTCGTCTATTACGTCTCGATCACCGGGATCACCGGCACGGCCTCTCCGACGATCGAGTCGGTGGAGGCGTCCGTCGCCCGGCTGCGGCGCTTCACGGATCTTCCCGTAGCCGTCGGCTTCGGCATCAAGACGCCGGAACAGGCGGCCGCGATCGCGCGCGTTGCCGACGCCGCAGTGGTGGGCTCCGCCCTGGTGCAGCGGGTCGCCGCCAATCTCGACGGCGAAGGACGTGCGAAGCCGGGCCTTGTCGAGGACGTGCTCGGTCTCGTGCGCGAGCTGGCGCAGGGCGTGCGAGACGCGCGCGCATGAACTGGCTCAACGACTATGTCCGGCCCAAGCTGCGGCAGCTCGTCAAACGCGACACGCCGGACAATCTCTGGCACCAATGCCCGAGCTGCGCGCAGATGGTCTTCCATCGCGAGCTGGAGAAGGCTTTGCGGGTCTGCCCGCATTGCGACCACCACATGCGGCTCGGCGCGGCGGAGCGGCTCGCGATGCTGTTCGATGACGGCCAGTATACCGGCGTCGAACTGCCCGCGGTCCCGATCGACCCGTTGAAGTTCCGCGATTCGAAGCGGTACACCGACCGGCTCAAGGAGGCGCAGTCCAAGACCGGCCATTCCGACGCCGTGCTGGTGGCGCACGGGACGCTCGGCGGACAGCGGGCGGTGGTCGCCGTCTTCGATTTCAACTTCCTCGGCGGCTCGATGGGGCTCGCCGTGGGCGAGGCGCTGGTCGCCGCGGCGCGGCTGGCCGTGGTGCAGAACGCGGCGCTGATCGTGGTGCCGGCCTCCGGCGGCGCCCGGATGCAGGAGGGCATCCTCTCCCTCATGCAGATGCCGCGCACCACCGTGGCCGTGGCTGAGGTCAAGGAGGCCGGACTGCCCTATATCGTGGTCCTGACCGATCCGACCACCGGCGGAGTCAGCGCCTCGTTCGCGATGCTGGGCGACATCGCCATCGCCGAGCCCGGGGCGGCGATCGGCTTCGCGGGCCAGCGCGTGATCCGCGAGACGATCCGCGAGACCCTGCCCGAAGGCTTCCAGCGGGCCGAATATCTGCACCAGCACGGCATGATCGACATGGTCGTGCACCGGCATCGGCTGCGCGAGACGCTGGCCTGCATCCTGCGGCTGCTGGTCGAGCGGGTGCCCGCCGACGAGGTTCCGGAGCCGGACGCGGCCGCTCCCGGGATGGAGATCCCGGCCCTGCCGGCGGCGCCGGCGGGCGAGCCGGGGCCCGAGGCGACCGGGGCGGACGAAAGCGCCGAGGAGAATCCGGCCAAGGCAGCCGAGTGACCGGACCCGAGACGATCCTGGCGCGCCTGATGCGCCTGCACCCGAAGCTCATCGACCTTTCCCTCGGCCGGATCGAGCGGCTGCTGGCGCGGCTGGGCCACCCGGAGCGGCGGCTGCCCCCGGTCGTTCACGTCGCCGGGACCAACGGCAAGGGATCCACGGTCGCCTTCCTGCGCGCGGCGCTGGAAGCCGCCGGCCACCGGGTCCACGCCTATACCTCGCCGCATCTTGTCCGCTTCAACGAACGCATCCGGCTCGCCGGCCGGCCGATCGACGACGACGCGCTCGTCACGGCCCTGGAGGAGTGCGAGACGGCCAACGGCGATGCCCCGATCACCTTCTTCGAGATCACCACGGCCGCCGCCTTCCTCGCCTTCGCCCGCACGCCGGCCGATATCTGCCTGTTGGAGGTCGGCCTGGGCGGCCGGCTCGACGCGACCAATACGATCGCGCATCCCGCCGTGACCGCGATCACGCCGGTCTCGATGGACCATATGCAGTATCTCGGCAGCAGCCTTACGGCCATCGCCGGCGAGAAGGCGGGCATCCTGAAGCCCGGCATCCCGGCGGTGATCGCGCCGCAGCCCGAGGAGGCCGCGGCGGCGATCGCGGCGCGTGCGGCGGACATCGGGACGCCGTGCTACCGAGCGGGCAGCGACTGGCGCGCCGGCCCGGGCCCCACGGGGATGCGCTACGAGGGCGAGCGATGGCGGCTCGACCTGCCGCGGCCGGTGCTGCCCGGAGCCCATCAGATCGTCAATGCCGGGACGGCAGTGGCCTGCCTCGAGCGGCTCTCCGCGTTCCCGGTTCCGGAGGCGGCGATCCGACGCGCACTGCTCACCGCCGAATGGCCCGCCCGACTGCAGCGGCTGCGCACCGGCCCGCTGATCGGGTCGCTGCCGCCGGGGTGGGAGCTGTGGCTGGACGGCGGGCACAATCCCGACGCCGGCGAGGCCCTGGCGGCCTTCCTGCACGGCTGGCGCGCCCGCCCGCTGCACCTGATCGCCGGCATGCTCGACACCAAGGACAATGCCGGGTTCCTGCGGCCGCTCGCCCCGCTGATCGAGCGTGCCCGCACCGTGGCGATCCCCGGCACGGCGGCGGCGCTGGATCCGCAGGCCCTGGCCGAAATCGCGCGCTCGGTCGGGATGCAGGCGGCCGCGGCGCCCGATATCGCGACGGCCGTCGCCGAGCTGACCGCCACGGCGGAGCCCGCCGGCCGCATCCTGATCTGCGGCTCGCTCTATCTGGCCGGGGCCGTGCTGGCGGCGAACGGTTAGCCGCGTCTCCGGGAGGCGGCTCGGCGACGGGCGGACGGGCGGCGCAAGGCCAACCGCCGTCGCGGCGGCGGTCGGGCGTCGTACGACGTAAACCTTCCTTCTACCGGGTCGCACGGCGCACGCTGCAGCCCTTCCCGGCCGGATCGATCGCCGAGGAAGGAGCCGAAAGGAAAGCCGTCTTGCCTCGCTACCAGATCCCGCGGTCGGGCTCCAGCGCGGGGGACGGCGCCGTCGGCTCCGCCCGACCGAATAGATCGAGCGGTGCCGCCGGTACGGGCACTGCCCAAGCCGGCGGCCGCTCGTGCCCCGACGGCTCGGCCGTCGCGGCGCGCCGGTCGGCCAGAGCCTCGGGCGTCCCGGTGATGCGGGTCGGCAGGCCGGTGCGCCGCTCCCAGGCGTCGATGATGACGTCCCAGTTGAGCCGATGCGCCTGCTCGCCGGCGGCCGCCAGGATCCGCTCCTCGAACTCGGGCAGCGGTCGCGGCGTGAATTGGCGCTCCGCCTCCAGCTCGTCCAGCTCCTGGCCGGATGGATGGACCTCCAGATAGAGCTCGCCGTCGACCCAGCCGACCTTGACCGCCTGATTCACCACGGTAACCGGCGTACCGACCGAGACACGCTTGAACAGCGCTTCGATATCGGCCGGGTACAGCCGAATGCAGCCGTGGCTGACGCGGCGGCCGACGCCGTAGGGCCGGTTGGTGCCGTGGATCCGGTAGAGCGGCCAGCCGAGATTGAGCGCATAGTCGCCGAGCGGATTATCCGGGCCCGGCGGCACAACCTCGGGCAGATCCGGCTTCTCGGCCCGCACCGAAGGGGGCGGCACCCAGGTCGGCTTCTCCCGCTTCAGGGTGATCTTGGTCCGACCGAGCGGTACGTCGAACCCCTCCCGGCCGATACCGATCGGATAGGTCTCGACCGGCTCGCCCTTGCCCGGGAAGAAGTAGAGACGCTGGTCGCCGACGTTGACGACGATACCCTCGTGCGGCGCATCCGGAAGCAGGTGATAGACCGGCAGCAGCACCTCGGTGCCCGCGCCCGGCAGCCATACGTCGACCTCCGGATTGGCCGCGACCAGCTCGAGAAAGCCGACGCTGTACTGTACCGCGAGGTCGACCAGCGTATCGCTCTCGACGGCGATGTGCTTCTCGGCCAGCACCGCCGGTGCCGTCCCAGGACCGCCGACCAGGGGGGTGGCGGCAGCCGGCGCGGCGAGCGTCAGCGCAAGGGCGGCCGCAAGGAGAGTACGCATCCGTTTCACACCGGCAGAGATGAGGGGTGGGGCAGGCGGAGGACGGACGGCACGCGCCATCGCCAGCCGTTCTCCGGCCGCCGACCGCGCGCTCCGACGCGACGCACCGCGTCTACGGTCGAATCTCGATCGGCGTGCCGACCTCGACCGCCGCCCAGATCTCGTCCATCTCGCGATTGGTTACGGCAATGCAGCCGTTGGTCCAATCCCACAGCGTATGGATCTCCCCGAACGCCTCCCGCTCCGGCGGGAGGCCGTGGATCATGATGTTGCCGCCCGGCGACACGCCTGCCTGCCGGGCCGCCTCAAGATCCTGCGCATCGGGGTAGGAGATCTCAAGGGCACGGTAGAACCGGCTGTCCGGCTTCCGCGCCTTGATGACATAGGTCCCCTCGGGCGTACGATGGTCGCCCTGCCGCTCCTTGTGGCCCACCGGCTTCAGCCCGAGCGCCACGCGGTAGGTGCGGAACGGGGTGCCGTCGCGCAGCAGCTGAAGTTGCCGCTGGCTCTTCAGCACGAGCACCTTGTCCGCCTTCGGCAGCGCATCGGCAGCGGCCACCGCCGGCAGCAACAACAGGGCGGCAGCAGCCCCACGGAAGATCGCTTTAACGGTGCGCATCCTGCGCACGGTCCGCCGCCGCCCCGAGCGCGCCTACTTGCGCAGATTGTACTGGAACATACGGTTGGCGCGCTCATTGGCCTCCTCGGCCCGACGCGAGGCCTGCTCGGCCCGCTCGGCCGCGGTCTGCGCCGCACGCGCGGCCTGCTCGGCGGAGGCCTGAGCGCGCTCAGCGGTCGCGCGCGCCTGTTGCGCCTCCTGCCGCGTCTGCTGCACTTCCGACTGCAGATTGTTCAGCAGAGCACGATCCTGCTCGGCCAGAGTCTGGGTGCACCCGGCCGCCGTCAATAGGCCGCCCAGCAGAAGCGCGGGCTTCCATACCCGCCGCGTCACCTGGATCATATCGTCTCCTTTCGGGCTTCGACCCACCGCGCCGGCGCAGAGCCGGCCGGGCCGGAGTTTCTTCGGGTCCGCCTGCCGGATCAAGGCTTTCGTCACGAACGCCGGCTCGGCCAATGTGGAAGATCCGGCTCCGCTCGCACCGCCACAAGGGTGCCGGACGGTGCCGGCACGCCCGTTCCGGCCGGCCGCGGGCGCCGGTGCGCCCGGCGGGTCAGGGCCGGGGCTCGCCGGTCTCGTTCAGATGCATGCCGTCGGCGGCCCGCACGGCGATGTTCCGTCGCTCGGCCGCAACCAGCCTGCCGGCCGGGTCCGGCAGAAGGCGGCGCCGGTTCGACTGTGCGATCCTCGCAAGCGCACGATAGGCCTCCGGCTCTTCCTCCTCGCTCTGGCAATTGCATATGTAGACGGTCTCCGGCAACCGGCTTCGGAATCTGGCGAATATCCCGTCGGTGACGGACGCCGCCATCCCCAAATCCTGCCGGAATCCTTCCGCGAAATATCCGCCATACAGCTTGTGTCTGATTGTCTGAACGGTTTTTCTATATAATTGAATGCTATGGACGCATGAATAAGGAACCTGTAGATTCGAAACAAATGATCATTTCTATAGAATATGTCTCCACCGACCAGATACGGCCTGATCGTCTGACTCAGAGGGACGCTTTCGCTCTCGATTCCAAAGGCGTTTTTGACGAAATCGTTGGTGCAGAACTGGACGGTCAAGAAATCGGGGCGAACCCGTTCCGCCAGCCTCGCATAGGCCAGCATCTCCTGCAGGGTGCCGTAGGCGCCGACGCCGCAGGCGTAGACGTCGTAACCCGTGATCTCCGAGAAGATCGCGGACCAGGTGCGTTCGTTCGAGACGTCGGCCGCCTGCGTGTAGGAGTCGCCGACGATGAAGACCCGCTTCGCTCCGGCATTCGTGCCCCACGACCGGCTGCCGAGACGATCCGTCCGATAGTCCCTGGTATACGGGTTCCCTGCCCTGTCCCTCAGAACCCGCTCTTCCAAGATGAGATTCGGGGTCGCGACCCAGCCGAGTTCCGGGGCGGCGACTGACAGCCCCTTCAGGGTTCCGTTCCGGACATACCTGTAGGCCGCGGACAGCCCTTCGGCGGCCGCCGCCATCACCGCGATCGCGGTCGGGCCGGAGGCCAGGTAAAGCAGGCAGGATCGCTGCCGCATCGCCGTTCCCGTCGGCTCTCCCGCATGCCGCTCACGCATGCGGGGCGGATCCTACCGACGCTTTCCCTTTGCCGAGAAGAAAGTGACGCGGCGGCGATCAGCCCCTCCGGACCGTCACCGTGCCCGCGGCCGGGTCGACCGAGACCCGGTCGCCGGTTCGGATCGCGGCGGTGATGTCCTGCTCGAAGCGGTCGATCAGCGGCAGGCCGGCGAAGGCGGCTCCCTGTGCCATGATCGGGTTGGCGAAATTGAGCAGCAGCGCCTTGGGGGCGAGGCCGCGCGCGGCCATCTCGCGCAGCATCCATGCGGTCGCCACACCGCCCTTGGCCGCGTTCAGAACCAGCACCTTCCCGACATAGCTCTGCCCGTAGAGCTTGTGGCTGGGCCGCGAGAAGACGCCGGCGATGCGGTCCAGGTCGTAGCGGGCGCTGAAATTGTCGTCGGCGACCAGTGCCTCGCCGGTCACGGCCGGGCCGATGCCGATATGGCCGCGCAGAACCGTCTCGCTCATCGCACGATCCTCCCGGCGACCGCGGACTCCACGCACTGCTCCATGGTGGCGAGCAGCGGTTCGTAGCCGTAGCCGCCGATGATGTTGACCAGTTTGGCCGAATTGCTCATCAGCCGCTTCCAGCCGTTCGCCTCGCCGATCTCGCGGGCGTGCATCTGATAGAAGCAGACCCCTTGCAGCAGGATGGCGCCCGAGGCCTCGATCGTCGCCGTCAGTCCCAGCCGATCGGCGGCGGCCTTCAGCTCGGGCGAGGTCGCGGCGATCAGAGTCGTGTCCGGATGGATCGTTCGCCCGTCCAGCAATGCCGCCAGCCGTTGCAGTTCCAGCAGCGAAAGCTGGGGCGCCGCGAACACGACCACGTCAAGCTTGTCGTCCTGCGGCCAGTAATCGGCATAGAGCGCCTCGATCTCGGCGCGTCCGATCACCCGCGGCTCCGGCGGCGGCCGATCGAACACCGCCGCGAGCTCCGGCGCCTCGGGGGTCACGCCGACCATGTGGAAGAGCGCGGTCGAGCCGAAGCTCGCCAGCGCCGCGCCGAAATGCTTCAGCTCGTCCGAGGTCGGCGCGGCGTCGATGCCCTCGATCACCGGCACCTCCCAATAGGAGCGCATCGCCCGGCCGACGATGGCGCCGAGCGCGCCCCAATCGCTGAGGCTCCGCGGGCGGTCCGTGACCCGGAAGCGGCTCCAGCCTTTGCGGTTGCGGTCGAGGTGAAAGCCGTAGCGCGGCACCCGGCCGGTCAGCGCCGCCGACAGCGCCGAAGGGCCGCCCTCGAAATTGGTCCGCGCCCCCAGCACGCTGTTGGCGTAGATGCTCGACCCGGTGTCGCCGAAGGCGAGATGCTCGCCGCGCACCGGCGGCATGATCGTCTGATAGTTGATGCAGGTGTCGGTCAGCATGATGCCGAGCGCCCGGAACGCCTCGACCAGCCGCTTCTCCAGGGCGATGTCGGTCTCGGCCTGGCGGATGCGACGGTAGGCGGCGAAATCGGCGCCGCGCGGGTCGGTCACGGTCGGCACGCGGACGCAGCGCTCGGCGGGCGAATGGCCGGCGATCCATTCGACGTAAGCGACTCCGGCCTCGCCGGTGGCCTCGGTGTCGGCCATCAGATGCACCTGGCTGACCGGCACGAAATCCTTGGCGTCGAAGAAGCGCGCGGTCTGGAGGAGCTGCTCCATGGCCTGCCGCCGCGGCTCGCCCTGCGCGCCGTCGAGCATCGCCTTCTCGATATCGTTGAGCCTGACCATGGTGCTCCCTTCGCGATCGCCACATCGTCCGCGGCCGCCACAGGCGGGTGGACACGCAAAATAGAACAGATCGGAGCGCCGATGCAGCAGTCGCACTGCGGGGCGGCCGCCGCATCGCTGCGGATTGACTCCCATGCCGGCGCCGGCGCAGGATCGCGGCCGCACGAACCAAGAACATTCAACCGGAATCGAGGACGCCATGCCGATCCAGATCACACCTCTCGGCGAATCGCTCGGGGCGCGGGTCGAGGGGATCGATCTCACCCAACCTCTCGACGCCGAGACGGCAGCCCGGATCGAGGATGCGTTCAACACCCGGCATCTGCTGTCGATTCCCGGACAGCACGGGCTCACGCCACAGCAGGTGGTCGATTTCAGCGCGCGCTTCGGTCCGCTGGAACCGCATGTCCTCAATCAGTTCCATCACCCGGAGACGCCGCTGATCGTCGTCCTGTCGAACCGGGTCGTGGACGGCAAGCCGCTCGGCCTCTCCGATGCCGGGACCTACTGGCATTCCGACGTATCCTATAAGAAGCGCCCGGCCCGAGCGACGCTGCTCTATGCGCTGGAGGTGCCGGACGAGGGCGGGGACACCCTGTTCGCCGACCTGATGGCGGCCTGGGAGGCGCTCCCCGACGCGATGAAGCGCCGCATCGAGGGCCTGCGCGCGATCCACAATTACGCGTACCGCAGCAATGCGCTGGCGGACGAGCTGCACCGGCGCCAGCGCCTCACCGACGAGCAGCTCCGCGAGACGCCGAGCGTCGTCCACCCGGCCGTGCGGACGCACCCGGTGACCGGACGCAAGGCGATCTATATCAACCCCGGCTTCACGGTCGGCTTCGAGGGAATGGACGAGGCGGAGAGCGACGCGCTGAAGCAGGCGATCTTCGACCATTGCCTGCAGGACCGGTTCCGCTTCCGGTACAAGTGGCAGGCCGGGGACGTGCTGATCTGGGACAATGCCGCGGTCATGCATTCGGCCACGACCCGCGACCTCGACCCGTCGAAGCACCGCACGATCTGGCGCACCATCATCGTCGGCGACGAGCCGCGCTGATGCCGGATGGCGCCGTCTCCCCGGCCCTGCGCACGCCGGCGGTCACGCGCGGCGTCTGCCGCCTGCTGCGGGAGATGGGCTACGGCGTGCTGACCGAGTTTCCCCTGCGCAACGGCCGCCGGGCCGATGCGCTGGGGATCGGCGGCGACGGCCACATCGTCGCGGTCGAGGTCAAGAGCTCGGTCGCCGACTTCCGCAGCGACGGCAAATGGCCGCACTATCGTGAGTTCTGCGACGCTTTCTATTTCGCCGTCCCGCCGGAGTTCCCGCGCGATCTGCTGCCTGCCGATTGCGGGCTGATCGTCGCCGACGAGTACGACGCGGCGGTGCTGCGCGCCGCGCCGCCGCACCCGCTGCACACGGCCCGCCGCAAGGCGCTGACGCTCCAGGTCGCGCGCGCCGCCAGCATCCGGCTCCACCGCTTCCTCGACCCGCCGGCGTGAGCGCCCGGCCGGCGGTCCTCGAAGATTGTCCCCGACCGGCTCCGGGCCGTTTGCGACGGCTCCCGACTCCCCCCCCCGCCCGCGACGGCGGCGACGAAGCCGGGAGCCATGTGCGGCCTTGCGGCGGGCCCGTCGCCTACAGGCTCAGGCCACCGTCGAGTATCAGCGTCTGGCCGGTCATGTAGTCCGACGCGCTCGACGCGAGATAGAGCGCGAGGAAGCCGACCTCCCTGAGGCGCCCCGGCCGCCCGAGCGGCACCTCCCGTTTCGCCCGTTCGTGCGTCTGGCGCACGCGCTCCTCGCCCACGGTGACCACGTCCGGAAACAGCCCGGGGGCGATGCAATTCACCTGGATCCCGTAGGGCGCCCATTCGAGCGCCTGCGCGCGAGTGAAGCCGGAGAGCGCGGTCTTGGCCGCCGTATAGAGCACCAGATTGCCGCCGCCCTTGTGCCCGGTCCAGGACGAGATGTTGATCACCTTGCCCGACCGGCGCTCCAACATGTGCGGTCCGACAGCGCGCGTGCACAGCAGGGCCTCGGTCAGGTTGATGTCCAGGATGAAGTCCAACTCCTCATCGGAGATCGGACCGCCCACACGCTCGCCGTCCGGCAGCCCGACCAGTGGCGTGCGAATGGAATCGCCGAGCGCATTCACCAGGACGTCGATGCGACCGAACCTGTCCAGAACCGCGTCGACCGCATGCTGCGCGCCCTCGGACTTCGTCACGTCGGCGATGACCGGAACGACGGCCCGGCCGGTCGCCGCCGCGAGCTCGTCTGCGAGCGGCACGACGTGCTTGTCGGTGAGGGCGTTGATGGCAACGTCGGCGCCGGCCTCCGCAAGCACCTGGGCGATCCCCTTGCCGATCCCGCGGCCGGCCCCGGTGACCAGGACGACCCGACCGGTGATATCGAACTCGACAGGCATCATGGCGTCCCCTCCCGCATTCCAGCTTCGAATGGCCGGAGACAGTATCGGTCGCGCCGCGGGGGCGGTACAAGCCGCAGGGCGAACCGTATGTGGGACAGTCTGGCGCCGGCGGTCGGAGGCGCTGTAAGGTTCTGACCGAGAACGGCCGGAGAGGGGGAGCCGATGCAGTTCGCGTTCACGGACGAGCAGGTCGAATTCCGGGGAATCCTGCGCCGGTTCCTGGAAAGTAGATCGCCCACCACCGAGGTCCGCCGCCTGATGGAGACCGAGGAAGGCTATGACCGGGCGGTCTGGCGGCAGCTCACCGGGGAGCTGGGACTGGCCGGCGTGCACATCCCCGAAGCCTATGGCGGCCAGGGCTTCGGCTTCGTCGAGCTGGGTATAGCGCTGGAGGAGATGGGCCGCGCGCTGCTCTGCGCACCCTTCTTCTCATCCGTGACGCTGGCCGCGACGGCGATCCTCAATGCAGGCACGGAGGAGCAGAAGCACGCGCTTCTCCCGGGCATCGCCGCCGGCGACACCATCGCCGCGCTCGCCTTCACCGAGGATAACGGGCGCTGGGACATGGGCGGAGTCGAGCTGACCGCGACCCCGGACGGCGACGGCTACCGGCTCGACGGCAGCAAATCCTTCGTCATCGACGGCCACATCGCCGATCTGATCGTGGTGCTGGCGCGCCGGCCGGGCACCGCAGGCACCGACGGCCTCTCGCTCTTCACTGTCGCCGGGGATGCGCCCGGGCTCGAGCGGCGGCTGCTGAAGACGATGGACGCGACGCGCAAGCAGGCGAGACTGACCTTCCGGTCGGTGCCGGCCCGGCTGCTCGGCAGCGAAGGCGGGGCGGCGGCCGGCTTCGCCAGGACGCTCGACCAGGCGGCCGCTTGCCTGGCCAACGAGATGGTCGGCGGCGCGGAGCGGCTGCTGCAGTCGGCGGTCGACTACACGATGATGCGCGTGCAGTTCGGGCGGCCGATCGCCTCCTTCCAGTCGATCAAGCACAAGGCGGCGGACATGCTGCTCGAGGTCGAGATGGCGAAATCGGCAGCCTACTACGCGGCCGCGGCCGCGGCGGAAGACAGCGCCGACTTTCCGGCGGTGGCGTCGCTGGCCAAGGCCTGCGCGTCGGAGACCTACATGCAGACCGCCATCCACGCGATCCAGATGCATGGCGGGATCGGCTTCACCTGGGACCAGGACTGCCATCTGTGGTTCAAGCGCGCCAAGAGCTCGGAAGTGCTGCTCGGCGATCCGTGCTACCACCGCGAGCTCATGATGCAGCGCTGGCCGGCTTGAGAGGGAGGAGAGAATGCGCGAACCGACCGCGGAATCCGTGCGCGCCGAAGTCCGCGCCTGGCTCGAAGCGAACTGGGACCCCGACCTCGGCCTGGTCGAATGGCGCAACAAGCTGATCGATTCCGGCTGGGGCGCGCCGACCTGGCCGGTCGAATGGTACGGCAAGGGCTATTCCGATGCGCTGGGCCGCGTCGTCGACGAGGAGTTCGCCCGGATCGGGGCCGTGACGGTGGCGCGCACCGGCATCCGCAATCTCGCCGCCGCGACCCTGCTGGCGCACGGCACCCGCATGCAGAAGGAGAAGTTCCTGCGCCGTATCCTCACCGGCGAGGACACCTGGTGCCAGCTCTTCAGCGAGCCGGGCAGCGGCTCCGACCTGGCCGGGGCGACGACGCGCGCGGACTTCAGGGGCAACAAGTGGGTCGTCAACGGCCAGAAGGTCTGGACCACCAGCGCCCACCACGCCCAGTACGGGCTGCTGCTGGCCCGCACCGACTGGGACGTGCCGAAGCACAAGGGGCTCAGCTTCTTCATTCTGGATATCGAGCAGCCGGGTGTCACCGTTCAGCCCCTGCGGCAGATGAACGGCCACGCCTCGTTCAACCAGGT
>CAZVAR010000114.1:7532-12552 GCA_964625225.1 uncultured Alphaproteobacteria bacterium | reverse complement strand
AGCACCGGCTCTTCGTTCCGATCGAGGTGATCCCGCTCTACGTGATCGACGCGTTCCTCGCCGCCGAAGACAAGAACTTCTACAGCCATCCCGGCGTCGACGTGATGAGCGTGGTGCGCGCGCTGATCACCAATCTGTACAACATGGCCTCCGATCGCCGACCGGTCGGCGGTTCGACGATCACCCAGCAGGTCGCCAAGAACTTCCTGCTCAGCAACGAGCTGTCGATTACGCGCAAGATCAAGGAGGCCATTCTCGCCTTCCGGATCGAGCAGGCGTTCAGCAAGGACCGGATCCTCGAGCTGTATCTCAACGAGATTTATCTCGGTTTCGGCTCCTACGGCGTCGCCGCGGCGGCTATGAACTATTTCAACAAATCGGTCGACGATCTGAGCATCGCCGAGGCGGCGTTCCTCGCCGCGCTGCCGAAGGCGCCGAACAACTACAACCCGATCACGCGGCCGCAGGTCGCGAAGGACCGGCGCGACTGGGTCATCGGCCGGATGCTGGAGGACGGCCGGATCACGGAGGAGCAGGCGGAGAAGGCCTGGGCGGAGCCGCTGGTGGTCCGACGCCGCAACGAGACCGAGATGGTCACCGCCGAATGGTTCGCTGAGGAGGTCCGCCGCGAGCTGATCGGCCGGTTCGGTGAAAAGGCGCTCTACGAAGGCGGCCTGTCGGTGCGCACCACGCTCGACCCCCGCCTGCAGCGGATGGCACGCGATGCGCTGCGTGCCGGGTTGATCGCCTATGACCGTCGGCACGGTTGGCGGGGTCCTTTGGCGCGGATCTCGGTATCGGGTGACTGGGCGCAGGCGCTGGCGGCGGTTCCGCGCCCGCCGGCATTGGGCGACTGGGAAATGGCCGTCGTCACCGCGCTCTCCGACAGCGCCGCAACGATCGGCTTCAAGGATGGCCGCGGCGGGACCATCCCCTTCGCGGAGATGCGCTGGGCACGGCCCTGGCGTGAAGGCGAACGGGTCGGGCCGGCACCGAGGCGGCCGGCCGACGTGCTCTCGGTGGGCGACGTCGTGGCGGTCGAGCGTCTGCCCGGTGAGGCGGGCGGGCGCGGCGCCTACGGTTTGCGGCAGATTCCGGCGATCGACGGCGCCCTGGTGGCGCTCGACCCGCACACCGGGCGCGTGCTCGCGATCTCCGGTGGCTACACGCCCGAGCGCAGTCAGTTCAATCGCGCGACCCAGGCCAGGCGTCAACCCGGATCGGCGTTCAAGCCGTTCGTCTATCTCGCCGCGCTGGAGAACGGCTTTACTCCGTCCAGCATCATCATGGATGCGCCGATCGCCATCGACCAGGGCCCGGGACTCGGGCTGTGGCAGCCGAAGAACTATTCGGGCGATTATTCCGGCCCGGCCACGCTGCGGTTCGGCGTCGAGAAGTCGCGCAACCTCATGACGGTCCGGCTGGCCGACAGTATCGGGATCGGCACGGTCGCGCGCTATGCGGAGGCGTTCGGCGTGTTCGACCGGATGCCGCGGATGCTGTCCATGTCGCTCGGTGCCGGAGAGACGACGCTGCTGCGGCTGACCGCCGCCTACGGCATGCTCGCCAACGGCGGCAAGCGCATCGAGCCGACCCTGATCGACCGCGTCCAGGATCGGACCGGCCGAACCATCTTCCGGCACGACGACCGGCCGTGCGCCGCCTGCCAGGGCGCCGATGCGTCCGCGCAGTTCGTCCCGGAACTGCCGGATGCGCGGGAGCAGCTCGCCGATCCGATCAGCGTCTATCAGATCGTCTCGATCCTGCAGGGCGTCGTCGAGCGCGGCACCGGCACGGGCGTACGGATGGCCGGCAAGCCTCTGGCCGGCAAGACCGGGACGACCAACGACAGCTTCGATACCTGGTTCGTCGGCTTCTCCTCGGACCTGGTCGCTGGCGTCTTCGTCGGCTTCGACACGCCGCGAAGCCTCGGACCGCGCGAGACCGGCAGCAGCGTTGCCGCTCCGATCTTTCGCGATTTCATGGAAGACGCGCTGGAGCTGATCCCGGCGAGGCCGTTCCGGGTCCCAGCCGGTGTTCGCCTGGTGCGGGTCAGCCGCTCGACGGGCCTGCTCGCCTCGGCCGGCGACACCGACGTGATCCTGGAAGCCTTCAAGCCCGGCACCGAGCCGCGTTACCGGGGGCCGATCCTTGGTGCGGAGGCTGCCTCGGAGATGGCGCCGGAGGTGCTGTCCGACGTCGGTGGCATTCCCTACGGCGGCCACTACGGCTGGCCGGCTTACGACGGGGTCGCCTACCCGCCCGAAAGGTCCGGATCGGCGCCGGCGGACGGGGCGCCCGTATACCGGCCGCCGGCCACGGTCTCGCCGCCCGGCCTCGGCGGCCTGTACTGAACGTCCAGATCCCGTCTACCAATGTCGATTACCGAAGCCCGGGAGCCTTTGCCATGCGTGCCGAAACCGAAGCCCTCGCCGACGAGATCCGCGAGTCTCTGACCCTGCTCCGGAGGCATCTTTGACTGGGATCAGGCTCTCTCCCGCCTGGACGAGCTGAATGCGCTGGCCGAGGATCCCGACCTCTGGGAGGATCCGGACGCGGCGCAGAAGCTGATGCGTGAGCGTAACCGGCTCGACTCGGCGATCAGGGACTATCGCGCGCACGAGCGGGCGCTCGACGACGCCCTGACGCTGATCGAACTCGGCGAGGCGGAGGGGGACGACGCCGCCGTGGCGGAGGGCGAGGCCGCGCTGCGCGAACTGCACGGCCGCGTCGAGCGCGCCCGGGTCGCAAGCCTACTTTCCGGCGAGGCGGACGCCAACGATTGCTATCTCGAGGTCCACGCCGGTGCCGGCGGCACCGAGGCGCAGGACTGGGCGCAGATGCTGCTGCGCATGTACATCCGCTGGGCCGAGCATCACGGCTTCAAGGTGGAATGGCTCGAAGAGAGTCCGGGCGACGAGGCGGGGATCAAGTCCGCGACGCTGCGCATCAGCGGCGACAATGCCTATGGCTGGCTTAAGACGGAGAGCGGCGTCCATCGGTTGGTCCGGATCTCCCCCTTCGACTCGCAGGCGCGTCGCCATACCAGCTTCGCCTCGGTCTGGGTGTATCCGGTCGTGGACCAGGACATCGCGGTCGAGGTGCTCGACAAGGACCTGAGGATCGACACCTACCGCGCCTCCGGCGCCGGCGGGCAGCACGTGAACCGGACCGACAGCGCGGTGCGGATCACCCACATACCCACCGGGATCGTCGTTCAGTGCCAGAACGATCGCTCGCAGCACCGCAACCGCGCGACGGCGATGGCGATGCTGAAGGCGCGGCTCTACGAGTTGGAGTTGAAGAAGCGCGAGGAGGAAGCACAGGCCCAGGAAGCCACCAAGGCCGACATCGGCTGGGGCCACCAGATCCGGTCATACGTCCTGCAGCCCTACCAGATGGTCAAGGACCTGCGGACCGGGGTCGAGAAGGGCAACGCGCCCGCAGTCCTCGACGGTGAGATCGACGACTTCCTGGCCGCCGCGCTGGCCGCGAAGGCGACCAGCCGGCGCGAGGAGCAGCCGTCCGGCTGACCCTCAGGCGTGGTGGCGGATGCCGCCGTTCCGGACCAGGAGCGTGCGGTCGGTCCGCGGCGCGTCGTCGAACAGCCGGTGGGCGCCGGCCTGCAGCAGGGCGTTGGTCTCGCGCAGGATCGCGGCCACGTCCTCGGCATGGCGACGCTGCGCCACGACGATGCGGTCGAGGCGCTGCCGCACGCCGAACAGGGCGAAGGGCGTCATTCCCCAGAGGGTGACGACCACGAAGATAGAGGCAAGAATAAGCACCGTCGTCATCGCGGGACCTCGAAGGAAGAAGGGGCTGCCGCCGATCGGCATAGTCCGAATTCGCCATCGGCTTAGCAAGGGCGATGCCAGGAACGGTGCGCCCGCGAATCGGCCGCAGCGTGGCGCGGCGGCCGCCGCGCCTTGCGACGCGCTTCGCGGACTGCATCGCAAATCGCGAGAGGCGGGGTGCGGTCTCAGGCGCGGGTGGCCGCGAGCACCGCTTCTACATGCCCGGGGATCTTGACCTTGCGCCAGACCTTGGCGATCCGTCCCTCTTCGTCGATCAGAAACGTCGAGCGCTCGATCCCCATATACTTGCGCCCGTACATGCTCTTCTCGACCCAGACGCCGTAGGCTTCGGCGACCTTGTGATCGGGGTCGGAGGCGAGCCGGAAGGGCAGGCCATACTTCGCCTTGAACCGGTCGTGCGCTGCGACGCTGTCCGGCGAGACGCCGATCACTTCGGCGCCGGCCGCGGAGAAGTCGGGCAGGGCGTCACGAAAGCCGCACGCCTCCTTGGTGCAGCCGGAGGTGTCGTCCTTCGGATAGAAGTAGAGGACGACCTTGCGGCCGCGCAGCGATTCCAGCGAGACCTCGCCGCCGCCGTCGGTCGCGAGCGAGAAGGGGGGCGCGGGTTGGCCCACGTCGACCGTCATGCATCCACTCCACGGGAAGAGCTGTCGAGACGTTCGGCCGGAAGCGCGATCAGCCTTTCGAAGTGCCGATGCGTGCGCTCCGACAATGCGTCGATTCTGACTTTCAGCGCCTCGAAGTCAACGCAGCCGCCCGCCTTCGCGAGCAGCGCCTTCAGCGCCGGCGGCGCGGTCGCCTCGTCGAAGCGGCCGCGGCCGGTCAGCCGCAGCATCATCTGCAGCCGCTGCCACAGGTCTGCCGCCTCGATCAGCTCCGCGGCCGTCTGCGGGTCGAGCAGACCGGCCGCGGCGAGCCGCCGGAACGCCTCTGCGGTGTCCCCGGTGACGATCTCCGGATGCGCGTGGGCATGGCGCAGGATCAGGTACTGCGCGATGAACTCGACGTCGATCAGCCCGCCGCGCCGATGCTTTATCGACCAGGGAGAGGGCGTGCCCTGGCTGCGGGCCATGCGCAACCGCATCTCCGCCACGTCCCGCAGCAGCCGGTCCGGGTCGCGCGACGCGGTCAGAACCTCGCGGCAGATCGCCTCGATCCGTGCCCGCAGCGCCGGCGGGCCGGTGACGAGCCGGGCGCGGGTCAGT
>CAZVAR010000114.1:0-7522 GCA_964625225.1 uncultured Alphaproteobacteria bacterium | reverse complement strand
GTGCGTCGGCGGCAATCTTCCGGCGACTCCTTGGCAAGTCCAGGATCGCCTCGATTTCGGCATCGACGACTGCGCGGAAGGCGGCGTCTCCGGCAACGGTGCGGGCGCGGGTCAGTGCCATGTGCTCCCAGGTCCAGGCCGAGTTGCGCTGATAATCCTCGAAGCCTCGGACATGGACCGCGAGCGGTCCGTCGTTGCCGGAAGGGCGCAGCCGCAGGTCGACCTCGAACAGCGCGCCCTCGCCGGTGAGCGTGCTGATCGCGGTCAGCAGGCGCTGGGTCAAGCGAATGAAATAGGTTCCGGCCGCCAGCGGCTTAGGACCGTCGGACGCGTCACTCCCGTCCCGCACGTCGTAGAGGACCACGAGATCGAGGTCCGAAGCGAAGGTCAGTTCGCGGCTGCCGAGCTTGCCGAGCGCGAGCACCGCCATGCCGCCGTCCGGGAAGCCGCCATGCTGCACCGCGAACTCGCGCTCGACGGCCGGCTGAAGCGCGCCGATCACCGCGTCCGCCACGTCGGAGAGGGCGCGGGCACCATCCCGCGGGTCGAGCATGCCGCGGAGGAGCTGTACACCGATCTGGAACTTGCGGTCGTTAGTCCAGCGCCGTACCGCGTCGAGCACGTCCTGGAAGTCGATCGCCTGGCTCAGCGCGGCCGCTATTTCCTCCTGCATTGCCGACAGGCCGGGCGGCGGCGCGAAGAAGTCCGCCTCGAGGACGGCATCGAGTACGACCGGGTGCCGGGTGAGATGGTCCGCGAGATGCGGAGCGCTGCCCATGATCTCGGCGACGAGGTCGAGCAGGCCGGGATTGGACTGGAACAATGAGAAGAGCTGGACCCCCGCCGGCAAGCGGCCGAGAAAGGCGTCGAACTTGCGCAGCGCGAGGTCCGGATCGGGGGTTCGCGCAAAGGCGCCGAGTAGGGTGGGCATGAGCTCGGTCAGGATCTCGCGCGCGCGCACGCTGCGGGTCGGCCTTACCCTGCCGTGATGCCAACCCCGCACGATTGCCGCGACGGTCGCAGGCTCGTGATAGCCGATGTCCGCAAGCGTACGCAGCGTGTCGGGATCATCGTCGGTGCCGGTGAAGACGAGGCTGCCGCTGCCGCCGAGCGGCGCTTCGCCCTCGAACAGCCGGGCATAATGCCCCTCGACGCATTCGAGTTCGCGCCGCAGATCGGCGGCGAACTGCGCCGTCTCGGCATAGCCCATGAAGCGGGCAACCGCCGGCAGCCCCTCTTCCGGGGGAAGGCTGTGCGTCTGCTGATCGGCGATCATCTGCAGCCGGTGCTCGACGCGTCGCAGGAAGCGGTAGGCCCGCTGCAGCTCGTCCCGGGCCGCCGGCGCGACATGGCCGGAGGCGGTGAGGGCATCGAGCGCAGCGCAGGTGGCACGCACGCGCAGGCTCGGGTCACGGCCACCCCAGATCAGTTGCTGGGTCTGGCAAAAGAACTCGATTTCCCGGATGCCGCCGCGCCCGAGCTTGATATTGTGGCCGGCGACCGCGATGGCCTTGCCGCCGCGGAAGGCGTTGATCTGGCGCTTGATCGAGTGAATGTCGCGGATCGCCTCGAAATCGAGGCTGCGCCGCCAGACGAACGGTCGCAGGTGGCGCAGGAAGGCCTCGCCGGCTGCGATATCGCCCGCGGCGGCGCGCGCCTTGATCATTGCGGCGCGCTCCCAGTTCTGCCCCATGCTCTCGTAGTACGCCTCCGCGGCACGTGTCGACATGGCGAGCGGCGTCGAGGCGGGATCGGGCCGAAGCCGCAGGTCAGTCCGGAAGACATAGCCGTCCGCCGTCCGCTCCTGGAGGATCTGCACCAGCGCTCGGGCGATACGGACGAAGATCCGATTGAGCCGGTCGGGGTCGCGGGTCCGGATGCGCTCGTCCTCGTAGAGGAGGATCAGATCGATATCGCTGGAATAATTGAGCTCGAACGCGCCGAGCTTGCCCATGCCGAGGACGATGACGCCCGATTCCCTTAAGGGGTCGTCGGGGTGCGCCAATTCGATCCGGCCGAGCCCGGCTGCCTCCTGCAGGAGATGCGCCAAAGCAGCGTCGACCGCGCTGTCGGCCAGTTCCGACAGCGCACCGGTCACCCGATCCAGACCCCACACGCCGCTGAGATCGGCGAGGGCCACGGCGAGCGCCGCCCGTCGCTTCACGCACCGCAGCGCGCCCATCACCCGCTCGGTCGTCGTCGGCGCGGCCGGCACGGCCCGCAGTTCCGCGAGGACCGGCGGCAGCACCGCGTCCGGGCCGTGCTCTAAGAGATCGCAGGCGAAGGCCGGGTCGGAGGCGAGGGACGCCGACAGGAAGGGGCTGCAGCCGAAGATGCCGTCCAGCAAGTCCCGGAGGGCGGTCTCGGCCTCGATCGCCGCGGCGCGCCGGACCAGGGCGGCGTCGCCAGTACGCTCGACGGCCTGCCGCCAGGCGGCGCGATGGGTCTCGCGCGCCTGCTCGCTCGCCGGCAGCGGCACCTCCCGGATCCGCGTGGCGAAGCTCACGGTCGCCGACCTCGGCATGCCGACCGGCTGTGCGCGCCGTCCGTCGGCGATGGGGTTTCGTGGGGGTTCATGGGGGTGTGGTGGGGATCCATGGGGGTTGATGCGGGACAGAGCCCGGCCATCCCGGTGGAGACACCCGCCCTTGCCGTCTTCCGCCGGCCGGCGATCCCGTGATCGCCTCCGTCACGACAATACCGGGCACGACAGAATACCGGGAGGCGAGACACGCATCCGAGCGGCGACCGACATCATCGCCCGTCCTCACTCTTCACGCGGATACGACAGACGGACTATTAACATATAGGCGGAAAAAATACAATGTTCCGCCCCGGATCGGGGAGGCGTGCCGGCCGGATTCCGGTCGCCGTCACCGGCGCCGGCTCGGATGTCGCCGGCGCGCGGGCCCGCAGTCCGGTATCAAAGATCGCCCAGAACGAGCTGTGCGCCGCTGTCGCGGCCGCGCGGCAAGCTTGGCCGGCGGGCCGGTCGCGGCCGGTGCGCCTGCTCGCCCTCCCGCCGCCCGGCTTCGCGACGGCTCCGCCCGGCCGCACGGGCCGCCCGTTCGAGCGCACGGTCGCGTGCGATCGCCTCGGGGGCATCCGGGGCCCCGCTCAGCCATTTGCCGTGCTTGACCACCTCGTTGACGCGTCCCTGATTCACCCCGAGCCGGAACGCGATCTCCTGCTGCGTCATACCGGTCGTCTCGTGGAGATTGAGAATCTGCCGGGCCAGTTCCGGCGTCATCCGGCGCCCGACGATACGTCGGGCTGGCGCGGCCGATCGTCGCGCCCGGTCCCGCCGGCGCAGCGCCTCCAGGATCGCAAGCGCCTCCTCCATCCCGCGCTCGCGCAGGGCCGCTTCGAACTCCTTCAGTGTGGTCACGGCGCGATCCCTCCTCGGCTCCCTGTTCGCGCCCACGGCCCCGGAACGAACCGCGGACACGCAGAACTAACTATAGGGCGGCACTGGACGCATCGGAGGCTCGAGCGCCGTCTTTTTCGGGCGCCCGGGGATGGGGCCAGTATCCCCAGAAAGTTCCGCGACGCCGATCACTTCGATTGCGTCCGCTCTCGATTTCTGATGTTATCGCCCGCAAACGTGTCGGTGGAGGCGTTCACGCCGAATTGCCTCTGAGATTTTGATTCAGGCACCATCGTAGGTCGCGTCGCGACTGGCCGGTGCACGGTGTAGTGCTGCCGCTGGCGATGCTGCGCCCGAATCGGAAGGCAGCGATCGGACCTTTGCGAGTTGCAGATGAAGAAACCCACGCTTTTCGGCAAGCCCCTGGGAACGAGGACGGACGGCGAGGATAAGAAATGGCCGGCGCCGGCATATCCCCGCGAGACGGCAGCACCGGCCCGGGATCCGTCCCCGGAGGCAGGGAATCAGGGCGGCGCGGCGCCGGCCAGGGCCGAACCGCAGCAAGGAGTGACCATGGCCGAGTTGAAGACCCCAGTTCCGAACTATCCGAACTATCGCGGCATCGGTGAGGGCGGCATCCGCCCGGGCATGCCCGGCCCGGCCGGAGCAATGGCGGCGGAGGATCCGGAGAAGGAAGGCAGCAAGCTGATCGTCGGCCGCAATATTCGCCTCAAGGGTGAGATTGCCGACTGCGATACGCTGGTCGTCGAAGGCCATGTCGAAGCGTCGATGCGGAGCCGGATCATCGAGATCGCCGAGGGTGGCGTGTTCGTCGGCAAGGTGGAGATCGACAGTGCCCATGTCCGCGGCCGGTTCGAGGGCGACCTGACCGCGCGCGAGCGGCTGACGATCCATTCGACCGGCAAGGTCTCCGGGAAGATCCGTTACGGCCAGATCGCCATCGAGGCGGGCGGCGAGATCGCGGGCGACACGGAAGTCCTGTCCAAAGACGGCGCGAAGCGGCCGGCCGAGGCGGCGCGTACGCGTGAGCCGGCCAAGGCCGAGGGCCGCGACGAAAAGGTCGCATCGCCGGCGGGCGCCTGACCGGAAGCACGGTGCCGGCCGGAGCGGGGCGGCCGCCGGCGCCGCGTTGAGGATCGTCAATCTTTTTTTGACGATTTCGGTGTACGCTGCTACCGTCTGATCCAAAGCATAAACGGGGGGATCCGATGGTCAAGGCGGTGGCAGCGCCGGCGGAGTATGCCGGTCGGGGAGGCGGTGCGCGCTGGCGGCCGAGCCGTCGCCTGTTGATGTGGCTGGCCCTGACCGTGAACTTTTCCATCTGGGCCGGTATCCTCTCCATCGTGGTACCGCTGTTGCGGTAGTTCCGCGCCGGTGCACGGGCAGGCCTACCCTCCTGCACGTGGGCTTAATTCTTGATAGCCCACGCGAAAACGCTAATTTCACGCTACTTTCGTCACCTTCCTCGAAAGAGGATCGCGGTTCGCCGATCTCTGCCCCGTACGCGGGCAGGTCCTGCGGTATCGGGGTGGTGCGGAGCCGGTCCGAGCAATGAGGAGGGCGCGGTACAGCACGCGGGTGCCCTGCTGCTGCGGTGGAGGACGTGATGATCGAGTGGCTCGAGATCCTGGCGGCGGTCGTCGGCGCGGTGGGTGTGCTCTGCGCCTTGGTGCTGGGATACCGCGCTCCGCGCAACGCGGAGCCCTGGTTTGAGATCCAGTTCGAGGACGAGGTGATGGAAACGGACACGCTGCGGGCCGCGCTGCTGGCGCATAACCCGAGCGATCGCCCGGTCCTGCTCCGCTCACTGGTGATCCAGAACCATGAGCGCGGCGTGTTCTTCCTCTCGGACGCGCCGAGTCGGAGCCGCTCGTCGACATACGAATCGAGCGAAATCTCGGACGTGCTCGCGATCGATCTCGAGGTTCCGCCCGAGCAGTCGAGTAAGGTCGACTTCTATGTGGGCCGGGAGCCCCGTTCGTCGGCGCGGGAGCTGGTGGCCGACATCGAATATTCGAGCGTTCACACCCCCTCGGCGGTTCGGTCAGCGACGCTGCGGGCACGGTTCCCGCAGGGCGAGCCGCAGCGTCGTCGCCTCCGGACCGCCGCTGCCAGCCCGGAGGCCTCGCCGTCCTGATCGTCGGCGTCAGACGACCGGCGAGCGGCCGCCATCCACATTGATGGCGGTGCCGGTAATATAGGAGCCGGCGTCGGAGGCCAGGAAGCAGGCCAGATTGGCGAACTCCTCCGCGCTTCCGAAGCGGCCGAGGGGGACGGCCAACCGCTTCGCACGCTCCTCCAGGAAGGTCTCGAAGGGCTGGTCCGCCGCTTCGCGGGCGTGCCGGCGAACCCACTGGTCGCTGACGATGTAGCCGGTGCAGAGGGCGTTCACGAGCACGTTGTGCGGTGCGCCCTCACCGGCCAGCACCTTGGTCAGCGCCATGCCGGCGGCCCGGGTGACGCTGGTCGGCGCCGAGCCGGCGCTCGGCGCCTTGGCGCCGATGTTCAGGACATTGATGATGCGGCCCCAGCGCCGCGCCTTCATGCCGGGCAGAGCGAGCCGGCAGAGGCGGATCGCCGCGAACAGCTTCAGGTCGAAATCCGCCTGCCAGATTTCGTCGGTGATCTCCTCGAAGCGTCCGGTCCGTGACGTCCCGGCATTGTTGACCAGGATATCGACCCGGCCGAAATCGCGCTCGACGGACTGGAACATCGACTGCACGGCCGCCGCATCGCTCACGTCGCACGGATAGGCCTCGACCCGGCCCGGGCCGGCTTCGGCGATCTCCCGCTTGGCTTCCTCCAGCACCTCGGGCCGCCGCGCGACGATCGCGACCGAGGCGCCGGCTTCGACGAACCGCCGTGCCATCGCCCGGCCGAGGCCAAGGCTGCCGCCGGTCACCAGGGCGGTACGCCCGTCCATCCTCACCTGCATACGCCGATCTCCCTACTGGCGTTCGATGTCGGCCGATCATGCACCGCCCGGCATCGACGCGATAGCGGGAAGGCAGCGGCCGGATGCACGAAAGGCGCGAACCGCACCTCGGCGGGCCGCGCCGTGCAATGTACGCCGGGTACGTGGCGGCGTCGGCTCAGGCGACGGAGCCGCTGGACCGTGACTGGCCGAAGCGGCTCCAGCGCAGCTCGCGCCGTGGAGTCGGCGCCTCGGGGCGCGGATCGTCGGGATAGGGCTCGTACTGGGTCGCCTGGACCAGGACGGGGGCGAGCGGCTCCGCGGGCGGGCGCTGGCCCGCAGCGAGCGCGGCGGGGCGCAGGCCGGCTGCAGCGGCGCCTGCTGCCGGCGCGGCAGCCTGGGCCGGAACGCCGTGCCACGGGTCGGTTCCTTCCGCCGATGCCGAGCCGCCGATACGCCGGGTCAGGATCTCGTTGGCGCGGCGCAACTCGGCGATCAGGAGCTCGGTTTGATGGCGCTGCGCGTTCTCGATCGCGTCGAGACGGCGCTTGACGCCGAACACGGCAAATGGCAGCACGCACCAAAGCAGGCCGATCAGCCCGAGGGCGCAGACGAAGGTGAAGCCGGTCCAGCTCAGATCCGCGAGCGTGTTGCCGAGCACGAAGCCTAGATCGATGTGCTGTTGCTGCATAGGGAACTCCCGAATCCTGCCGGTCGACACGCAGCGCGGAGCCTGCGGCGCGATCGCAACCGAATGTCAATGAACGAGATTGACACGAAATTGTAAATACAAAATTTATCGCATCGACAGAATCGAAGAAGGCTCAACGGAGTTTTGAGTATAGACGCAAAGGGCGGGCGATTCCGGTGAAGTTTAATGGGCCGCTTACCATGAGTGCGGAGCCCGGCGAGCGCAACGGGATCGCGGCCCCGCGGGCCGGCCGGCGCAAGCCACGGCCGGCGCCGGGGGCGGGTGGCAGCGATACGCGGTCCGGGGGTGGCGGAAGCCCGCGGTGCCGCCCCGATCGGGAGGAAGGATGGTGACGAGTCCGGCGGGGGGTCCGAAAGCCGTGCTGGTGACGGGCGCGGCGCGGCGGGTCGGCCGCGCGATCGCCGAGGCGCTGGCCGCGGACGGCTGGTTCGTCTGCATCCACTGCAACCGGTCGGTCGAGGACGCCGCGGCCGTGCAGGCGGGCATCGCGGCGCGCGGCGGCCGGGCG
>CAZVAR010000113.1:12284-12586 GCA_964625225.1 uncultured Alphaproteobacteria bacterium | reverse complement strand
GGAGACCTGCGTCGGGCGCATCCGCTATCTCGGCGTCGTGCTCTACGACGCCGATCGGATCGAGGAGGCGGCGAGCACGCCGGATGAGCAGGATCTGTACGAGGCGCAGCTCAAGATCTTCCTCGACCCGGACGACCCCGAGGTGATCGAGGCGGCGCGGCGCGACGGAATTTCGGAGAGCTGGATCGAAGCGGCCCGCCGATCGCCCGTCTATCGCATGGCGATGGAGTGGAAGATCGCCTTCCCGCTGCATCCCGAATACCGCACGCTGCCGATGGTCTGGTACGTGCCGCCGCTCTCGC
>CAZVAR010000113.1:0-12274 GCA_964625225.1 uncultured Alphaproteobacteria bacterium | reverse complement strand
GCCGATCCAGAACGCCGCCGAGCGGGGAATCCTGGGGTTCGATGGCGAGATCCCCGACGTGGCTTCGCTGCGGGTGCCGGTGAAGTACCTCGCCAACCTGCTGACCGCGGGCAAGGAGGAGCCGGTCGTCGCGGCGATCCGCCGGATGTTCGCGATGCGGATCTTCATGCGCGACCGCCATGTCGAGGGCCGCACCAACGACGCTGTCCTCCGGCAGGTCGGCCTCACCCAGGCCGAGGTCGAGCGGATGTACAAGCTCCTGGCGATCGCCGACTACGAAGACCGCTTCGTGATCCCGACCACCCACCGCGAGCATGCCGAGGATACGTTCGACATGCGCGGCTCCTGCGGCTTCAGCTTCGGCAACGGCTGCTCCACCGGGATCGGCGGCGCCAGCCTGTTCGGTATGCCCAAGACGAAGCGGCCGAAAGACCCCGCGGAGGTCATGCGATGAAGGCGCTCAAGGCGATCGGAGCCCTCCTCGACTATCCGACCGAAGACATGCTGGCCGCGCTGGAGGAGATCGCGGCCTGCATCCGCCGCGAGGAGACGATCCCGACCGCGGCCCGGTCGGAGATCGAGCCGCTCATCCGGTGGCTGCGCACACGCGACCTGATGACGCTGCAGGAAGAGTATGTGGCGCTGTTCGACCGCACGCGCCGGCTCTCGCTGCATCTCTACGAGCACGTCCACGGCGAATCGCGCGACCGCGGCCAGGCGATGGTCGATCTCGCCACCGCCTACCGGCTTCACGGCTTCGAGCTGGCAAGCCCGGAAATGCCCGACTATCTGCCGCTGTTCTGCGAGTTCCTGTCGCAGATTCCCGGGCCGGCGGCGCGGGCCTATCTCGACGATGCGGCCGCAGTGCTGGAGGCGCTGCGGCTGCGGCTGACCGAGCGCGGCAGCCCGTATGCCGCAGCGGTCGGGGCGCTGGTCGCGCTCGCCGGGCGGGAGGCCGATCGCGCTGCGGTGGCCGCGATCCTGGAGAATGCGCCGGCCGATCCTGCCGACCCGGATGCGGAATGGCAGGAGGAACCGGTCACCTTCGGAGCAGGCGCCGCGCTCGGCGACTGCCGATATGCCCGACCGCCGCTGTCCAGCGGCGCCGGAGCCACCGTCCGGCCTCGGGAGGCCTGAACCATGGAAACCGCCAACGACGCCCTGAACCAGGCGCTGTTCGGACTCTATCCTTACATCGCCCTCACCGTGTTCCTGGTCGGCAGCCTGATCCGCTTCGACCGCGACCAGTACGGCTGGCGCAGCGGGTCGAGCCAGCTTCTGCGTCGCGGCCAGCTCGTGCTGGGGAGCAACCTCTTCCACATCGGCGTTCTCGGAATCTTCGCGGGCCATTTCGTCGGGCTGCTGACGCCGATCGCCGTGTTCGACGCCCTCGGCATCACGCACGAGTTCAAGCAGCTTCTGGCCATCGTCGCCGGGGGACTGTTCGGCCTGACGATGCTGGCGGGGATCAGCCTGCTGCTGCACCGGCGCCTGTTCGACCCGCGCATCCGCAGGACCGGCAGCGTCGGCGACACGGCGATCCTCGTACTGCTCTTCGCGCAACTCCTGCTCGGGCTGTCCACCATCTTCGTCTCGCTGGACCATCTCGACGGTGCGGAGATGGTGAAGTTCATGGCCTGGGCGCAGCACATCGTCACGTTCCGGCCGCACGCTGCGGCGTTCGTCGCCGACTCGCACTGGGTGTTCAAGGCCCACATCGTCCTGGGGCTGACGATCTTCCTCGTCTTCCCCTTCACGCGGCTCGTGCATGTCTGGAGCGCCCCGGTCTGGTATCTGGGCCGCCGCTACCAGATCGTGCGGACGCGGTTGCGGCGGGCATAGGGGGCTCGGCCATGGCGATCACCGTGAACGGCGTCGAGATCACCGAGGAGGAGGTGGCCATGGAGGTGCAGTATCACCCGGCCGCCTCGCTCGACGAGGCACGGCACGAGGCCGCGCGGACGCTCGTCGTCCGACAGCTACTCCTCCAGCGCGCGGCGGAGCTCGGCGTCGAGGCCGCAGGGGCGGAGGAGACGGTCGAGGCACTGCTGCGCCGGGAAGTCCGCTCACCCGAGCCGGACGATGCCGCCTGCCGCCGCTACTACGAGCGCAACCGCAAACGGTTCCGGGCGCAAGACCTGTTCGAGGCGGCGCACATCCTGTTCCCGGCACACCCGGAGGATGCCGAGGCGCGGGCCGCGGCCAAGCGTAATGCCGAGGAGGCGATCGGGATTCTGCTGCGGGAACCGCAGCGCTTCGCGGAACTCGCGGCCGCGCTTTCCGCCTGCCCGTCCCGCGAGAATGGCGGGAGCCTCGGCCAGATCGCCCCGGGGGAGACCAATCCCGAGTTCGAAACCTTCCTCTACCATGTCGAGCCCGGGACGCTGTGCGCCGTACCCGTGCCGTCGCGGCACGGCTATCACGTGCTGCGGCTCGACCGGCGCCAGTTGGGCGAGACGCAGCCGTTCGAGGCGGTGCGGGACCGGATCGCCGCATATCTGCGGCAAGCGGCCTGGACGCGTGCGGTGCGGCAGTATATCCAGCTCCTGGCCGGGCGCGCCGCGATCACCGGCTTCGCGCTCGAAGCCGCGGAGAGCCCGCTGGTGCAATGACAAGGGGCACCGATGCCCAATCCGCTGCAACGCCTGCTCGACGGCTTCGAGAGCTTCCGCCAGCAATATTTCGAGCGGCGTCCGGCTTTGTTCGGCGAACTGGTGCAAGCGGGGCAGCGGCCCAAGGTGCTGGTCATCGCCTGTTCCGACAGCCGGGTCGATCCGGCCATCCTGACCCGCGCCAAACCGGGCGATATCTTCATCGTGCGCAACGTGGCGGCGCTCGTGCCGCCGTACGAACCGGACGGGCGCCGCCACGGTACCAGCAGCGCGATCGAGTTTGCGGTTCGCGGACTCCAGGTCGAGCACATCGTCGTGCTGGGACACGAGATGTGCGGCGGCATCGGCGCGCTCGCGGCGCCGGAGAGCCGGCCGTTCGAGTTCATGTCCGACTGGGTCGCGGTGGCCGCGGAGGCCCGCGACGAGGTCGCGCGCACGTCACTCGAGGGCGACACCCGGCAGATGGTCCTGGAGCAGGCGAGCTTGCTCTGCTCCGTACGCAACCTGATGACCTTTCCCTGGATCCGGGAGCGGGTTGAAACCGGCAGGCTCGTGCTGCACGCGTGGTACTTCGGCCTGCGCGCGGGCGAGCTCCTGGCCTTCGACCCTGGGGCGGGCCAGTTCGCCGTAGTGCGCGGACAGGCGCGGCCGATGGGCGAACGGGCCGCGCCAGGCGAGTCCGGCTGCGGCGGCGCGCGTCTGAACATCCGCGATTTCGTGCAGGCGGCGGCCGGCGCCGCCAAGGAGTAGTAGTGCCATGCTTCTCGGTACCCTGATCAAGGCGGCCTTCCGGCAGCAGGACGCCTTCCTCGCCGAGATCGCGGCGCGCGACCCGGTCCTGACCGCCCGCCTGCGCGACGCCGCCGAGCGGCACGACACGACGGCCGGCGATTACGTCGCCGCAGCGCTCCGCGATTTCCTCGCCGACAATGAGAGCAGTGCGTGGGCGACCGTACTGGGCAAGCTCCAGGACAGCGACACGCCCGGCATCGCGTTCATCGACGCCGTCGTCCGGCGGCGGATGGCAAAGGGGTCTCCCGAGACCTCGCCTTGACGGGCCAGGGTGCCCCGATCCGATTCAACGGCCGTCGGCGATCCCGACGAGACGGTCGCGGTCGAGAATCTCCACCTTGTCGCCGGGCAGCGGCCTGATGATGCCGTCGACCTTCAGTCTGCTGAAGATCCGGCTGGTGGTCTCGATCGTGAGGCCGAGATAATCGCCGATCTGTGCGCGGCTCATCGGCACCGCAACCGGGTTCGGTCGCTGACCGCGGCGGGTCGCCCGCTGCGACAGCATCAGGAGGAACGAGGCGACCTTCTCCTGCGCCGTCTTCCGGCCCAGCAGGACCATCTGGTCCTGGGCTGCTGCCAGTTCGTTGCTGGCCATGCCGAACAACCGCCTTTCCATCGCCGGGAAACGCTCGAGGACCGCCTGCAGCTCGCGGCGACGGAATCGGCACAAGGTGGCCGCAGTGACCGCCTCGGCGCTGTATCGGTACACCGCCTCGCTGCCAAAGCCGAGAAAGTCGCCCGGGAACAGGAACCCGGTGACCTGCCGCCGCCCGTCGTGCAGCAGACGGTACGACATCATGGTCCCGGAGGTGATGTTATAAAGGAACTCTGCGGGCTCGGCCTCGGCGAACAGAGAATCGCCCGGGCCGAGCTTACGAGCCGCGACGATGTCGGACATATGGTGCATGTCTTCCGCCGCGAGCGGGGCGCAGATACTGAGACCGCGCACCGTGCAAACGGAACAGGGCGAGGGCAGGTTGGCGATACGCAGATCGCCCGCACGCCGTAGTCCCGGATCCGGTTTTACTCTGAGCTGCACGCCTAAACCATCCAACATGACGGCCAGTCTCACTCGAATACAAATGTTTCCGGGTCGACCGCGTTCAACGCCGGATCGGATCCGGTATGCGCCGATGAATTCGCTGCCGCTTGACCTGAGTCAACGTTCGGGCCTGCATAAGAACTTAGCATGCGCATCATGAGATTCGAGAGACGGGATGCCGCGGTGCGACGATTTGTAATCCGCCCCTTGACGGCGGACCGAGTGGAACAGGCGTTCCCCGTGGTCCAGTCGGCGCTGCGCGCCTTACCCTTGGCACGCTGGCGTGCCTATGCGCGCCGACTGGCAAAGAGCAGGTCCGCCGGAGTGCTCGCGGCCTTCGACGAGCAGGGTTATATTGCAGGATTGTTCTCGTTCGAGGTCGACCGTGACCTGCGGCACGGGCGCGTCCTGCGCGTTCGACACCTGGTCGCCGTCGACCTGATCGATCCGGGCCCGGTGCTCGGAGCATTGTTGCAGGCGATCGAGGAGACGGCAGTGCAACGGCGATGCGACCGGATCCTGATTGCCCAAGCACCGCGCACACATGATCGGAGTCTTGATAGACTGCTCGCCGGCCATGGGTATGGGATGGAGACGGTCGTGTTCGGCAAGCCGGTCGGCGGCAACCAGGCGCCGGCGCTTGCGGCGTCCGAACGCCGCGACGTGGACGCCACGTATCACGACCTCCACTGAGGGCCAGGCCGTGCCGGTCGGGTTCGGCCGCGCCCCCGAACCGGCGGACAGGCGGTCGAGCACGGCGACGGTGCCCCGGACGGATCGACAGGGGGCCGGCCGACACGGGAACAGCACGGCGAGACGGCAGGGGAGACGATGAGCATCAGCTTTGCGCTCCTCGTCGGCGCGACCGGACTGCTGATCCTGAGCCACGTGCTGCCTTCGGCGCCGGGCCCGCGCAAATGGCTGATGGTACGGCTTGGGCATCGGGGCTTCTATGCCGCCTACTCGCTCGTGTCCCTGGCCGTGCTGGCGCTGGTGGTGTGGGCCTATCGGGCAGCGGAAGGCCCGTGGCTCTATACTCCGACCTACGAGGCGCGGTATCTGGCGATCGGCCTGATGCCGTTGGCGGTGTTCCTGCTGATCGGCCGACTGACGACGCGACCGCGGGGTGACCTGCCGCACGGGATCTACCGGATCACCACCGTTCCCGGCAGCCTGGCCCTCACGCTCTGGGCTCTGCTTCACCTTTTCAACGTCGGCGAAGCCCGTACCGTGGTGATCTTCGCCGGAATGGCGGTGATCGCCCTGATCGCACTGGTCAAGAACCATCGCCAGAGCCCGCCGGCCCGGCGGCGCGTCGGAATCGTGCCCTTCGCGGCCGTGCTCACCGGCCGCGAGCGGTTGGTCTGGCACGAGATCGGCTGGTGGCGATTGGGGCTCGCGATCGCGACCTATCTGGTGCTGCTGGCGGGGCATCCATATGTGATCGGCGTCGATCCGCTGCTGGGCGTCGTTCACTGACCATGGGCGCGGCCGACCCGATACCGTCTTCGCCCGCATTCGCCCGTTGAAACCGGCGAGCGGTGTGGACGAATGTTCGGCGACAGCAGGCACCCGTTCATGAAAATTAAACGAGGCTGCTGCTTCTCTCGTCGAGGTGGCCGCGGCATGATGCGGCTTCCGGCGAGAGGCGATCGTCGCCTTCGACCGTCGTGGCGTATCCCCTACCATTGTTGCACCGGAACCGAAGGACGAACGAGCCCCACGCCGCTATGACGCGACTGCCGCTCGACGGAACAGCCAAGGTTTCGGTGATCGTGCCGACCCGCAACCGGTGCCGGCTGCTGCGGCGCGCGCTGGACTCGGTCCGGGCGCAGACCTACCGGAACTTCGAGCTGATTGTCGTCGATGACGGATCGACCGACGGCACGTCGGAGATGGTCCGCAGCATCGGCGACCCCCGCATCCGCTTGGTGCGCAATTCGAGCCGGCGGGGTGCCGGCTACAGCAGGCACCTCGGTGCCGGCCTGGCCACGGGGGACTTCCTGGCCTTTCTCGATTCCGACGATTTCTGGCTGCGCGACAAGCTGGCCCGGCAGGTCGCTGCCGCCATGGAACACGGCGGCGACCGCGTCGTGGTCTTGTGTCGACCGAGCTTTGTCGCCGGCGGCGAGCTGTTCGACTACCCGCAGCCGCCGCTGCGGCCGGGCGACGCCATCGCCGAATTCATCTACGCGCGCGCCGGCGTACTGCAGACGAGCACCTTCCTGATCAGCGGCGACCTCGGGCGCGAAGTGCGGTTCGACCCCGAGCTCCAGGTCAACCAGGATACCGATTATCTGCTTCGGCTGGAGCGCGCGGGCGCCGAATTTCTCTATCTCGACATGGCGTTGAGCCGCATCGACACCGACCTGCGCCACGATCGCATCTCGCTCAACGCGGCGCTGATCGAGGAGTCGCTGCGCTGGTTCGAGCGCGTCGGCGGCGACTGGTCACCGCAGGCGCGGCGCGGCTACTTCCGGAGCGACCAGGCGGTCCGATGCATCGGCGCCGGCCAGCGCCTACGGGCGATACAGGCCTTCGCGAAGGGCTTCGACCCCTCTGCCGGCTCCTACAATCTGCTGCGAACGTTGCTGTTCATTCTGTGCGGCGGGCGGATGCCGGTCACTCTGCGCCGGCTGCGGCGTTTGCTGGCGGCCCCGTGGGCCGCCCCCCGGATACCTGCCTGCGAGAGCAGGCGGCCTTGACCGGAATCTCTCGAGCCCGGGTGGTCGGCTGGCTCTCCTTCAGCGCCGCCGACGCCGCCGGGCGGCTGGCGATACAGCTCGGTAGTACCATCATCCTCGCCCGGCTGCTGGCGCCCGAGGATTTCGGGCGGACGATGCTGGTGCTCGTTGCCGTACAGACGCTGATCCTGCTGGTTCAGGCCGGGTTCGAGGAAGCCCTCGTGCAACGCGAGGAGGTGACGCCGGAGCACCTCGCGACGGCCTTCTGGACCGTGACGGCACTCGGTGCAGCGTTGGCTGCCCTGTGCTGGGCCGCCGCAGGGGTATTCGCCGCAACCTTCGACGATCCGCGGCTGCCCCCCTTGCTGCGGGGCGCCGCGCTGCTCCTTCCGCTCAATGGTCCCGCGGTCGTCATACTGGCGCTCCTGCGGCGCCGGATGGCGTTCCGGGCCATGGCAGCCGGGAACCTGTTGGGCCAGGGCATCGGGGCCGGAACGGCAGTGGCGATGGCGGTTGCCGGTCTGGGCGCTTGGAGCCTGATCGGACAGCGGCTGGTTGCCGCCGCGGTGACCACCCTCGTCCTGGCGGTGCGCGCCGCCTGGGTCCCGCCGCTGCGATGGTCGCGGCGTCGCCTGGCCGAGATGCAGCGCTTCATCCTGCCGCATCTCGCCGACCGTGCCGTCGAGGCGGGGACGGAGACCGGCTTCGCCATGGCCGTCAGCGCGCTGTTCGGCCCGGCCGGGCTCGGCTATCTCAATATCGCCATGCGTCTGACCGAGCCGATCCGCAGCGTCATCGGCGTCGCCGGCCATTATGTCGGGATGTCGATCTTCGCACGGCTGCAGAGCGATCCCGCGTCGCTGCGGGAGGCGTTGCTCACCGCCGTCACCACCGCCGCCATGCTCGCTTTTCCCGCCTTCGCCGGGCTCGGCCTGTGCGCGCCGGCGCTGATCGCGCTGATGGCGGGACCGGGCTGGGAGACCTCGATCCCGCTGGCGCAGTGCCTAGCCGCGGCGGCGCTGATCGCGGTGCCCTGCGGTTTGCTGCACACCGCTTTCACCGCGATCGGACGGCCGGAGTACAGTCTGGCGAGCAGCCTGATCGAGCTCGCCGCGGCCACGGCCGGCCTCTTGACCCTGACCGGTCTCGGAATCCTCGCCGCCGGCGTGACCCGGGCCGGGATGAGCGCCGGGGCGGCCGTGTTCGACCTGACCCTCGCCTGCCGGCGCTTCGGCATCGTACCGGGAACGCTGGCACGGCGGATCGCGCCGGGGGCGGCGGCGACGACGCTGATGGCGGGTTGCGTGCTTCTCACCCAGGCCGTGCTGCCGCCGCAGCTATCGCCCGCGGCGGTGCTTGCCATCTCGGTCTCGGTCGGGATCGCGACCTACGGCGTCACCGTCGCGGCGCTGGCGCCGGCCGCAGTGCGGCAGGCACTCGGTGCGGTGGGTAGCAGGCGGCGCGGTGCCGCAGGCAGTACCGGATGATCGTCTATCTTGCGACCCGCGCCCACGACTACACGGTGCGGGAGTTCCTCGAAGCGCCCGGCAGCCCGCTGGCCGACCGCATGGTGGTGCTGACCTATGAGGAGCTGGCGGGCATGCGGGCGCTGCCGGCCGCGACCTACATATTCAGCGACATCGAACGCCTGTCTCCGCCGCAAGTCGAGGAGGCGGCGCGGCTTCGCGCGGCCCTGGCGCGGGCCGCCCCGGAGATCCGGTTCCTCAACCACCCGATCCGCTCATGGCGCCGCTTTGAACTCTTGCGCCGGCTGCACGCCGCGGGCATCAACGCCTTCACGACCTATCGGCTGACCGATGCGCCGGCGGCGATGCGCTTTCCTGTATTCGTGCGCGGCGCCTCCGACCATCTCGGCGCCTGTACGCCGTTGCTGCACAACGCGCACGAACTCGAGGCGGCCCGAGAGGCGCTGATCGCGGAGCATCGCTGTCTGGACGACCTGATCGTGGTCGAATATCTGGATGTCGCCGACCCGAACGGTGTGTATCACAAATACAGCGCCTTCTGCGTCGGCGGGGCAATCGTCCCCGAGGCGCTCGATTTCGGTCGCAACTGGGTCACCAAGGGAGAGACCTTCGAGGTCGACGACCCCGCCTATGTCGCCGCGGAGCGGCGCTACATCGAGGAAAACCCGCACGCTGCGATGCTGGCCCCGCTGTTCGCAATGGCCGGCATCGACTATGGGCGGATCGACTATGCACTCGTCGGAGGGCGGCCGCAGGTGTTCGAGATCAACACCAACCCGATGATCGAGCCGCTGCATCGGATCCCCCCGCCCTGGCGCCCGGCCATGGAAACGGTGCTGGCACGCTATGCGGAGGCCCTGCTCGCGCTCGATGCCGCGAGCCCACCCGCCCGCTATGTGAGCCTGGGAAACTGGGCGACAGGCCGGCCGCGCCCACGCCCGTCGGTGCGCGCAGCGCTGCACGCCGGCATGCGGCGGGCGCGGCTGCTGCGGTACGAGAACCGCATCTTCGGCCGGCTGCGACGACTGCGCGGCGGCTGACGTCCCCGCCGCTCGGCCCGGCTCAGCCCGCTTCGGCGCGATGACGGTCCGGGTCGGCCTCGCGGAGCGCACGGCGGATGCCGGCGGTCATCAGGCCGACGGCGCGGCCGAACTCGCCGGCGGTCGCCGCCTCGTAGCTTTCCTTGAAATGGTCGGCGGCACCGCTGCCGTACAGCGAGATACCGGCGACGATCACCATCATGGCCACGTAGTGCACCCGTCCGCTCCTGGATCGGTCCCGGGCGGGCGGGAGCCCGCCGCATCAGCCGAAACTAGCGGCAAAGGGTCTAACGGGCCGTCAAGCAACAGGGTTAAGGCCCGGCTGCGATCTCCCCTTGCGCGTCGGCCGCAGGCCGGGACGCGAGGCGTCTGCGCAACAGTGCGAAGGCATAGACCGCAGCCAGGACGCCCAGCCCGATCAGGTCGCTGGTCAGACCAGGCTTCAGAAGGCCGAAGGTGCCCACGAGCAGCAAGGCGCGGGAGATCCAGCCGAGCCGCCCGGCCCCGTACAGCCATCCCTCGGTGGCCGAGGCGAGCAGCCAGACCGCCAGTGTCGCCGTGGCCACGTCGTGCAAGATGCCGTCCCATTCGCCAATCAGGATCAGCGTCGGATTGAGCACGAACAGGAAGGGCAGGAAGAAGTTGATGAGACCGAGGCGCATCGCCCGCATCCCCGTGGCGAAGGCGTGCGCCTTGGCGATGCTGGCCGCGGCGATGGCGGCGAGCGCGACCGGCGGCGTGATGAAGCTGATCAGCCCCCAATAGAGAATGAAGAGATGGCTCGCGATGGCGTTCAGGCCACCATCGATCAGTGCCGGCCCCAGCACGACCGCGAGGAAGATGTAGCAGGCACTGGAGGTCATCCCCATGCCGAGGATGAAGCTCGTGATCGCGCCGAACACCAGCAGCAGATAGACGTTGCCGCCGGCATATTGCAGCAGCTCGCGGGAGAAGGCGCCGCCGACCCCGGTGTAGGACAGTGAACCGACGATGAAGCCGACACCGGCCAGGATCGCCGTGATGTTGACGATGTTGCGCGTCGTGTCCATGAACAGTTCGCGCAGCCCGGCCAGACCGAAGCGGTCGCGGCGCAACACCGCCGCCGTTCCGACCAACACCACCGTCGCGATATAGGGCGCGAAAGCCTCGACCCGCATCACCAGCAGCAGATAGGTCAGCAGGAAAATACTGAAGAGGAAGTACCAGCCGTCCTTGAGCACTGCCCAGAGGCGCGGGATTTCATCCGCCGGCTGGCCCTTGAGCCCGTGGACTGCGGCGTAATGGTCCGCCTGCAGCACCAGCGCGAGATAATAGAGGACGGCCGGCACCAGCGCCGAGATCATCACCGTGCTGTAGGGCACATTCAGGAACTCGGCCATGATGAAGGCAACCGTGCCCATGACCGGGGGCATCAGCGCGCCACCGGTCGAGGCGCAGGCTTCGACCGCGCCGGCATAGGTACCCGGATATCCGATTCGTTTCATGGTCGGGATCGTGACCTGCCCGGTGGTCACGACATTGGAGATCACGCTGCCCGACAGCGAACCGAAAAAACCGCTCGACAGCACCGCGACCTTGGCCGGGCCGCCGCGGCTCTTGCCCATCAGCGCCATCGCCAGCGACATGAAGAAATCGCCGCCGCCGGTCACGACCAGCGCGGAGCCGAACAGCAGGAAACCGACCAACAGATTGGCGACGGTGCGCATCGGCACGCCGATGATGCTGTCGACCCCCATTGCGTGGGCGGTCACCACCTCCTCGATCAGGCTCGACGGCCCCCAGAGGAAGCCCGGCATGTGCTCGGCGTAGAGCGGGTAGAAGAAGAACAGCCCGCAAAGCAGGAACAGCACCATGCCGCCGGCCCGCCGCAGCGCCTCCGCCACCAGCGCGCAGACGACCCCGGCGACGATGACGGCTTCCATCGGCGCCGCGATGTCCCAGCCTTCCATGACGATCCGCGAGCCGTTCCAGGCGAGATAGCCGGTCGAGGCCACGGTGGAGGCGAACAACAGCCAGTCGTACCACGGGACCCGGTCCTGGTCGTGCTTGCGCGCCGGATAGACGATGAACGCGAGCGACAGGAACAGCGCCAGGATGAGGTAATAGAACGACGTGTCGAGGATCAGTATCCCGAACCAGTGCTGGACGTTGAAGGTCTGGTAGACGGTCAGCAGGACGCCGGCGAGCCCCATGCTCCAGGCGACCCAGTAGGCGGCGCCGCGGAGCCTTCCCGTGGAGACGGGCCCCATCTCGGCCGCGCCGAGCACGTCAACGACCTTGGAACCCGCCGGATTCTGCTGCCCCATCGCCATCACCTTCCCTGGAACGCGAACCTTTACGGGCCCGCTCGTTCTTATGTCCTTGATCGGGAGGAGCGGGACCGGGGAAGTCCCGTCTCCCGGACTACCGTCCCCGGAACACCGGCTTGCGCTTCTCCATGAAGGCGGTCCTGCCCTCGACATAGTCCTGGCTGGCGAAGCAGTCCTTCACCAGTCGCTCCACCCGTCCGAGATCGCGCTCGTCGGGGTTCTTGAGGCCCTCGGCGACTGCGGCCTTGACCGCCCGAATCGTAAGCGGCGCGTTCTCCGTGATGGTCCGGGCATAGTCCAGCACCGTC
>CAZVAR010000112.1:0-12993 GCA_964625225.1 uncultured Alphaproteobacteria bacterium | reverse complement strand
TTTTCCCTGAGTCTTGATCCCTTCTTCATCAGGTCTGCGGTTCTGACTACATTGATTTGATGCGTTTAGTCATGGAGCGCGCGTCTTGATCCCTTCTTCATCAGGTCTGCGGTTCTGACAGTCTGCGCCGAAAAGGCTAGGAGTTCCAGAGCCTTGTGAACCGGCTTGCCAAGTTTCGGCGGGCGGCGGGAGGTTGACTGCCGCCGCCGGCCGCATCGGCGGGCCGACGGCGGCTCATGCGCCGGCGGTCCCCGGCCGGGTCGCGCGCGGTTCGCGGTCAGCCCCGGCTGCCGCCGCACGCAGGGCCGCGTCGGGCCGGTCTACGAAGTCGAACATCGGCGCGAACACCCCCTCTGGCAGGGCGGCGCTGCCGAGCCGGACGAGGTCCGGCCGTTCGGGGATCCGATAGATCCGTACGTCGTCCTGTCTGGCGTTGATCCGCACCGCAAGTCCGGCCATCAGGGCGCGAAGCGCGGTGCGGGAGAAGCGGCCGACGAAGACCGAGTATTGGACCGGCATGGCGTGCCGGAGGAGAAAGCGGTGCACGCGCACCAGGCGGCGCGGATCGGCGATGTCGTAGCAGATCAGGAAGGCGGGAGCGGTCATTCCGTGACCTCCAGCAGCCAGAGCCGCAATGCCCCCATATGCCGGCGGTACAGCGTCTCGATCCGCGGGGCGAGCGCCGCATAGTGGCGCGCAAGCCGTTGCGGCTCCAGCCGCGGCGGACGGGCACGGCCGGCCAGGAGAGCCAGCAGGCGATCCGAAGCCGGCCAGAGTTCCCAGGACAGCAGCCGCCGGAAGTCTCGCCGGAGATCAAGCCGGTCGGCCAACCGGCCGAGATGACGGGGCTCGGCGCCGTCGCGCGCGAGCCGCTCCACGATTTCCGCGTCGAGCAGCGCGGTCAGCGCCCGAAAGGCGAGCGGCTGCACGCGTCCGAGGCCGTGCCGTGCGAGATGCCGCTCCAGATAGGCGCGGACGGACCGCGCGCGCAGATCGCGCGGGGGCGGCAGATCCATACGCCGCAGTACCTCGACGATGGCGTGGCGTTCGCGGCTCGCCAGCCAGTCCATGTAGCGTTCCGGTCCATTCGGTTCCGCGAGCAGAAGATCGAGCAGGTGCGCGAGCGCGGAGCGCCGCGGCGGTGCCGGAAGGCAGAACCCGAGGGGCTGGCCGGCGTCCGTCAGAAGCACCACCGGCACGCCGTACTCCAAGCAGGCCGCCAGCACGCTCGGTGGGAGCGCGACGCGGCCCCGTACCACGACGCGCGACAGCAGGCGGAACGGGAAGCGCCGGTCGGCGCGCTCCGGCAGGCGGACGAGGAGCCCGGGACCATCGACCAGCACCTGCACCGGCTCGCCGCCGTTCAGATAGAGCGGCCGCATCACGTCTGACCGGGCAAAGCCGCCTCGCCGCGCAGACGAAGGACAAGGCGGCGGCAGGAGCGGCGCAGCAGACGGCGCAGCGCCGCACCGAGCGGCTCGTAGGCGCCGTAGAAGATCTGCCGCCCGGTCTTGCCGAGCAGGCAGGCCCGGTCGGCGCGTGCGAAATGCTCCCGACGGAGCCGACGCTCCCGGAAGATGTCCCAGACCCAGGCGTCGATATGCGGTCGCAGCGGCTCGATCAGGTCGGAGGCCAGTGATTCGCGCCCGAATGCCGGCTGATGGTAAAAGCCGAGGAGCGGATCGAGCCCGGCGCAGTGGCTCTCCCGCACCGCCTCGAAATGGAGGAGCGTGTAGCCGAGGGAGAGGGCGGCGTTGACGGGGTCGGGCGGCGGCCGCCGCTGGCGCCCGGCAAAGGCGAGCGAGGCGGGAAACAGGGTCGCATAGGCGCGAAAGTAGGCGGCCGCCGCCGCGCCCTCGATGCCGTTCAGCACGGCCAGATCGGCCCCGGCGGCGGGGTTCGCCTCCGCGTCGCGCGCGATGCGGTCGAGCGTCGCCAGCGCGGCGCCGATCGGCATCCGACGGTCCGGCCGGTGCTGGAGGGCGGATTGCAGCAGACGCCGCTGGGCGGCGATCTTCGCGAGCACGATCTCGCGGGCGAGAGCCGCGCTCTGCGCCGTATCGGTCGCCAGCCGGAACTGTGCGAGCCGGAGCGTGACATCATTGTGCGGCCGCCCGAGAAGGTGGGCGCTGGGCTCGGAACGCCGGCCGCTGAGGATCAGCAGCCCGATGCCCCGTTCCCACAGGCCGGCAAGGAGGCGCGACGTGAAGGAGGCGGACCCCCGCACGACGATGCGCTCGACCGGGCCGAGCGGCAGCGTCCGGGTGTCGTCGCGCTCCCGCAGGATCAGCGCGCCCGCCTGGAGATCCAGGCCGATATCCTTCCGGTCGATATAGACGGTCGTCATCCGGCCTATCCGACATAGAAGAAGGGTTCATCCTGGGGCGGCACGGCGATGCCGAGCGTGCGCACCTCGGCGCGCCGATCGAGGCGGATCACCAGCACCGCATCTTCCTGCGGCTCGATCACATCTTCGAGCCCGCGCAGCAGCTCCGCCCGCTCGCTGGCGGAAAGGAAGCATTCGTGCACCGATTTCTGGCCGCCCGTAGAGAACTCCCTGACGACCCAGAGGGCCGCCTTCAGGCGTCGGGGGTGGCGGATGTCGTAGGCCACCAGATGCAACGGTCGCTTGCTCATGCCGGCACCATATGCAGGCGGTCAAAGCGGGGCCGGCCTCACAAGCTTGTCGCGCGCCCGAAGCGCGGCCGTCGTCGCAACATAGGGCCGCGGCTGCAGCCGGGCTTTGCTCCGGTCAGCGGATATGTTCAAATCGAGGTTGGGTAAGCCTTGCTGACGCCAGGGATCGGGCGCCGCGGCAAAGAGGCGCCCGGAAGGGGGGAAGTGATCGACCGATGCTCGACTGTCCGCGCCTACCGGTGGCGCGTTACGGCCTTCGTTTCGATTCTGGCGGCATCACGCCGTCCGGCCAGTTCGCAGGATCGGCCTGGCGGGGGGCGTTCGGGCATGCGCTGAAGCGCACTGTCTGCGTAATGCGAATGCGCCCCTGCGAGGGTTGTCCGCTCACCGAGAGTTGCATCCATCCCTATATCTTCGACACGCCGCGGCCGCAGCACGCCGAGAAGATGCGGCGCTACGACCGCGTGCCGCATCCGTTCGTCCTGCAGCCGTCGTCGCCGCAGCGGGCTTCTGCGCCCGGAGCAGGGGCGACCGACCTGTCGATCACCTTGATCGGGCGCGCCAACCGCTATGCCGCCTATGTGGTGCTGGCGCTCGCCGCAGCCGGGGCGCGCGGGGTCGGCCCGGGCCGGCCGGTCATGACCTTGCGCGCCGTGGGAATGCCGGACGCGAGCGGCGAGCCCGGCGACTGGTTCGCCTATCCGGGTGAGCCGCTGCCGGCGGCGATGCCGACCGCGCCGGAGCCGCCGGCGTGCCCCGGTCTCGTCGAGATTCGGCTGCTGACGCCGTTGCGGCTCAAGGACCCGGACGGCCTCGTCGCGCCGGAGCGGTTCCGGCCCGCGCATCTCCTGCGGAGCCTGGTCCGCCGCGTCTCGCTTCTGAGCTACTTCCACACCGACACGCCGCTCGAGACGGACTTTCGCGGGCTGATCGCGGCGGCGGAGCGGGTCCGGATGGTCGACTCGCATCTGACCTGGCTCGACTGGACACGCCGCTCGGCGCGACAGGGCACGACCATGCAGATGGGTGGCCTGCTCGGCCGCCTCACGCTCGATCTCTCCGCCGCCGAGGAGCTGTGGCCCTATCTCTGGCTCGGCCGCTGGGTCCATGCCGGGAAAGGAGCGACGATGGGGCTCGGCGCGCTCCGGATCGGGGCGGCCGCCTGATGCCCGGCCTGCCGCAAGCTTGCGAGCGTCTCGAAAGCCGGCGCGCCGGTCATGGTCTAGACATGCCCGCAAGCCCGACGCAAGCCCCGGACCCCGCCGCCTTCCCGCGGCGCATTCTGCTCGGCCTGGTCGGCCTCACGCCCCAGGTCGTGACCGAGACGCTCTACGCCCTGGCCGTGCAGCGGCACCCGCCCTTCGTCCCGACCGAGATCCATCTCGCGACGACCGAGGAGGGGCGCAACCGTGCCGAACTGACGCTGCTCGACCCGGACTGCGGCATGCTCGCCGCCTTCGCGCGCGATTATGCGCTGCCCGGCTTGGTGCGGGCCCTGACCCGTGACCGCATCCACGTGATCACCGATGCCGAAGGGGCGGTGCTGTCGGATATCGCCGGCCCGCGCGACAGCGCCGCGGCCGCTGATTTCCTCGTCGCCCTGGTCCGCCGGCTGACCGCCGACGAAGGAGCGGCGCTGCATGTCTCGATCGCCGGTGGGCGCAAGACGATGAGCTTCTTCCTGGGCTATGCCCTGTCCCTGTTCGGCCGGGCGCAGGACCGGTTGTCGCACGTGCTGGTGCCGGAACCGTTCCAGTCGCACCCCTCGTTCTTCTATCCGCCGCCGGAGCCGCGGACCCTGTTCCTGGCCAATGCGGCCCCGGTTCGCACGGACGCGGCGCGGATCAGCCTCACCGATATTCCCCTGGTGCGCCTGCGCCACGGCCTGCCGGCGCCGCTGCTGAAAGGCCGCCACAGCTACAGCGAGACGGTCCGCGGCGCGCAGGCGCATTTCGCGCCGCCTCTGCTGGAGATCGACCGCGCAGGCCGGCGGCTGACGGCGCAGGGCCGGGCCATCGCACTGCCGCCGATCCTGTTCGCCTGGGTGGTCTGGCTGGCGGAGCGCCGCCTCGCCGACCTGCCGCACAAGGGCGCCCTGCACTGGTCGGAGGCGGACGCCGGTGCGTTCGTCGCCGTCTACGAGGAGATCTTCGGGGCCGACGGCGCCGGGGCGGAGCGGCTCCGGGCGGCGCTCGCCGACGGCATGACCAAGCAATATTTCGAAGAGAAGAAGTCCCGCGTGAACCAGATTCTCCGACGCGCGCTCGGCGCAGCCGCTGCACCCTATCTCCTCGCACCGGTCGGCCGGCGACCGCTGACCCGCTTCGGCTTCACGCTGCCCCGTGAGGCCGTCCGCTTCGTCGACCGTCCGGCGGGAGGTCGGCCATGAACACCCCCGGACGGAAGACGGCCACGCCCGGCCTGCACGAGGTCGCGCTTGGCGCCATGCTGCACGACATCGGCAAGTTCATGCAGCGGGCGCATGGCGGCCTGCGCGACCTGCCCGAGGCGGTGCGCGCCCGCGAGTCGGTCCTGTTGCCGACGTGGGATGGACGCTACACGCACTGGCACGCGCTCTGGTCCGACGCCTTCTTCGACTGGGCCGAGCAGCATGCGCCGCGCGCTCGCATCGGCCTCGACTGGGACCGGGTGCGCGACGCGGCAGTGTACCACCACAACCCGGCCGAGCCGTGGCACTGGCTCTGCACGGAGGCCGACCGGCTCGCCTCGGGCATGGACCGTAAGGCCAAGGACGAGGCGCAGGAGGCGGGCGAGGGGATCGGCGGGCGCGATGCCTTCCGCCGCACGCCGCTCCTCTCCGTGTTCGCGGGCGTGCGCCTCGCCGGCCGCGGCGGCGAGCGGGCCGCTTACGGCGTCGAGGCGCTGACGCCGGAGGCGATGATCCCAGCCGCGGCCGGCAAGACGGACGAACTGCCCGCCGCTTATGCGCGGCTGTGGCCGCAGTTCTGCGCCGACTTCGCCGCCCTGAGCGAAACGGCCGCCAGCGCCGATCTGCTGCATGAGGGGCTGATCGCGCTGTCGGAGCGCTTCCTGTGGGCGATCCCGTCCTCGACCGTCGACCAGCCGGACGTGTCGCTGCACGACCACAGCCGGGCGGTGGCGGCGATCGCCGCCTGCCTCTACCGCTTCCACGAGGCGGCGGGCGAGCTCGGCGACGCCGAGCGGATCAAGGACCGGGAGCGGCCGAAGTTCCGCATTCTCGCCGGCGACCTGTCCGGCATCCAGGCCGGGCTGTTCCGGCTGGCGAACCAGCAGGTCAAGGGCGTCAACCGCATCCTGCGGGCGCGCTCCTTCCTGATGGGCGCGCTGGTCGATACGGCGGCGCTGCTGTGCCGGCGGGCGTTCGGCGTGCCGCCCTACTGCGCGCTGCAGACAGCCGGCGGGCGCTTCCAGATCCTTGTCCCGGCCTTGCCCGATGCGGAGGCCGTGCTGGACGGCCTGCGCAAGCGCATCGACGATTGGATGCTGAACCGCTATGCGGGCGAGCTGGCCCTCAACCTCTCCATGACGCCGCCCTTCGCCGGCGCGGACTTCCTGCGCTGCCGGTTCCCCGCGGTGCAGCGCGCGGTCAGCCTGGCGGTGGAGGCGGCGAAGCAGCGCCCCCTCGGCGGCGCCACCGGGGTGCTCAGGGCCTTCGTGTACGAGGCCGGTGCGGACGGCGCCTGTCCCGCCTGCGGCGCGCGGCCGGCGGTGGTCGCTGACCCGCGCGACCCGGACATCCGGCGCTGCCGCGCCTGCCACGACGAGCACGAGCTGGGCAGCCGCCTGCCGCGCGCCGGCGGCACGCTGTGGCTGCGGCGCAGCGACGCGCGCGGCGCCGATGTGCCGCTGTTCGAGGAGGCCGCGCTGCACCTGCTGCGGCCGGACGAGACGCCTCCGGCGGCGGAGCGCATCCTTTCCGGCTGGCGCATCCGGGGCGAGGCGGCGGGCAGCGGCCCCGTGATCGCCGACCGCTTCCTCGCCAACCACGTCCCGATCCTCGGGGTCGAGGACGGCGCCGACGGCCGCTATGAGGGGCTGAGCGAGGAGGCGCAGGACGTTGCGCCCGGCGAGGCCAAGACCTTCGAGCATCTCGCGCGTGACGCCCGCGAGCGGGTGGACGGCCGCTGGGTCGGCCGCGAGGCGCTGGCGGTGCTGAAGGCGGATGTGGACCGGCTCGGGCAGATCTTCGGCTGCGGCCTTGGCGAGGATCGTACGGTCGGGCGCGTCGCCGCTCTGTCGCGGATGATGGACGCCTTCTTCACGGGCCGTCTCACGCATCTGATCCGCACCCGCTTCCCCAACGCCTACATGGTCTATTCGGGCGGCGACGATCTGCTGATCATCGCGCCCTGGCGCGATGCGATCGGGCTCGCCGCGGCGCTGCGGGCGGACTTCCGGCGCTTCGTCGGCGGCAATCCGGACGTGACGCTCTCCGCCGGCATCGAGCTCGTGCATCTGCGCGAGCCGCTGAACCGGGCCGTGCGCCGCGCCGAGGATCGGCTGGAGAAAGCCAAGGAGGCCGGCCGCGACCGCGTGTTCCTGATCGCCGACCGGCCGATCTCGTGGCCCGCGCTCGACCGCGCGGTCGAGGAGGCGGAGTGGCTCAATGGCCTGCTCCGCGCCGGCCGGATCGGCACCGGTTTCCTCTACAAGATGCTGTCCTTCGACCGCGACCGGCGCGCCGTCGAGGAAGCCGGCCACAATGGCATCGACCCGCGCGCCGCCGGCTGGCGCGCCCGCTGGGCCTACCACCGCGCGCGGCAGTTCGAGCGGATGGATCGGGCGGAACGCGAGCCGATCGTCGCCCGTCTCGACCGCCTGCTCTGTGGCGGCGACATCCTCGCCGGGCCGACGCCGCCGGCCGGCCGGCTCGAACTGCCGCCGGCCATCCCGATCACCATCGCCCTCTACCGCAACCGCTGACGCAAGGAGCCGAACGCATGGCACAATACGGCAACCAGTCTCCGAGGGGCGGCGGCCCGTCGCGTCCGGGCGGCGGCTTCGCCGGGCAACGCGGCGGACATGGCGGGCGGGGCGGCCCCGGATCGGGCAACCGGATCGCGGAGATCCTCAGGAATCCGCGGCCGGTGCGCTATTTCGCCGATCCCGAGGGCCGGGCCATCAATCGCGACCTGCTCGACACCGAGGCACAGCGGCTGGCCGAGACCTTCGGGCAGTCCGTGAAGTCGGCGCAGCTCCGCCGCTTCTACGGCGACGTGATGGCGCTCAAGCGGCAGGTCGAGACCGACCGCACGCTTCCCGACGACGCGATCCGCGCGCAATTGGCGCTGCTCAAGGCGAAGGCGGCCTACGCCAAGGCCCGCGACAACAAGCTGCCGGACGAGTTCCTGAGGTTCTTCAACGACAATGCGGAGGCGGTGAAGGGCCGGAAGGACTTCGGCGCCTTCGTGCGGTATTTCGAGGCGGTCATCGCCTTCCACAAGGTCTACAACCCGAACGACAAGGAGGAGCGGTGATGGACGCCCCGGCGAAGACGCTGCGCTTTCTCGGCCATGTCCGGCTCGGCGGGACGATCGTCCTGCTGTCGGGCCTGCATATCGGCGCCGGCAAGGACACGATCGAGATCGGCGGCATCGACAACCCGGTCGTCAAGCACCCGCATTCGCACGACCCCTACATCCCCGGCTCCAGCCTGAAGGGCAAGCTGCGCTTCCTGCTGGAATGGGCGTTCCAGCCCGCCTGGAACACGATCAGCGCCGGCCGCGGCCCGTGGGGCAGCCACAGGGACGATCCGGTGCGGCTCGACGATCCCATCCTGCGCATCTTCGGCACGCCGGCCAAGCAGTGGGACGGCGGCCCGACGCGGCTGATCGTCCGCGACGCGCTGCTGAACGCGGAGTGGCGCCGGCAGATCGTCGAGGAGGGCCTGCCGCTGACCGAGGAGAAAGCGGAGGTCGTGATCGACCGCATCCAGGGCAAGGCGCACCGCATCGGCCCGCGCCATACCGAGCGTGTGCCGGCCGGGGCGCGGTTCGACCTCGCCATGTCGTTCCGCCTCTACGACGTGAACGGCGACGGTGGCGCCTACGACCGGAAATGCCTGAACTGGCTGCTGGCCGGTCTCTCGCTCCTGGAGCAGGATGCGCTCGGCGGGTCGGGCTCGCGCGGCTACGGCCGCATCCGCTTCGAGGATCTGGTCTGCCACGACGTCGACGGACGCGAGCACCGTCTCGACAACCGCTTCCGGGTCGCGCGTTTCAATCCGAACGAGGCGCCCGACATCCTGGCCGCGGCCGCGTGAGCCGGCGATGCCGCTGTTCCGCGTCACCATCCGGCTGGAAGCCCCGCTCGGCACGCCGCTGACCTCCGGCACGCTGTTCGGCCATCTCTGCTGGGCCAAGCGCGAGCTTGAGGGCGAGGCCGCGCTGACGGCCTGGCTCGCGGCCCAGGAGGAGACGCCGTGGGCGTTGTCCGACGGCTTCCCCGCGGGCCTCCTGCCGCGGCCGCTGCTGGCGCCGTTGCCGCCGCCCGACGCGGCAGGAGCGCCGTCCGCCAAATGTCTCGAGCAGGCCGACCGCGACAAGGACTTGCGCAAGCGTGCCTGGATTCGTGTTACCGATTTCCTCCGACTGCGGCCGGCGCTCGACGAGGCTGCATTGCGGGCGGCGCTTGCTGCGGCCCCGCCGCCGGCGGACGGCGCCTGGCCGCAACGCCTCGCCCACAACAGCATCGACCGGCACACCGGCGGCACCCCCGAGGCGGGCGGCCTCTACTTCGTCGACGAGGACTGGGGCTTCCTCCGGGCGGCGGACCGCGACGTCTATGTTGCGGCCGAGACGGATGCGGCGACCTTGCACGCGCTGTTCGCCCACGTCGGGATGCAGGGCTTCGGGCGTGACGCGACCTGGGGGCGGGGCGTCTTCTCGGTCGGCCGGGTCGAGCGCGCCGACGAGCTCGCCGACTTCGCCGGCAACCGCATGCTGAGCCTGTCGCACGGCACGATCTCCGCCAACATGCGCGACGCGCGCTACCGGCTGTTCACGCATTTCGGCAAAGTCGGGATCGGCATGGCGGCCGCCGGCGCGCGCCCGTGGAAGCGGCCCGTCCTGCTGACGCGGCCGGGCGCCACCTTCGCCCCCGACGGTCCCGGACCCTACGGCGCCCTGCTCGGCGAGGTTCATCAGGACCGGGCGGAGATCCGGCACAATGCGCTGCACGTCGCGCTGCCCTTCCGGGAGCCGGCGGCGGCGGGAGCGATCGCATGACCGTCTGGCGTCTCACCGGCATTCCGCTGTCGCCCATCCATATCGGCGACGGCAATGTCTGGTCGCCCGAAGGTTTCGACCTGCGGGACGACGGCCTGGTCCGCTTCAACCCGGTGCGGGTGCTGGCGGATCTGCCTCCGGGCGCGCAGCACCGCTTCACGGAGGCGCTGCGCCGCGGCGAGCTGATCGAGGCGCAGCGGGAGCTGCGCCGCGGCATGGACCCGGAGCGGCACGCCCTTGAGCGGATCGCGGTCGGCAGCGGCGCGGAGGATATCGCGGCCGGGATCGAGGACCCGAAGCGCCGCGTCGACCTGCGGCCCTTCGTGCGGACCGGCGGCCGGCCCTACATTCCCGGCTCCTCGATCAAGGGTGCGATCCGCACTGCGGTGGTCAACATGCTGGCGCAACGCGAGCGGGGCGCGGTTGAACATGCTCTGTCCGAGGTGATGCGCAACCGGCAGCATGACGCGCTGGAGGAGACAGCACTGGGCCGCAGGATTTCGGAAACCGAGCGGGATGTGTTCCGCTTCGTGACCGTAGCCGACACGGCCGTTCCCGAGGGCGACACCCGCATCGACCGGGTAGAGAACTGGCGGCCGGGCAAGCAGAACCCGGCGAAGGGCATGCGGATGTTCTTCGAGCGCCTCCGCTCGGCGGCGGACGGCGGCGGCTATCCGAAACTGTCGGTGTCGATCGGCGTCGACGAGGAGCGGCTGGCTGCCGTGCTCGACCACGCCGGCCCTCGCGCGGTGGGGCGGCGGCTCGCGGCCGCGGAGATCTGGGACGCGATCAACGACTTCTACTGGCGGCGCTGGCGGGCCGAACTCGACGGCGGCCGCCGCAGCCGCTACTTCGCCGACCAGCCCGGCACGCGGCGGCTGCTCGAACGCCTCCTGCGGACCGTGAAGTCCGCCGACAAGACGTTGGCGGACACGGGGCCGCGTCCCGGCGGCCGCTATCTGCTGCTGCGCATCGGCCGGTTCAGCCATTTCGAGAGCCTGTCGGTCGAGGACTTCCGCCGCGGCCACAAGCCGCAGGCCCGGCACCCGGCCGACAGGGAGATGACCGAGGGCGGCACCCGCACGGTCGTCGAGATCGGCGCCGATCGGACGCCCGTTCCGTTCGGCTGGCTCCTCCTCTACCGGTAGGTGGGCGAATCATGGACAGGATTCTCGTCTGCACGGTCGGCGGCTCTTCGGCCCCGATCGAGCGCGCGATTCGCGAGCTGCGGCCGCGCTTCGTCTGCTTCCTCTGCACCGATTCCGACGCCGGCAATCCCAAGGCGGCCTCACGCCTGGAAGTGGAGGGTGCCGCGGGCGACGGCACGGGCGACACCATTCCCGCCCGCACCGGCCTGTCGCGCGACGCCTGGGAGGTCGTGATCGTTCCGCACGACGACCCGGACGAAGCCTACGGCATCGTTCTCGGCCGGCTCGTCGCGCTGGAGCACCGCTTCCCGGACTGCGAGATCGTCGCCGACTTCACCGGCGGCACCAAGAGCATGACCGCGGCGCTCGTCCTGGCCAAGGTCGAGCGTCCCGCGGTGTCGCTGCAGGTCGTGGTCGGCGAGCGCAACGATCTGCACAAGGTCACGCACGGCACCGAGCGGGCGCAGCGCCTCGACACCGACCGGATCGTCGCCAGCCGGCAGATCGCGCTGCTCGGCCGGGCCTGGAGCAGTTTCGGCTACGCCGAGGCGGCAGCCGGGCTCGACCGGGTGGTGGCCAGCCTGTCCCGCCGGGCTCGGCCGCCGCAGGATCTGCTCGCCGAGGCGAAGCGGCTGCGCCGGCTGAGCGCGGCGTTCGCGGCATGGGACCGCTTCGAATACGGCGCGGCTGTGAACGGGCTCGGGTCGCTCCATGGCACGATGCCGACGCTCGGCCCCTATGTCGACGCCGTGCGCCGGCTGAAGGAGCGGGACGGCCGCGAGCCGCTGGTGCTGTTCGACCTCTGGCGCAACGCCGAGCGCCGCGCCGCCCGCGCCCAGCAGGACGACGCCGTATCCCGCTGCTACCGGCTGATCGAGTGGACGGCGCAGTGGCTGCTGCGACGCTATCGCGGCCTGGAGACGGCGAAGGTGCCGGCTGAGCTGGTGCCGGCCGAGCCGGTGCCGGCGGAGCTGGCGCCAGAGGAGATCAGCGGACCGGCCCAGTCCTCGATGGCCGGCACGGTGAAGCTCGGCCTCCTTCAGGCGTGGCAGCTCCTCATGCGGCTGGAGCCGGAATGCCCCGCCGCGCAGGCGATGGCGCACGGCGAGGCGGGCATGAAGACGATGTACCAGGTCATGAAGAACCATATCCACGCTCGCAATTCCTCCTTCCTGGCCCACGGCTTCGTGCCGATCGGCCGCGAAAGATGGGAGCGGATCGGCGGCTGGATGGCGGAGCGATTCATGCCGATGCTGCGCGAGGAGGCGCGAGGTGCGAACGCTCCGGCCGATCTGCCGCAACTGCCGACCGACCCCTCCTCGCTCCTTGCCGACGACCCTCCGGCCGCGCCCGGGCGGGTCGCGTGACGCCGATGCGCGCCGCTCCGGCCCGCGGTCCCTCGCCTGGCCGCCCGGCCACGGGAGTCAACTCCCGGACGGCCGGAGATCTTTGGCAACCCACCTTGCAACCTATTGTTATGAAAGGAGTTTTCGGGCCAGACTGTTGAAATCGCAGACCTGATGAAGAAGGGATCAAGACTTCGTGTTCGACTCATACACTTCGATCATAATATCGTTGAAATCGCAGACCTGATGAAGAAGGGATCAAGACTGTCGTTGACGTTGTTAAGACTGCTACGCAATAGCGTTGAAATCGCAGACCTGATGAAGAAGGGATCAAGACCTATTTGCGTCTACGAACTCGTCAAGCACTCCGTGTTGAAATCGCAGACCTGATGAAGAAGGGATCAAGACAAGCGCTCGATCGTGCTTGCAACGCTCCCACCAGGTTGAAATCGCAGACCTGATGAAGAAGGGATCAAGACTCGAACACAAGCGTACCTGTGTTCGTCTCAAGCGTTGAAATCGCAGACCTGATGAAGAAGGGATCAAGACTTCGTAAAATTGTCATTTGTTTCCTCCTTGTGCTGTTGAAATCGCAGACCTGATGAAGAAGGGATCAAGACTGCTACAAAATCA
>CAZVAR010000111.1:0-13111 GCA_964625225.1 uncultured Alphaproteobacteria bacterium | reverse complement strand
GCGGCAACACCAACGCGCCGACCATCATGATCGCCGAGAAGGGCGCCGACCTGATCAAGGCCGCGGCGAAGGCGGGTACGGAGCCGAAGGTGGCGGCATAGCGCGCCGCTGCTGGTTCGCTGCTCGTGAAGTCGGGGTCGACTCCGATCGATCGACATCCAGGAAAATCGTTGGGGCGTTGGCGAATTTTCCGGATAGACATTGCGAAGAATGCACGAAGGGCGGCCCGTGGATCTCGGGGGCATGTGGCGGACGGGCAATGTGACCCGGGATCGAGGCTGTGCGTAACCCCCTGACGCTTCCTGTATTTCGGGCACCGTTCTAGCGTCGGTCCGAAGCCGAACGCGCGATGTGCTTGGCGCCGGCCGGCCGCGGCCTTACAAGGTCCGAACCCGTGTCGAGCCTTCCGATGACCGCCGAATCCCTCGATCGCATCTCCCCGGCCCGTCTCGTTGCCCTGGTCTGTGCCGCCCAGGTTCTCGCCCAGATCGGGGCCTATACTTGGCCGGCGCTGCTGCCCGGGTTTCTCGACCGCTGGGCGATCGACAACAGTCAGGCCGGCTGGATCACGGGTCTGTTCTATGCGGCCTACACGCTGTCGGTGCCGTTCCTGGTCACGCTGACCGACCGGGTCGATCCGCGCTCGGTCTACCTGTTCGGGGTCGGCTGCACGGTCCTCGGCCATCTGACCTTCGCCTTTGTCGCCGACGGGTTCTGGACCGCGGCACTCGCCCGGATCATCGCCGGGGTGGGGTGGGCCGGCACCTACATGACCGGCCTCAAGCTGCTGGCGGATCGGGTCGACGGCAGGCTGATGTCGCGTGCCACCGCCGGCCATGCCGCCAGCATCGGCATCGCCGGTGCGGTGTCCTTCCTGTTCGCCGGCATCATCGCGGAAGGATTCGGCTGGCGGGGCGCCTTCCTGGCGGCGGCCGGCTGCGCTGCCGCCGCCTGGGTCATCGCCTTCGTCTTCGCACCGAAACAGGCGCCTCGACCCTCCGGCGTCGCGTTGTTCGACTTCCGTCCGGTACTGCGCAACCGTTCGGCGATGGCCTATGCCGTCGCTTACTGCGTCCATACCTGGGAGATGAACGCGTTGCGCGGCTGGGCCGTCGCGTTCCTCGCCTTCGTGGCCATGCATGCCGGTGAGACGCATCCCTGGCTTGCGCCGACCGTCGTCGCCACCGCCATGGGGCTGATCGGGACCTGGGCCAGCGTCGCCGGCAATGAGGCAGCGATCCGGCTCGGCCGCCAGCGCCTGGTCCGGCTTGCCATGGCCGGCTCCGTCCTGTGCGCCGCCGTGATCGGCTTTCTCGGCCCGCTGTCCTACGCCCTGGCGGCCGCCCTGGTGCTGCTCTACGGCGTGGTGATCTGGCTCGACTCCGCCTCGCTGACTGCCGGCGCCGCGGGCAGCGCCGAGCCCTCGCGGCGCGGCGCGACGCTGGCCCTGCATTCGATGTTCGGCTATGCCGGCGGCTTCGTCGGCCCGCTGACGATCGGCTTGGTGCTCGACCTCGCCGGCGGCATGTCGCCGCTGGGATGGGGGCTCGCCTTTCTCCATATAGCGGTCGTCATGTTGCTGGGGCGTCTGGCCTTCGCCCTATTGCGCCCGCGCGACCTCGTCGGCGACCGGCCGACCGCCTGATTCCCGTGAAACGGCTTGCGCCGGCCACGGCGGGCGGCAACGATGGCGCCCGGGAAACGCACGAACATCCTCCGCGCGCCCGAAGAGGAGCCCTACCGTAATGTCCGCCGTCCAGCCCGTATCCACGACCGAGGAAACCGTTCCCGTCCTGCAGCAGCACCGCTTCCCGGAGAGCGGACTCGAGCGCTTCATGCGCGACCGGGTCGAGGGTTTTGTCCCGCCGCTGAAGGTCGAGCAGTTCCAGGGCGGCATGTCGAACCCGACCTTCCTGCTGACCGGCGGCGACGGTCGCCGCTACGTCATGCGCAAGAAGCCGCCGGGCAAGCTGCTGCCGTCGGCGCACGCCGTCGATCGCGAGTTCCGGGTCATCTCCGCCCTCTACGGTACGGACGTGCCGGTCGCGCGGCCCTATGTGCTCTGCGAGGACGAGTCGGTCATCGGCCAGGCGTTCTACATCATGGAGCATGTCCAAGGGCGGGTGTTCCGCAGCTACATGCTGCCCGGCTTGGCACCGGCGGAGCGGGCGGCGATCTACGACGCCATGAACGACGTGCTGGCGCGACTCCACAAGATCGACTACGCCGCCGTCGGCCTCACCGATTACGGTCGGGTCGGCGGCTATATGGCGCGTCAGGTGAGCCGCTGGTCCAAGCAGTACGAGGCGAGCCGGACCGACGACATCCCGGCGATGGAGAAGCTGATGAAGTGGCTGCCGGACCACATGCCGGCGGACGACGAAACCACCATCGTTCACGGCGATTATCGTCTGGAGAACATGATCTTCCACCCGACCGAGCCGCGGGTGCTCGCGGTCGTCGATTGGGAGCTCGGCACCCTCGGCAATCCGCTCTCCGACCTCGCCTACAACTGCCTGCCGTACCACGTTGCCGACCAGCACCGGGGCGACCTGCGCAGCATCGACCATGCCACCTACGGCATTCCGGCGGAGGCCGATTATGTGGCCGCCTATTGCCGCCGCACCGGTCGCCCGGGAATCGAGAACTGGAACTTCTACGTCGTGCTGTCGCTGTTCCGGCTCGCCGCGATCGCTCAGGGCGTCTATAAGCGCGGCCTCGACGGCAATGCCAGTTCCCCGGCCGCCCTGGAGCGCGGCCAGAAGGCCCGCCAACTGGCGGAGACGGGCTGGCGGCTGGTGGAGCAGGGTTGGTCGTAGCGATCGCCGCGGCGCCCGAGCTGCGATCCCGGGCGGTCGCGCCGGGGGTCGGGCCCGCGGTTCATCGCTGCCACGGAAATTTGCGGTATTCGCGAACGACCTCGGCGCGGCTGAGGCCGATGTCCCGCAGCATCCGGTCGTCGAGCCCGGCCAGGTGGCGGCGTTGGGCCGCGCGCTCCTGCCATTCCAGCAGGCGGTCCAGGATCGCGCCGAACAGGTTGAGGAGACCGGACCGCTCCGGCCTCGCGGAACAGCCGAGATGAACCCGCGTTGCGGGAAGCGAACTCCTGTTCGTCGTGGACATCGTCCTCTCTCCATCGTACCGCGGCCCGGTCACACACACATCGCCGCGGCTGCGGACTGAGATGACGATGATCCGTACTTGCGCGCAAACGATGAATTCTCATAGTTCGCATGAGTGAACTTCATGCGAACCTGCGGCAATGCGTCTGCCTCCCCTGAACGCGCTTCGAACCTTCGAGGCGGCGGCACGGCATCTCAGCTTCACTCGCGCCGCGTCCGAGCTGCATGTGACGCAGGCGGCCGTCAGCCATCAGATCAAGGGGCTGGAGGACTGGCTGGGAATCCGCCTGTTCCGTCGGCTCAATCGCCGGCTGCTGCTCACCGAGGAGGGACAGCAATATCTCGTCTCGGTCCGCGGCGCCTTCGACGAGCTCGCCAGCGGGACGCAGCGCCTGCTCGCCGGCGACCGCCGAGGGATTCTGACCGTCAGTGTCATTCCCTCCTTCGCCGCGCGCTGGCTGGTGCCGCGCATGGGCCGGTTCCGCGATGCCCATCCGGAGATCGATCTGCGCATTGCCGCGACGCTGCAGAGCGTGGATTTCATGCGCGACGATGTGGACGTCGGCATCCGCTACGGGGCCGGTCGATATCCCGGCCTGCATGCGACTCTGGTGATGAGCGAGGAGTACTTCCCGGTCTGTAATCCGGCGTTGCTGGACGGCCGGCATCCGCTCCGCGAACCATCGGACCTGCGTCACCACACGCTGCTGCATGACGAGCATCTGCCCGGCGAGCCGAACCCGGTCTGGAAGGACTGGCTGAAGGCAGCCGGCGTCACCGGCGTCCGCCACGACCGCGGCCCCGTGTTCGGCGACGCCAGCATGATGGTTCAGGCGGCGATCGCCGGGCAGGGGGTGGCGCTCGGCCGGACCGCGCTGGTGAACGACGATCTGATTGCCGGGCGCCTGGTCAGGCCGTTCCCCCTCGCTTTGCCGGCCGGCTACGCCTACTGGCTGGTCTGCCCGGAATCCTATGCGGACCGCCCGAAGATCGTCGCCTTCCGGGATTGGCTGCTGGCCGAGGCGGCGGCCTGAGCGACGGCGAGGCAGCCGCCGCCCGGGCGGGCCCTGTTTCCCGGGTCCGGGTTTCCGGCTAGTAATCTCGGCGCGCGAGCAAAGGGGGCGCGCGTCATGCCGTCGTTCGATATCCGACCTTGTCGACCTGAGGATCTGCCGGCCGTGGTCGAGCTGCTCCTGTCCGGCGCCCGCCCGGCTCCGGGCGTGAGCGCGGACGAGGTGCTCGAGCATGCCCGCGCTGTCTATTTCGAGAATCCCTGGCTGCGCGAGGATCTGCCGTCGCTGCTCGGCTTCGACGGAGCAGGGCGGCTGCAGGGCTTCGTCGGTGTCGTCCCACGCTTGATGCGGTACCGGGAGGAGACGGTCCTGGTGGCCGTGCCCGGCAATTTCGTCGTCCGCCAGGAGGAGGGCGGGAAGTCGAACCCGTTCGCGGCGATGGCGCTGATGAAGCGCTTTCTCTCCGGGCCCCAGGATCTGTCGATCACCGATACCGCCAACGACCTCTCCCGGCGGCTCTGGGAAGCGGCCGGCGGGGTCGTCGCCGGTCTCTATAGCCTGGACTGGTTCCGGCCGATCCGCCCCGCCCGGGCCATCCTGCAGATGATGGAGACGGCGCGCCGGGTGGCGCTCCCGCGCCCGCTTCATGCAGCAGCCCGTGCCGCCGATCTTGCCGGGGCGCCGATGCTGGCGCGTCTGGCCGGGCCGAAGGCGATGCCGTCGGAGCTCGAGCCGTTCGACCCCGACTTCGCGCTCGAGCTCATTCAGCGCAGCTCCCGGCATTACGAGCTGACGTCGGCCGACACGCCGGATCAGTTCCGCTGGCTGTGCCGGATGGTGGACGCGAAGGCGGCCGGTCGTCCGCTCCGGCAGGCGATCGTCCGCGACGGCGGCAACCGGATCGGGGTCTTCACCTATCTTCTCGATGGGTCGGGTATCGCCGAAGTGCTGCTGGCCGTGGCCCGAAACGAGCGCTTCCCGGCCCTGCTGCGCGCGATGGCGGCGGACGCCGCAGCGCACGGCGCCTCGCTCCTGACCGGCATGATTGATCCGCGGCAGCTTTCCGCCTATAAGGGCCAGCGTTGCTTCATGATGTGCAACCAGTGGACGATCATCCACGCTCGCCGCCCGGAGCTCGTCGATGCGTTCCTGCATGGGCGCACGCTGTTTTCCGGCTTCGACGGCGAGCGGTGGACCCGCTTTGGGGATCTTTACGGACTCTGACCGACACGCTGCCGGTTAACGGTTCCTTCAGCGCACCTGCTTAGATTTTCGGCATTCGTAACTCGGTATTTCGGGCATGTGCGGCATCGCCGGCATTCTGACACGCGACGGGACGTCGCCCGCGCGGGCCCTGCTTGCGCGGATGATCTATCAGGTCCGACACCGCGGCCCGGACGCCACGGCAACGGTCGTCGACGGCCCGGCCGGACTGGCGCATGCCCGGCTCAACATCATCGACCTTGCCGGCGGCGCCCAGCCCATGGCAAGTGCCGAGGGCGATCTGCTGCTGAGCTTCAACGGCGAGATCTTCAATTATGTCGAGCTGCGGGAGGAGCTGATCCGCCGCGGCCACGTCTTCCGCACCAGCTCCGACACCGAAGTGATCCTTCATCTCTACCGGGAGATGGGGCCGGACTGCGTCACCCGCTTCAACGGCCAGTGGGCCCTGGCGCTTTGGGATGCGCGCCGGCAGGTGCTGTTCCTGTCGCGCGACCGCATCGGCGTGCGGCCGCTGTTCCATACGCAGGTCGCCGGCGCCTTCCTGTTCGCGTCCGAGGTCAAGGCGCTGCTGGCGCACCCGGCGGTGAGCGCCGGGATCGACCCCCGCGCGCTCGACCAGCTCTTTACCTTCTGGGCGACGGTACCCCCGCGGACGCCGTTCGCCGGGATCCGGGAACTGCCGCCGGGCCATTCCATGCTGGTGAGGGCGGATGAGGTCTCGGTCTTCCCCTATTGGTGCCCCGACTACACGCCGGTCGAGGATAGCGGCTCCGCCGAATCCCGGGCCGAGCAGCTCCTCGACCTGCTGCTGGACGCGACCCGCATCCGCCTGCGCGCCGACGTCCCGGTCGGCGCCTATCTGAGCGGCGGGCTGGATTCCACCGTCATCGCCGGCCTGATCCGCCGTCTCGGTCACGAGCATCTCGAGACCTTCTCGGTCGCCTTCGAGGATCCGGCCTTCGACGAGAGCGCCTTCCAGGCCGAGGCGGTCGCGATGCTGGGCACGCGCCACCACGCGATCCGCTGTGGCCACGACGACATCGCCCGCGTCTTCCCCGAGGTCGTCTGGCACGCCGAGCGGCCCATGCTGCGCACCGCCCCGGCCCCGCTCTACCTGCTCTCGGGGCTCGTCCGTCGCAACGGCTACAAGGTGGTCCTGACCGGTGAGGGCGCAGACGAAACACTGGGCGGTTATGACATTTTCAAGGAGGCGAAGGTCCGCCGCTTCTGGGCCCGCCATCCGGACTCGGCTTTGCGCCCGCTCCTGCTGCAGCGGCTCTACCCCTACATGCCGAACCTGCGCTCGCAGCCGCGCGCCTATCTCCAGGCCTTCTTCGGCGCGCAGCCGCAGAGCCTGGGCGACCCGTTCTTCTCGCACCGCCCGCGCTGGGACATGACGGCAGGAGCGAAACTCTTCTTCTCCGACGCCGTCAAAGCCGATCTCGCCGGCAACGATCCGACGGCCGAACTCGCCGAGCGCCTGCCCGCGGCCTATGCCGGCTGGGATCCGTTCTGTCAGGCGCAGTATCTCGAGACCGCCCTGCTGCTGCCGGGCTACATCCTGTCCTCGCAGGGGGACCGGATGGCGATGGCGCATTCGGTCGAGGGCCGCTTCCCCTTTCTCGACCCCCGGGTCGTGGACTTCGCCGCGAAGCTGCCGCCGCGCCTGAAGATGCGGGTCCTGGATGAGAAATATCTGCTCAAGCTCGCCGCCGGCGGCTTGGTTCCGGCCGCGATCCGGCAGCGCCCGAAGCAGCCCTACCGCGCTCCGGACGCCGCCAGCTTCTTCGATCCCGTGACCCAGGCGCCGCGCGCCGAGTGGATTGCCGAGCTGACCGATCCCGATCGCCTCGCCCGCGACGGCATCTTCAACCCGCGCGCCGTCGACCGCCTGATGGCCAAGGCGCGGGCGGGCCGGGTTTCCGGGACGCGCGACAACATGGCCGTGGTGGGGATCCTCTCCACCCAGCTCCTCGTCGATCGATTCGTCAACCATTACGACAGGCATGCCTCCTATGACTTCGCCGCTTGAGCGGGAGATCCGCGACTTCATCGTCGACAATTTCCTCTTCGGAGAGGGTGGTGATCGCCTGACCGACGGGGAGTCCCTGGTCGAGGCCGGACTGATCGATTCAATGGGGGTCGCGGAGCTGGTGGCGTGGCTCGAGACCCGCTACGGCATCGGCGTCGCCGACGACGAGCTGGTCCCGGACAATCTCGATTCCATCGCGCGCATCGCCGCGTTCGTCGGCCGCAAGCGCGCGGCGGCGGCCTAGGTCGCGGGACGCGAAGCGCCCCGGTCCTTCCGGTCCTTCCCTAAGGCGCGACGGGCGGGGACACCGGCCCGTTCGCAGCGAGTGGCAGCCCATGCTGGTCGAGTCCTTCCTTGAGGCGAGCACCGCCCGCCACCCCGACAAGCTCGCGCTGGTCGCCGGGGGGGAGCGGCTGACCTACGGCGAGATCGAACGGCGCAGCAACCGCCTCGCCCACGCGCTGATCGCGCGCGGGGTCGAGCGCGGCGATCGCGTCGCCGTCTGGCTCGACAATTCAGTCGAGGCGGTCGTGTCGCTGTGGGCGATCCTGAAGGCGGGCGCCGTGTTCATGCTGCTGAACCCGACGCTGAAGACGGCCAAGCTCGGCTATTGCCTCAATGATGCACGGGCGCGGCTGCTGGTGACGGATGCGGCGAAGCTGCCGCGTGTCGCCGAGGACTGGTCCGTCCTGCCGCATCTTGAGACGGTCCTGGTGGTCGGCGGCGCGGCCGGGTCGTCCGGCGCGGCAAAGACCTTTGCGGGCTTCGAGGATGTCATCTCCGAACAGGCCGGTCGCGACGCGCCGCCGCCGAAGCGCTGCATCGACGCCGACCTGGCCGCGCTGATCTACACCTCCGGATCGACCGGCGACCCGAAGGGCGTGATGTCCGCTCATCGCAACATCGTCGCGGCATCCGCCTCGATCATCTCCTATCTCGGCAACACGCCCGAGGACCGCATTCTCAGCGTTTTGCCGCTGTCCTTCGACTACGGCCTCTATCAGCTCCTGATGTGCGCGCGCTTCGGCGGGACGCTGGTCCTGGAGAAGTCGTTCGCCTTCCCCGCCGCCGTGCTGGGGACGATCGCGCGGGAGGGGATCACCGGGTTCCCGATCGTGCCGACCATGCTGGCGATGCTGCTCCGCATGGATCTTGCGAAGTTCGACCTCTCCGGCCTGCGCTACGTCACCAACACCGGCGCCGCGCTGCCGGTCGAGCACATCCGTCAGCTTCGCCGGCGTCTGCCGCACGTCACGATCTTCTCCATGTACGGCCTGACCGAGTGCAAGCGCGCCTCCTACCTGCCGCCCGACCAGATCGACATTCGGCCGGACTCGATCGGCAGGGGCATCCCGAACTGCGAGCTCTATCTGGTAGACGAGGACGGCAACCGTCTGACCGGCCCCGGCGTCGGCGAATTGGTGGTGCGCGGTTCCAATGTGATGCCGGGCTATTGGGAGAAGCCGGAACTCACCGCGAAAGTGTTCCGTCCCGGCCCCGTGCCCGGCGAGCGCGTGCTCCACACCGGCGATACCTTCCGCAGGGATGCGGAGGGCTGGCTCTATTTCGTCGGCCGCCGCGACGAGATGATCAAGTCGCGCGGCGAGCTGGTCAGCCCCAGGGAGGTCGAGAACGTGCTCTGCGCCCTGGACGGCGTCGCCGAGGCGGGCGTGGTCGGCGTGCCGGATCCGGTGCTCGGCGCCGCGGTCAAGGCGGTGCTGGTGACGAAGCCGGGTGCCGTGCTCACCGAACGCGACGTGCTCCGCCACTGCGCTGCCAATTTGGAGGACTTCGCCGTGCCCCGGATCGTCGAGTTCCGCCCCGCCATGCCGCTCGGCGCCACCGGCAAGGTCGACCGGAAGGCGCTGGCGGCGCCGTACCGGCCGGACGAGGCGGCCTAGGCAGCGCCGACATTGAGACGGACGACATCCCTATGACCCTTTCCCCGGATACCCTCCGTATCGACGCCGCCGCCGAGTCGGAGCGCATCGCGAAGTTCCTCCGCGTCACGCTCGGCCGGTTCCGCCGCCGCGGCGTCGTTCTCGGCCTGTCCGGCGGCATCGATTCCTCCGTCTGCGCCGCCCTCTGCGTGATGGCGCTCGGCAAGGACCGCGTCTTCGGCCTGCACATGCCCGAGGGCGAATCCTCCGACGAGTCCCTCCGCCTCTCCACCATGCTCGCGCACCGCCTCGGCATCCGCAGCGCGGTCGAGAACATCACGCCGATTCTGGACGGCGCCGGCTGCTATCGGCGCCGCGACGAGGCGGTGCGCCTCACCGTTCCGGAATTCGGCCCGGGCTGGAAGCTCAAGGTCGTCATGCCCGACATCCTGGAGACCGACAGCTACCAGGTCTCCTCGATCGTCGTGCAGTCGCCCGACGGCGAGCGGCGCAAGGTGCGGCCGAAGCCGGAATCCTATGCCGGCATCGTGGCCGCGACCAACTTCAAGCAACGCACCCGCAAGATGATCGAATATTACTATGCGGACCTGCTGAACTATGCCGTGGTCGGCACGCCGAACCGGCTCGAATACGACCAGGGCTTCTTCGTCAAGAACGGCGACGGCGCGGCCGACCTGAAGCCGCTGGCGCATCTCTACAAGACCCAGGTCTACCAGCTCGCGGCGGAGCTCGGCGTCCCGGAGGAGATCCGTTCGCGGCCGCCCAGCACCGACACCTACTCGCTGGAACAGACGCAGGAGGAGTTCTACTTCGCGCTCCCCTACGACAAGATGGATCTCTGCCTCTACGGCAGGAATCACGCCCTGCCGGCTGCCGAGGTCGCCCGGGCCGCCGGCATCACCGAGGCGCAGCTCGCCCGCATCTGGCGCTCGATCGATGCCAAGCGCAGCGCCACGCGCTATCTGCACGAGCCACCCGTGCTGGTGGAGGCGGTGCGGGAGATCGCCGGGGCATAGGCCGGGCTCAAGGCCGGTGCGCGGTCCCGGCCGGGCCGATGACGGGCCGGCGCCGGCGGCGACACGCAGACCGGGTTGCCGGAACCGGGCTTTGATCCCAGAATGCGTCCGCCGCTCGCTGCGGGCAGGCGCGGCCGCATCGCTTACGGACGAACCGTGTTGCTCCGGGGGACCTGATCTTGCGCTCGATTCTCGCTACGGTCTGCGTCGCTGCCCTGCTGTCGTTCACGCCGCCGGCGGCGGCGCAGGAGGAGGATCCGGCCGTCTTCGCCTTCGGCGCCGGCATCTTCGACGTGTTCCAGGACGAAGGCTACAAGGCGGTCAACTTTAATTTCGAGTGGCGCGGCGAGACCGTCGTCTGGCGGCTTAAGCCGCTGGTCGGCATCGGTGCGACCACCGACGGCAGCTTCTACGGCTATGCCGGAGTGGCGCTCGACATTCCGCTCGGCGACCGTTGGGTGCTGACGCCGAACTTCGCGCCGTCGCTCTATCTCGACGGCGACGGCAAGGATCTGGGCTATCCGCTCGAGTTCCGCTCCGGGATCGAGGTCGCCTACCGGTTCGAGGACCAGTCGCGCCTCGGCATCGCCCTGCATCACCTCTCCAATGCCAGCCTCGGCGACGACAATCCGGGCACGGAGACGCTGAACGTCTACTACGCGCGCCCGCTCCCCTACTTCTTCGGCCATTAGACACCGCGGTCCGGGCCGCTGCGGCGCGCCGGCCGGAGCGCGGGCAGCGCGCCTGTCCCTTGTTCGCGTCGCATCGCGTCGAGGCGGAGGCCGGGGCGGCCCGGGAGAGAGAAGAGGCCCCCGGTCGGTCGCGCGCTCGGGGGGTTCGGGGGGAGGCGGCGCGGCCTGGACCGGGGGCGCGCCCGTCGTCGAGCGCACCATGACTTTGATCCGGTCCCGACCCCGGGGGTATCCACCAAATATGGGGGGAAGCCCCGGATACGGGGCGAAGCCCCGGCCCCGGGCAATGTCTCGCTTGACGCACCCGGCGGGGTCGCCTACGTCTGAACCGGCGCAACCCCGCGCCCCGGCCGCGCTCGTAGCTCAGCAGGATAGAGCACAGGATTCCTAATCCTGGGGTCGCAGGTTCGAATCCTGCCGGGCGCACCATGCTTTCAAATGTCCGGCCCGGACACCTAGGTAGCAGTTTGTACCTAAGACATGGGTGACACCCCTGGGCCGAAGGGGCTGCAGGGTTCTCTGCTCCAGGTCGATGTATCCCCGATCGGTTCCCGGAGCATCGGAACTATCCGTGAGCTGCACTCTGTAAGCGACGTCATCGGCCTAGCCGCAGACAGTCGCTTATGCCCCTCGAAGCGCGTGATCGGCGAATCGCTGGTACCGCGAGCAGGTCAACCCACGCTGCCTCACACCAGTTGTTAACCCTCGATAAGGCTTGCTAGGCTGACCGGAAAAATCGTCGGTAGCCAAAGTACCGGAGGGGGGAGACCGCATGGACGTCTTCGCGCTCCGCGATGCCGTCGTCGCGGACTATGAGCGATTCTCGCGCAGCTTCACGCGAATCGCGGCCGCCGATATCAGGGGCGTCGTCGACACGGCCTACGCCGGCGGCCGTTTCTGGCCGGCGCCGCTGGTCCAGTTGAACCCCAACTTCGTCTCCGGCGGCCGGATCGACCGGCTCGTCGCCGAGGGTCTGCTGCATCGCGAGTGCGAGGCGATCTTCCGGGGCGGCAAGACGAAGGACGGTGCGGTCGGTACTCCGCTCCGACTGCACAGACATCAGGAGGAGGCGATCCGCGTCGCGAAGCGGGGTGAGAGCTACGTCCTCACCACCGGGACCGGATCGGGCAAGTCGCTCTCCTACTTCATCCCGATCATCGACGATGTGCTGCGCCGTCGCGACGCCGGTGAGCGGTCCGGCAGCGTCACCGCGATCATCGTCTATCCCATGAACGCCCTCTGCAACAGCCAGATGGAGGAGCTGGAGAAGTTCCTCAACTTCGGCTACGCCGACGGCCGGCAGCCGGTGCGCTTCGCCCGCTACACCGGGCAGGAGAGCCAGGAGGAGCGGCGGCGCATCGCCGAGGCCCCGCCCGACATCCTGCTGACCAACTATGTGATGCTCGAGCTGCTGATGACGCGGTTCGACCGGCGGCCGCCCGTTCCCGATCGACGCGGGCGACTACCGCCCGATCGGCGAGGCACTCACGGACTGGTACCGCAGGCTCCCGGGCATCTGAAACGACGGCTGTGCGTCTGAACCGGCTTTCCTGGGTTTATGGTCGTAAACCCTGCATACATCTGCATCCGCCCGCTATATGTGCTGTGCGGTCGGCCGCTCGCCGGGCCAAGATGGCGGAGAGGAGGTGGGCAAGGGGGAGGAAAATATGACGCTTGCGGTCGGCACCTTCGTCCGGCTGAAGCACGATCCGTTGCGAGCGGGCATCTTGCTCGAAGGGGAACGGATTTTGGCGGGAACGCCGATGGCCCGGGTCCAGTTTGCGGACGGGCAGGTGAAATGGATGCCCCGATTCGCGCTGGAACCCGTTCCCTCCACGCCGGAGGACCCGTCGGACCGCTTCGCCCGGGCGAAATTCGTAGAGCCGGACTGGCTCCGCCGCACCCTCACCCGGCTGCGAGTGACCGGCCGCCTGAGCGACGTAGTCTACAGCATGGAGGCGACCGAGACCGACTTCTACCCCTATCAGTTCAAGCCCGTTATCAAGCTAATGAACTCGCCGACGGACGCGCTACTGATAGCGGACGAGGTCGGCCTCGGAAAAACGATCGAGGCGGGGCTGATCTGGACGGAACTCAGGGCCCGGCTCGAC
>CAZVAR010000110.1:0-13154 GCA_964625225.1 uncultured Alphaproteobacteria bacterium | reverse complement strand
TGTCCGGGTGATCGCAGCGCAGGGTCGCCATCATCGCGCCGCGGCGATAGCCGGCGCTCAGGATCGTCCGGCACATCGCATCCCAGACGTCCATGAAGGAAAGCGGGCCGGAGGCGTCCGAGCCCACGCTCCGGACCGGCGCCCCTTTGGGCCGCAGCGTCGAGAAATCGTGGCCGATGCCGCCGCCCTGCTGCATCGTCAGCGCGGCCTCCTTGAGGGCATCGAATATCCCTGCCATGTCGTCCGGGATCGTCCCCATGACGAAGCAGTTGAACAGGGTAACGCGCCGGCCCGTCCCGGCACCGGCGAGGATCCGACCCGCCGGCACGAACTGAAAATCCTCCAAGGCCTCGTAGAAGCGGGCCTCCCAAGCGGCCGGATCGGTCTCGCAGGCCGCGAGCGCGTGTGCGACGCGGCGCCATGTGTCTTCGATGGTGCGATCCACCGGCGTGCCATCCGGTTCCTTGAACCGGTACTTCATGTCCCAGATCTGCTGGGCGATAGCGGAGCGGGCACTCATCAATCCGGGCGACCTCCGGCTGGATCCCCGCAATATGGGTGGCGATCCCGCCGAGGGCTACCGGCGGAGGCGAATCTCGTGATGCGCTGCAGCGCCGCCGGAGGGATCATTCCGTCCCGGCCCCTGCTTCCCGGACCAGCCGGTCGGACGCGGTCTCGATGCGCCGTTCGAGCTCCGACAGCAGCCTGCGGCGATCTGTTCCCGGCTGGATCGGCTCCAGGAACTCGATCACGATACGGCCCGGCCGCTTGAGGAAACTGCGCCGGCCCCAGTAGAGGCCCGAGTTGAGCGCCACCGGTACGATCGGCAGCTTGAGCTGGGTGTAGAGGGCCAGCACGCCGGGGTGGTACGGGCGGCGTGATCCGGGGGCCGTACGCGTGCCCTCAGGATATATGACGATGGAACGGCCCTCCGCGGCCACCGCTCGGGCACGGTGCAGCATCCGGCGAAGCGCCGGCCCGCCGCCCTTCCGGTCGACGGCGATGTGCCCGGCGCGCCAGAGGCACAGGCCGAGCAGCGGGATCCAGAGCAGTTCGCGCTTCAGGACATAGGCCGGATTGCCGAGTAGTATCGGGAAGATGAAGGTGTCCCATGCCGACTGGTGCTTGCTGGCCACGATTACCGGTGGATCGGGAACGCGGCCACGCACCTCATAACCCAGGCCGCAAATCGATCGGGCGAGGGTGAGCGTCCCTTGGCACCACAACCGGCCCAGGGCGAGCGTCCAGGACTGCGGCGCCCAGAACACTGCCAGGGCGGCGATGGTGAGGATCAGGCTCCACAGCCAGAAGGCGACATTGAAAAGCAGCGACCGGACCGCAATCATCGGAAGCCCGTCTCGCCACCGGTCGCCGTGTCTGCCCAGCCGACGATCAGCGCCGCCAGGTACTTGATGTATTCCTGGAGCAGCAGACGTGCCGTGCCGGGCCAGAGCCACCAATCCTGGGACCGGACGGCCGCCGGAAAGACGGGGTGCGCAATGATCTGCACGTCCGGCATGGTACGTCGGAACGCCAAGACGCTGCGCGGCATGTGATACTGCGCCGTAACCAGGCGCAGGGAGCCAAGGCCCTCTCGCCGCATCCAGGCGGCGGTTTCCCGCGCATTACCGATCGTATCGTCGGCCTCGTGTCCCAGGACGACGCAGCAACCGAGGGAGGCTCCCGGTCGATTGGTTGCCGCAAGCAGTGCATCCAGATGGACGTCCGGTCCGACCCCCGAGACAAACAGGCGGCGCGCCAAGCCCCTTTCGAGCAGATCGAATCCGGTCTCCAATCGGTCGCTCCCACCAGTCAGGACCACGATGGCGTCGGTGCGGCTCTGCGGATCCTCGACCTGCTGCGGCAGGCCCGCGACGAACCAGAGAAAGCCGAGCAGGAGAGCGAGAACCGATGTGGCGACGACCAGCAGTAGCGACCGCAGCAGTACCGGGCCCGCGAAGATGCGCTGTCGGCTCATGGCAGTCGGCGCAGCCGCGTCAGCACCGTTACCCGTGCCGTCAACATCGCAATCAGCCCGGCCAGTGCCGGAAGCGCAGCCAGGACGGCCCATTGCCGAGGGTGCAGCTGCGGGGTCGGGAATAGCATGTCACCGAGCCCGGCTGCCGCACGATTGAGCCCGAAGAGCGCCAACGCCGCCGCCGCTAGTCCGATCGCGCCACCGCCGAGTCCCAGCAGCAGCGCATGTCGTTCGAACTGGCGGGCGACGTAGCGATCGCTCGCGCCCATCAGGTGCAGCAGATCAACCACCTCGCGATGGATCGCCATGCGCGTAATAGTGGCGAACATCACGGTGGCGACGGCGACCGCCGCGATGACCGCCACGGTCGCTGCGGCGGTCGCCTCCATTGCGCGGACATAACGTACCAGACGATTCAGCCAAAGCTGATGATCGTCGATCGTCACGCCCGGAGCGACCGCCTCCAGCCGTTGCGCAATCGCGTCGACGTCGGGCATTGCGCCGGGCCGGTGCTGCACGTCGATCAGCTGAGGCATTGGCAGGTCCTCGGCCGCGGCACCATGGCCCAGCCAAGGTTCCAGGAGCGCCGCGAGGTGCGCCTGGTCCAATGGCTTTGCCGAGTCGATGCCGGGAGTCGTTTCCAGAATCGCAACGATCTCTTCGACCCGCTGTCGCGTTGCCGAATCGCTTTGCGCCGGCGGCACCTGCACCGTCAGGCTGCCGCTGAGATTGCGATCCCAGCGTTCAATGGCCATCGCAAGCAGCATCATTGCGGCCAGCGCGAGAGCGGCCAGGAACACCATCAGGGCGATGATCCAGGGCAGGAAGCGACTGGAAGGGTCGCGCGCGATCGGCGGCGTGGCGGATCTGCCGAGCATCGTGCCTAGTGCGTACGCCGGCCCGGACGGCATTCGATCAGACCGTTCTCCAGATGCAGCTCCGGATGCCCGAAGGTCTCGACAAGATGGGGATTGTGGGTGGCGACGACGACCGTCGTACCCATCTTGTGCAGCTCCTCGAATAGCCGCATCAGTCGGTAGGCGCTCTGTTCGTCGACGCTCCCGGTCGGCTCGTCGGCGATGAGGAGCTCCGGCCGACCGACCACGGCGCGGGCAATGGCGACTCGTTGCTGCTGGCCACCGGAGAGCGTCGAAGGCCGCGCATCGAAGGCGTCACCTAGTCCGACCCATCGCAGCATCTCGGTCACGTTGTCCTGGATTTCCTGTTCCGGCACACCGGCGACCCGCAGCGGCAGCGCGACATTGTCGAATGCAGAGAGATGCTCCAATAGGCGGAAATCCTGGAACACGACCCCGATCCGGCGACGGATGCCGGGAAGTGCCGCGTGCGGGGCACGGGCCGGGTCGGTGCCGAAAAGCCGTACGATGCCGCGGCTCGGGCGCAGCGCGAGATAAAGCAGGCCCAGCAGAGAACTCTTGCCGGCACCGCTGCTCCCGGTCAGGAAGTGGAAGGAGCCGGGCGCCAGCTCGAGATCGATCCCCCGCAACACTTCCGGGCCGCGGCCGTAGCGGAGGACCACGCTCTCGAATTGCACTACCGGCTCCGGTGCGGCGGCGGTACGCTCCGACCAGGTCACTTGCGTCGACACCCTTCCCTCGTTCAGCATCTGCGGGTCGGCTTGCGCCGCGGCGGAGCCGGGGGCTACAGTCGCTCAGCCCCAGACGGCGCGGTCCGATGATACTCGTCTGCCCGAACTGCTCCACGCGTTATTCTGTCTCCGACACGGCCTTGGCGGCCGGCCGGCAGGTCAAATGTACGCGCTGCGGCCAGACATGGTGGCAGCCGCCGGTTACCACTCCACCCCGAACCGGGGATTCGGATGCCGTCCCGCCACATCCTGTCGAGCGGTCTGTCGACCGGCCGGCCGCGGAGGGAGCGCGACATCCGCCCACCCGCGACGTACGGGATACGTTTCCGCAGCGGAAACGTGGCCGCGGTCCGCTCTTCGGCTGGATAGCCCTTGCCGCGCTGCTCGCCCTGGTGGTGGCAGGCGGGATTCTGGAACGCGACCGGATCATGCGCGCTTGGCCAGCCACTGCGCGGCTGTATGCGGAGCTGGGCTTTCCGGCCATCGTCGCCGTATCGGCGCTCGAGTTTCGAAACGTCTCACCGAATTGGCACCGCGAGTCAGGTGTTCTGACGCTGGTGTTGGAGGGAGAGATCGCCAACACCTCCGACGGGGCGCAGCCCGTTCCTCCGATTCGGGTCGTTCTGCGCGATTCGAACGATGCCGAGATCGAAACATATGTCATGTCGACTGAGGTCGAGAGTGTGGGGCCGGGTGAGACAGTGCCGTTCCGGCTACAATTGGAACAACTCATGCCCGAGGCGGCTGGCATTGCCCTGTCGTTCGCTGCAGACGCGACCGGGCCGAGTTGAGCAGCGGTCCGCCGAGGCGGCTTTCTTAAGCGCTCGTTAACTAATTTTTCCGTAGGATGGGATCACACTGGACGGGCTCCCAGGGGGGAGGGAGGCCGTCCCGAGGGCGCCTCTTTGGTCCGGGGCTGGGGCGTCCCCGAGCGAACTACGGACCGGGAGACTCGGACATGGCCCGCATCGTGATCGCCGAGGACGAAGCTGGCGTACGCGAGTTCGTCGCGCGGGCGCTGATCCTCGACGGGCATGAAGTGACCGCCGTCGAGGACGGTTTGCAGGCGCTCGATGTTCTCGCGTCGGACCGGTTCGATCTGCTGCTGACGGATATCGTCATGCCGGGGCTGGACGGCATCGCACTCGCGTTGAAGGCCGGCAGCGCCTATCCGGATATGCGTATCCTGTTGATGTCTGGCTACGCGGCCGAGCGGCAGCGCGCGCACAATCTGGAGTCGCTTGTTCATCGGGTGGTGGCGAAGCCCTTCAGTCTGCGCGAAATCTGTGACGCCGTCCGTCAGAGCCTGCCGGCCGTCCGGACGGCCGTGTCGAGCACCCCGGCGGCATAATTCCGCCGGGACCATAAGCGGGCTCAGAAGCGTTCCAGCAAGCGCTCGATATAGTCCCGCTCGAACTCCGGCCGTATGCGGTCGCCCGAACGCTGATGCAGCTCGTCGCGGATGCGCCGTGCCCGCTGCAGGTCGGACTCGGTCGGGATCACCACGTCCTGGGTGTTAAGTCCGTAGCCGCCGGGTGGGCGGCCGAGCGGGTCGAAGCGCTGATCGGGCGTACCGGTCTGTCCCTGCTGCGGTTCTCCCATGCCCATCTGTCGCGCCATCTCGCGCGCGAGGGCGCGGCCAGCCTGTTGGAGCTGGTCCAGCGCCTCCGTCTGCGAACCCACGGCTTGTCCGGCCTGTTCGCGTTGCAAGGCATCGATAGCGTCTCGCATGGCCCGCTCGGCGCGGCCGAGACCGCCCGGGATCTGGCCGTTCCGCTCGCCGAACCGGCGCATGAAATCGCCCAGCATCCGGCGGAGCTGTTCTTGCTGGCCGGCCAGATCGGACAGTGACGGCATTTGGCCTTGCCCCTGTTGGCCCATCTGGGGCTGACCCATCTGCGTCCGGCCCTGCTGTCCGCCGTCCCGCTGGCCATTGCGGAAGGTCTCGTCCATCAGGCCCTGCTGGCGGGCAGCAAGCTCCTGGAGCTGCTGCATCATTTGCATCATCTCGGCTGCATTCTGCCCGCTCTGCCCGGCCAGACGTGCCTGCCGCAGGTTCTCCAGCATGTTCTGGAGCTGCGCCAGCATCTGCATCGCCGCGTCCCGTGCGCCGGCCTGCGTAAGTTCACGCATACGCTGGAGCATTTCGCGCAAGTCTTGCTGCTCCAGGGTCTGCATGCTCTGCATTTCCTCCTGACTGAGCGGCGGGAGGTCGTCCGCCTGCGCCATCATGGTCTGGAGATATTTCTGGATCGCGGCCCAGAGCTGTTCGATCAGCCGATCGATCTCCTGCTGCGGTGCGTCGCGCGACAGCGCATCCAACAGCGCCCGCTGGGCCTCGCGCAATTCCCGCTCGGCGATCGAGAGATTACCGTCCTCGAGACGCAGTGCCGTATCCCAGAGCAAGTCGCGAACGCTGTCGATGGCACTTTCCGCATCATCGTGCCGCAGCCGGGCCCGAGCGGTGCTGAGAGCGAGGAAGACCACGGTGTCGTTGTCGTAGAGATCTGTCATCCGGGCAATGGCGCCGAGCCGCCGGAACGTGGCTGCGCGCGCGGCGCTGTCATGCGCCAGCCTTTTGCGTTCTGCGATGATCGCGCGGGCGACCGGATGGGTGAACACCCGCTCCGGCAACTGCAGCCGTACCGGCGCCGTCTCGCTCTGCTGTTCGGCACCGTCGATCGCAATCAGGCGCAGCTCGACCTCGGATCCGGCCCAAGCATGCGCAGTCAGGTCGTGATAGGCGCTGCCCTGTACTCGTCGCGTGTGGATGCCCGGCACGGGGATGGGTAGCTCGAGCACACCCTCGTCGACGGATGGATCCGTCCCGGCGGCCCGCCGCAGCTCGATCCCCATTTTGACGACACCGTAATCATCGTCGGCCTCGTAGTCGATCCGGATCGCATGACGCTGCGTCGGTGACGGCGGCCGCGGCATCGACACGGTCGGCGGCATGTCCGGGACCACCTCCAGCTCCCAACTCGCCAGAACGTCGCCATCCTGCTCGATCGTGATTCTTTGGCCCTGCTCGACCTCGGTCTTGAGTTCGTAGGACTGCTCGCCGACGGTCTTGAAGACGGTTTCGGCCGAATCGACCGCAAGCGAAGGCAGCTCGTCTCCGCCACCGACCCGGGCGACGATCGTGCTGCCGGCCGGGAATGTCAGCTTCGGGCGATCGTCCCGGGCATAGACGGGTGCAAGACCCGTATAGGCGGGAGGCTCGACCCAGAGATCGACGATCGGAGCCTGCTTCGGCGGTCCGCCCAGCCCCGGCGTGAACGCGCGTGCGACCCGGTCTGGAGCGCTGTCGCCGGCGATCACGAAGCCGACGATCACGATCAGGGCCGTTGCGATGCGCAGCGCCATCGGGTCGCGGCGGGCCAGGGTACTCCGCGGCGGGCCGGTCCGGAGGCGGCGCAGCATGGCCGCTGTGCGCCGCTGGTGCGCATTCCAGATGACGGCTTCCTCGTGTCCCGTGGTCACCGGTGAATCCGCCAGGGTCGTCACCGGTCGGTGGCGGAGTCCGCTCGCCTGCTCGACCCGCCGTTCGCCTTCGCTCCGCTCCGGCCAACGGAAGCTCAGCACGGCACGGCCGATCGCGAACAGCAGCGCGGCACCGAACATGGCCAGCACGATGAAATGCAGCTTGGTCGACAATTGCGGCAGCACGTCGAACAGCGCCAGTGCGACGAACGCGCCCACGATCACCGGCGCAGGCCAGAGGCTTGGCCAAAGCCGCTCCCAGGCGAGGGCCAGACGTGCGAGCCGGATCCGCCGTCCCAGCCGGCGCTCCAGGCTCGACCGGCGCGAATCCCGCTTGCTCATGCACCGCCTCCGGGTGGCTTGTCGAGCTTTCCGGAAAGCCAGTCCGGAAACTGCTCCAGGACCAGCATCTCGTCATAGGTCGGCCGCCGCCGCACGACAGCCCAACGTCCGTCGCGGAGCAGAACCTCCGGTACCAGCGGCCGCGCATTGTACTCGGAGGCCATCGCGGCCCCGTAGGCTCCGGCTGCCCCGACGGCGATCAGGTCACCCTCGACGAGCGGCGGCAGCGCCCGCTGTGCGGCGAGAATGTCCGTGCTCTCGCACACCGGCCCGACCACGTCGGCCGGGTGCAGCACCGGATCCGGCGCAGGCTCGCGCACCGGATACAGTGGATGCCAGGCATCGTACATCGCTGGCCGGATCAGGTCGTTCATCGCCGCATCAACGATTACGAACCGCTTATGTGGCGTTTCTTTGACGCGCACGACCCGGGCCAGCAGCACGCCCGCCGGTCCCGCGATGCGGCGCCCCGGCTCGACCAGGACCTCGCAGTCGAGATCGTCCACCACTTCGGCGATCAACGCCGCATAAGCTCCGACATCGGGCGGTACCTCGTTGCGATAGGCAATACCGAGTCCGCCGCCGAAGTCGATGCGTCGCAAGCGGATACCTTCCGCCCTGAGGCCGCGGGCCATCTCGGCCACGCGATGGAACGCCACGCGGTACGGCGCGAGGCTTGTCAATTGCGAGCCGATATGGACCGCGATGCCGACCAGATCGATGCCCGGCAGGGCGGCCGCATGGCGGAACAGGCGTGGTGCCAGATCCCAGTCGACGCCGAACTTGTCATGCTTGCGGCCGGTGGAGATCTTGTCGTGCGTGCCTGCCTCGACGTCGGGATTGACCCGAACCGCCACCGGCGCGCGCATGCCATGCGCCCGCGCGACCTCGTCCAGGGTGGCGAGCTCGACGTCGGATTCGACATTGATCTGCAGGATTCCCGCCTCGAGTGCGGCTGCCATCTCGGCGCGCGTCTTGCCGACGCCCGAGAAGACGATCCGCCGGGCCGGTATGCCGGCCGCGAGGGCGCGCCGCATCTCGCCTTCGGAAACCACGTCTGCGCCGGCACCGAGTTCCGCGAGTGTGCGCAGCACTGCGAGATTCCCGTTCGCCTTCATGGCGTAGCAGACGGTCGCCCGGCCGGCGAGCTTCGGCTGCGCGGCAAACGCATCCGCAAAAGCGCGATAACCGTCGACCAGCGCCCGGACGGAGTAGCAGTAGACCGGCGTGCCGATGGCGTCGGCGACTGCGGTCAGCGGCACATCGTCGCCGGTGAGGACCCCGTTCCGGTAGGTGAAGACGTTCATCGCGGCGGATAGACCCTCGGATATTCGTGTTTCTCCCCTTCCGGCGGCTCCAGGTCGCCCCGTTTGCCGCAGGCGCCAAGCGGCAGGGCGAGCGCAAGAACCAGCGCCGTCAGAAGGAGAAAGGGGCGCGTCACAGGAAGCGTTCCCGAGCGGCCTTGACGGCCTCGCGGACCCGCACCGGGGCGGTACCGCCATAGCTCGTCCGGCTCGCGACCGAGCGGTCGACGCTCAGCACCTCGGCGACCTCGTCGGTGATCCGTTCGTCGATCGCGCGCATCGCTTCCAGTGGCAGGGCGTCCAGCGGCAGCCCGCGTGCCTCCGCCTCGCGAACGATCGCGCCGGTGACGTGATGCGCCTCGCGGAAGGGCAGTCCGAGCCGGTCGGCCAAGTCGGTCGCGGTCGTGTAGCCCTCCGCGGCGGCGGCACGCATCCGCTCCGGATCCGGCCGCAGGTCGGCCACCATGCCGGTCATCGCCGCGACGCTCAGCATCAGTGCGTCGGCCGCCGCGAAGGTTGGCTCCTTATCCTCTTGCATGTCCTTGGCATAGGCGAGCGGCAAGCCCTTCATCACGACGAGCAATCCGTTCAGGGCACCGATCACTCGACCAGCCTTTGCCCGCACCAGTTCCGCCGCATCCGGGTTGCGCTTCTGCGGCATGATCGAACTGCCGGTGGTGAAGGCATCGGACAGCCGTACGAAGCCGAACGGCGCGCTGCACCATATGACGATTTCCTCTGCGAGGCGCGACAGATGCATGGCGCAGATCGACCCGGCGGCCAGGAATTCGATTGCGAAGTCGCGCGCAGAGACCGCATCCAGAGAGTTCGGCATCGGTCGATCGAAGCCCAGCGCCGCGGCCGTCGCGTGCCGGTCGATCGGGAACGAGGTCCCGGCAAGAGCAGCGGCCCCGAGCGGACATTCGTTGAGGCGCTTGCGGCAATCCTGAAAGCGGCCGCGGTCGCGTCCGACCATCTCGACATAGGCGAGCAGGTGGTGCCCGAACGTGATCGGCTGGGCATTCTGGAGATGCGTGAAGCCCGGCATGACCGTGTCCGCATACCGTTCTGCCTGCTCGATCAGCGCCGCTTGCAGGGCCTTGAGCGCCGCGTCGACGGAGTCGATCTCCTGCCTGATCCACAGCCGGAAGTCGGTTGCCACTTGGTCGTTTCGGGATCGGGCGGTATGAAGGCGGCCGGCGACCGGGCCGATCAGCTCGGCGAGACGCGCTTCCACGTTCATATGGATGTCCTCGAGTTCCGGGCGGAACTGCAGCCGCCCTTCCTCGATCTCGGCCAGCACGCGCCGAAGCCCCTGTTGAATCGCCTCGCCGTCCTCGGCCGAGAGGATCCCCTGCTTGACCAACATCGCGCAATGCGCGAGGGAGCCGGCGATATCCTGCGCGAACAGTCGCTGGTCCACGTCGATCGAGGCATTGATCCGCGCCATGATATCGGCCGGTCCGGCCGCGAACCGGCCACCCCACATAATGTTGGCGCCCTTGTCGGGCGTATCGGCACACATAGGCGATCCTGTTCTGATGACTCGCTGGCTACTTCTCGGACTGACCGGCGCCGCGCTGCTGGCGCTGGCGATCCTGGTGACATTTCCGCGCTTCACAGGCAAGCCCGCAGACGCGCCGCCGCTGACGGGTTCCATGGAAGCGTTCACGCCAACGGGCCGGCCGGTGCCGGCAATTACTATGGAGACGCCGGACGGCAAGCATGTCGCACTATCCGATCTGACCGGCAAGGTCGTGTTGCTGAATCTCTGGGCGACCTGGTGTGCGCCGTGCGTCCGGGAGATGCCGACCCTTGACCGGTTGCAGGCCAAACTCGGGGGTTCGTCGTTCGAGGTCGTGGCCCTCTCGTCGGATCGCGCCGGGGCCTCGGCGGTCGAGCCGTTCTTCCGCGAACACGGGCTCGACAATCTCGCGATCTATCTCGACCCCACCGGCGCGGCGGGCCGCGCCCTCGGCGTGCGAGCCCTGCCGAGCACGCTGCTCATCGATTCTGCGGGCCGAGAGGTCGGTCGGCTCGAAGGTGTGGCTGAGTGGGATTCGCCCGAGGCGATCGCGTTGATCCGGCACGTAATGGGCCGGGACGGGTGACGCGCCGATCGCCCGATCAGCGCGTCGGGATCGGGTCCGGGCCGTTGTAGTCGTAGAAGCCCCGCTTCGTTTTCCGGCCGAGCCAGCCGGCCTCGACATATTTCACCAGGAGCGGGCAAGGCCTGTACTTGCTGTCGGCGAGCCCGTCGTAGAGGACCTGCATCACGGAGAGGCAAACGTCCAGTCCGATGAAGTCGGCCAGCTCCAGCGGCCCCATCGGATGGTTCGCCCCCAGCTTCATCGCCGTGTCGATCGCTTCGACGGAGCCGACACCCTCGTAGAGGGTGTAGACCGCTTCATTGATCATCGGCAGCAGGATGCGATTGACGATGAAGGCGGGAAAGTCTTCGGCTGCGACCGGGTGCTTGCCCAGCTTCACCGCCATCTCGCGCACCGTCTGGAAGGTCTCGTCGTCGGTGGCAATGCCCCGAATCAGTTCGACGAGGGCCATCATCGGCACCGGATTCATGAAGTGCATCCCCATGAACCGGTTGGGCCGGTCGGTCGCCGCCGCCAGGCGGGTGATTGAGATGGAGGAGGTGTTGGTCGCCAGAATGGCGTCCGGCCTGAGATGGGGAATGAGCTGCTTGTATACGTCCCGCTTGACCTGCTCGTTCTCGGTCGCCGCCTCGATGACGATATCGCTGTCCCGGAAGGCCGCGTAATCGGTCGTGGTCGTGATCCGTTCGAGGGTCTCCAGCTTCTTCGCCTCGTCGATCAGACCACGACGGATTTGCCGATCAAGGTTAGCCTCGATGTTCCGCATAGCCTGGTCGAGGCGATCCTGCGAGAGATCGGCGAGGCGGACCTCGAAACCGTTCAGGGCAGCCACATGGGCGATGCCATGGCCCATCTGGCCGGCGCCGATCACCCCGACTTTCTTGATCATCAACGCGTTCTTTCCTTCCGGACGGCCCTAATGCGCGGCCTTCTTGGCCTTGTCCAGCGCGGCCGTCAACTCCGGCACGATCTGGAACAGGTCGCCGACCAGACCGTAGTCCGCGACCTGGAAGATCGGCGCCTCCTCGTCCTTGTTGATGGCGACAATGACCTTGCTGTCCTTCATGCCGGCAAGGTGCTGAATGGCGCCGGAGATGCCGACGGCGATGTAAAGTTCCGGAGCGACCACCTTGCCGGTCTGGCCGACTTGGTAATCGTTGGGCACATAGCCGGCATCGACCGCGGCCCGCGACGCACCGACCGCCGCGCCCAACACGTCCGCCAGCTCCTCCAGGATCTTGAAGTTGTCGCCGCTGCCCATTCCGCGGCCGCCGGACACCACCACGCGGGCACTGGTCAGTTCCGGCCGGGCCGACTTGGACAGTTCGCGACCGACGAAGCTCGACAGCCCGGTGTCGCCCGCGGCCTCGACGGGCTCGACCGTCGCGGAGCCCCCTTCGGCCGGGGCTGCATCGAACGCGGTGCTTCTGACCGTGATGACCTTGCGGGCATCGGTCGACTGCACCGTTGCCATGGCGTTGCCGGCATAGATCGGCCGCACGAACGTATCCGGCGATTCGACGCCGGTGATCTCGGAGATCATGCTGACATCGAGCATCGCCGCGACACGCGGCATGAAGTTCTTGCCGTTAGAGGTCGCCGGGGCGAGCAGGTGGGTATAGCCGTCCGAGATCCGGACGACCAGGTTGGCGACGTTTTCGGCAAGGAAGTGCTCGTAGGCCGCATCATCCGCGAGCAGGACTTTCGTAACGCCGGCGATCTTGGCCGCCGCGTCGGCCACGCCGCCGCAGCCTTTGCCCGCGACGAGAACATGCACGTCGGGGTCGATCGCCGCCGCGGCCGTGACCGTGTGGCGGGTCGCAGCCTTGAGCTGCTCGTTGGTGTGCTCCGCGACGACCAGGACGCTCATCAGATCACCTTCGCTTCATTGACCAGTTTGTCGACCAACTCCTCCACCGTCTTGACCTTGATGCCGCCCTGCCGCTTCGGCGGCTCGGCGACGCGCAGGGTCTTCACGCGTGGCGTAATATCGACGCCGAGCGCGTCCGGGGTCGTCTCGTCGATCGGCTTCTTCTTCGCCTTCATGATGTTGGGCAGCGACGCATAGCGAGGCTCGTTCAGTCGCAGGTCCGTGGTGACCACCGCGGGGAGCTTGATGCGAACCGTCTCGAGTCCGCCGTCGACCTCGCGCGTCACGGTCGCTTGACCGTCCGCCACTTCCAGAACCGAGGCGAAGGTCGCCTGGCTCCAGCCCAGCAGGGCCGCCAGCATCTGGCCCGTTTGGTTGCAATCGTCATCGATCGCCTGCTTGCCGACGATGACGAGCTGCGGCTGCTCCTTCTCGACGATCGCCTTGAGGACCTTGG
>CAZVAR010000109.1:0-13245 GCA_964625225.1 uncultured Alphaproteobacteria bacterium | reverse complement strand
CCGCGATCGCCTGACCGGGCGCGATGTCCACTCCCTGATCACCTACGACACCGAACGCAACCAGCAGCATCGGGCCGCCGGCAAGCCGACGACTTGGCGGCTGGTACGGCCGCGGACCGTCCTCTATGCGCTGCTGTTCGTCGTGATCTCCGGGGCGATGCTGTGGAGCCTCGCCTCCCGCACGAGCCTCGACATCAACGTACTGCACGACCGGAGCCCGCTGTTCGTCACCCTTTCCGACGGCAGCATCCGCAACGGCTACACCATCAAGATCCTAAACATGACACGCGAGCCGCGCAGCTTTGCCCTCTCCTTCGTCGGGCTCCACGGCGCGACGATGAGCGTCGTCGGCGAGGCGAGCGATGCCGAACGGCCGATCCTCTCGGCCAAGGCGGACTCGGTTGCGACCTACCAGGTCTACGTCCGCGCACCGCGCTCGGTCGTGACCGCCGAGACGCTGCCGGTGGCCTTCATGCTCACGGATCTGGACGGCAGCGAGACCGCACAGCACGAGACCATTTTCCGGGGGCCGAAACCATGAGCGGCACGACGTCTCGCGATTCCTGGATTCCCAAGATGTTCCTGGCCGGATTTCTCGTCGTGATCGTCGCTAACGCGACCATGGCCGGGTTCGCCTTCAGCAGCTGGACGGGGATCGCGACCGAGGACGCTTATCGCAAGGGCCTCGCCTACAATGCGACGCTGCACGCGGCGCGCGCGCAGGCGGCGGCGGGCTGGCAGGGCGATGTCGCCTACACGGTCGGCGACGCCGGCCGTGGCCGCCTCGAGTTCACCTTGCGCGACCGGGCCGGGCGGCCGGCCGCGGTAGAAGAGGTCCGCGCCGCGTTTGTGCGGCCCACCCACGAAGGTTTCGATTTCGAGTTCGTCCTGCCGCCGTTGGGGCCGGGACGCTATGCGGCGACGGTGGATCTGCCGCTGCCCGGGATGTGGGACATCCGGATCGCGGCGACCAGGGGCGCCGAGACCTTGCGGTTCGAGCAGAGGATCGTCGTCGGGCAATGAGCACGACCCTTACAAGCGCAGCCCCGGTCGAGATCGATGCCGTTCCCGAACCCGCGGCGCCGGTCGATTTCACGGCCTATGTCCGCCCCGACGAGGCCGGTCGGAACGTCCTGCACCTGATGGTAGAGGGCGTGCATTGCGGCGGCTGCGTGCGGCGCATCGAGTCCGCACTCACCGCCGTTCCGGAAGTGGTCGAAGCCCGGGTCAATCTGACGACACGGCGGCTCGTCCTGAAATGGCATGGAGCGTCCGGCCGCGCGCCGGAACTGGCGGCGCGGGTGACGGATCTGGGTTTCCGGCTGATTCCCTACGACCCGGACCGGCTCGGCGCCGCGGATCGGGCTCAGGAAACCGGTCTGCTGCGGGCCATGGCCGTCGCCGGTTTCGGCATGGCCAACGTCATGCTGCTGTCGGTCGGCATCTGGGCGGGGCATTTCGAGGATATGGGGGAGGGGACCCGTGCCCTGATGCATTGGTTCTCGGCCCTGGTCGCGCTGCCCGTGATCGCCTATGCCGGCCAGCCCTTCTTCCGGTCTGCCCTGGGCGCTCTGCGGCACGGTCGCACCAACATGGACGTGCCGATCTCGATCGGCGTGACGTTGGCCGCGGCGGTCAGCCTGTTCGAGACGATGCGCGGCGGGCCGCACGCCTATTTCGATTCGGCCGTGGCGCTGCTCTTCTTCCTGCTGCTCGGGCGCTACCTCGACTGTCGCGCCCGCGGCACGGCCCGCTCGGCCGCGGAGCGGCTGCTGTCGCTCGGCAGCACGGCCGCCACGGTCATCGAACCGGACGGCAGCCGGCGCATGGCACCGGCGGACACGCTCTCGCCAGGCATGACGGTCCTGGTCGCGGCCGGCGAGCGCGTGCCGGTGGACGGCCGTGTCCTGGTCGGCGCCTCCGAGCTGGATACCAGCCTGATCACCGGCGAGACCGTGCCGACGGCGGCCGCGCCCGGCGATCGCGTCTTCGCCGGTACCCTCAATCTCGGTGCGCCGCTGCGGCTGGAGGTGACGGCCGCCGGCGAATCGACGCTGCTGGCGGAGATCGTACGGCTGATGGAGGTCGCCGAGCAGCGTCGAGCGAAATATGTCGCGCTCGCCGACCGCGTCGCCCGACTCTATGCGCCGGTCGTGCATCTTCTGGCGCTGGCGACCTTTCTTGGCTGGATCCTGGTCGGAGGACTCGCCTGGCAGCCGGCGCTGATGATCGGCGTCGCCGTCCTGATCATCACCTGTCCCTGCGCGCTGGGGCTCGCCGTGCCTGCGGTGCAGGTGATCGCGAGCGGCCGTCTGATGCGCAGCGGCGTCCTGCTGAAGACCGCAACGGCACTGGAGCGGCTGGCCGGCGTGGACACGGTGGTATTCGACAAGACCGGCACGCTGACCCTCGGCCGCCCGGCTTTGCGCCCCGATCCGGACCTCGACGACGCGACCCTGCGGCTCGCTGCCGGCATGGCGGCTGCCAGCCGCCATCCGCTTGCCCGGGCGCTGGCGGCCGCCGTGCCGGATGTGCGGCCGCTCGACGGCGTGCGCGAAATGCCGGGCTGCGGCTTGGCGTTCGACACTCCGGAGGGGGAGGTCCGCCTCGGGAGCCGCCGCTGGTGCGGCATCGCGGCGGAGGACGAGCGGCCGGGCATGGAGATGTGGCTGCGCCGCCCCGACGGCAGCGCGGTGCGGTTCGCCTTCGACGACACGCTGCGCGCCGATGCCGGGTCGGTGGTCGCGGAGCTGAAGCGGTGCGGCTATGCGGTCGAGCTGCTGTCCGGCGACCGGCGTCCGACCGTCGCCGCGGTGGCCGCCGAACTCGGGATCGAGCGCTGGTCCGCCGGTTGCACCCCGGCACAGAAGAGCGAGCGTCTGGCGACGCTGGCGGCGGAGGGCCGGCGCGTGCTGATGATCGGCGACGGCCTCAACGACGCGCCGGCGCTTGCCGCCGCCTCGGTGTCGCTCTCGCCGGCGACCGCCGTCGACATCAGCCAGACGGTTTCGGATGCCGTCTTCCAAGGCGCACGACTTGAGCCGGTGCTGGAGGTGCTGACCATCGCCCGTGCCGCCGAGCGGCTGGTGAAGCAGAATTTCGCCCTCGCCTTCGGCTACAACGTTCTGGCGGTGCCGCTGGCGATCGCCGGCTTCGTGACCCCGCTGATCGCCGCGATCTGCATGTCCGCCTCCTCGCTTCTGGTCGTCGGCAACGCGATGCGCTTGGCGGCCGGCCGGCGTGCCGGGCGGTCCACGGTGGCCTCTCGCACACCGGATTATGTGCTGGCGCAGGAGCAGGCCGGATGAGCGGGCTGCTTTACCTCGTTCCGATCGCGCTGTTGCTCGGCGGCTTGGGTCTTGCCGCCTTCCTCTGGGCCGTCCGGTCCGGGCAATTCGACGATCTGGACGGCGCTGCCGAACGAATTCTCTACGACGACGATCCGCCGGTAGCGCGATAGCGCCGACCGCGCGCGGATCCGCTCCGCTGCGGCATGCCTCGCGAGGGCTTGCCGCGCCCGGCGCAATGCGCTTCCATGATGGCTGCCTCACCCGACCAGCAGCCACAGGAGGACACCGCCGGCCGCCACGTAGACGCCGCACGGCACGATCGTGCGCTTGAGAATGTCGCCTTCGCGGCCGGTCAGCCCGACGGTGGCGCCCCCGGCGACGATGTTGTGGGGACAGACGACATTGCCGACGGCGGCGCCGAAACCCTGCGCGGCGACCAGCAGCAGGAGCGGCAGATCGAGAGCCGCGGCGGTGGCCGCCTGGAATTCCGTGAACAGGATGTTGGAGGCGGTCGCCGAGCCGGTGACGAAGGTTCCGAGCGCCCCCACCGTCGGCGCCACGAGCGGCCAGGCCGGGCCGAGCGCGCCAGCCGCGCCCTCGGCCAGCACCGCGATTATGCCTGCATGGACCATCAGGCGCGAAAGGCCGAGCATCGCGAACAGCGCGATCATGACCGGCACAAGGCGTGCGGCGGCCGCTCCGGCGGCGACGGCAAGCGACGCCGGCCGGTTGCCTTGCGTGAGACCGCCGACGACGAAGCCGAGCAAGAGCATGGTCCCTGGATGATAGAGGGGCTGCATGCTCCCGGAGAAGCGGTCGAACAGGGTCCATTGCAGGACGAAGCCGGTCAGCACCTCCTTCAGCGGCGTTAGCCGGGTCGCGAGGATCAGGGCCATCAGCACGAGATAGGGCAGCGCCGCGCGCAGGAGCGCCGCCGCGCTCGGAGCGTCTGCCGTATCGGGGCCGGCCGTCCCGCGCCGCCGCACGACGAGGACGAAGCCGACGCCGCCCATGAGGGCGCCGCCCAGGGTTGGCAGTTCCGGTCCGATCCAGTGCGCGATGGCCATGTAGGGCAGCAGGAACAGGGCGGCTGCCGCGGTGACGTGGCACCAGCTTCGCCCGTCGATGCCGGTCGCCGCCGCCTTGCGGGCACCGGCGATTGCGACGAGGAACAGCAGCAGGATCCATCCGAGCAGGCCGTGCAGCAGTGCGGTCGCCCAGGACAGTTCCCGCTCGCCGAGCGCGGTGACCGCCAGTTGCGGCTGGATCGGCGTCCCCACGGCACCGAACGAGACGCCCGCGGCGTGGCCGACCAGCACCATGCTGACCGCCGGGATCGGAGGGAAGCCGAGGCCGACCAGGATCGGCGCGGCAAGCGCCACCGGCGTGCCGAAGCCGGCGGCCCCCTCCAGGAACAGAGCGAAGAACCAAGCGATCAGGATGGCCAGAACGCGCGGGTCGGGCGAAAGTCCCTTGAGCGCCCCGCGGATGACGCCGATCGCACCCGAACGCGTCTGCAGCTCGTGGATGCAGAGCGCCGGAAAGATGATCCAGAGAATCGTCGCGGCGATGAAGCCGGCCTCGGCGAAGGCGCCGCCGACTGCCGCCGGGCGGCCGGGCGCCGCGTCGCCCGCGACACCGTAGTCGAACACGCCCAGGCTGATCGCCAGTGCCGCGGCCAAGCCGACGCTTCCGGCGCGTGCCGCTGACCAGCCGGCGCCGACCATCAGAATCAGGATCAGCAGGATCGGCGAGAGGGCCGCGGCGGCCTGCATCGCTCCGGTCCGGATCGTCCTATGCGCCGTCGGTGAGGCCGGTGAGCGACACTTCGTGCAGCACCCGCCCCTCCTTCTCGAAGGCGGTCACGTTCGAAAGCGTGGTCTCCGCGATGTTGGCCAGGGCATCCTCGGTGAAGAAGCCTTGATGTCCGGTGATGATCACGTTCGGGAAGGTCAGGAGGCGCGCGAACACGTCGTCCCGGATCACCTGGCTGGAGAGGTCCTGGAAGAACAGATCGGTCTCCTCCTCGTAGACGTCGAGGCCGAGATAGCCGATCGTCCCGTCCTTGAGCGCGGCGATCACCGCCCGCGTATCGATGAGGCCGCCGCGACCGGTATTGATCAGCATCACGCCCGGTTTGACCTGCTGCAGGGCCGCCGCGTCGATCAGGTGGTGAGTCTCCGGCGTGAGGGGACAGTGCAGGGTGATGATGTCGGCGTTTCGGAGCAGCTCCGGCAGCGGCACATAGCGCACGCCGAGGGCCTTGCATTCCTCGTTCGGATAGGGATCGAAGGCCAGCAGCTTGCAGCCGATGCCGTTGAGTATGCCGGCCACCACCGTTCCGATCTTGCCGGTGCCGACGATGCCGGCGGTACGGTCGTGCAGGTCGAATCCCAGCAGGCCGTCGAGCGAGAAATTGCCTTCGCGGACCCGGGCGTAGGCGCGGTGGATCTTGCGGTTGAGCGACAGGATCAGCGCCAGCGTGTGCTCGGCCACGGCATAAGGGGAGTAGGCCGGCACCCGGGCGACGGTGAGGGAGAGTTCTGCCGCGGCCGCCAGATCGACATTGTTGAATCCGGCGGAGCGCAGGGCGATCAGCCGGGTGCCCTGCTGCGCCAGTTGCTCCAGCACCTCGCGATCGACCTGGTCGTTGACGAACGCGCACACCGCCCCCGCCCCGTCGGCCAGCAGCGCCGTGCGGGGCGTCAGTTGGGCCTCAAAATAGGTGATTTCGTGCCCGTGCTCCGCATTCGCCCGGTCCAGGAAAGCCCGGTCGTACGGCTTGGTACTGAAGACTGCGATCTGCATGCGTCGTCTCCCCTCCATCGGTCCGGGCACGGCGGCTGCCGTGCTCCGGCCCGTCACGCTGCGGCCCGCATCACCAACGCGTCCGGCCGCCTCACGGTTACGCCGAGGTCTTGGCGCGCTGGATCGCCTGACCCAGCCCCCTTTCGCGGGTCCGGCGGAATTCGTCCGAGACGTGCGAGAGCTGGTGCGTATCGAAATGCGCGGCGAGGGCGTTGCGGAATCCCTGGATGTCCAGCGTCCGGTTGAGCGAGCGCTTCACCAGCTTCAGGGCGAAGGGCGGAGCCTTGGCGACCTGCTCTGCCAGCGCGAGCGTCTCGCGCTCCAGCTCGGCGCGCGCGACGACCCGATTGACCATGCCGATCCGCAGCGCCTCCTCGGCCCCCATGCGGCGGCCGGTGAACAGCAGGTCCTTGGCCGCCCGCAGGCCCATGACCCAGGGGTGGACCAGCATCTCCACGGCGGCCGCCGAGAGGGTATGGCAGACCGGGTCGGCGAAGAACGCATCGTCGGAGGCGACGATCAGATCGCACATGTTGGCCACCATGAAGCCGCCGGCGATGCAGGCGCCCTGCACCTGTGCGATGGTCGGCTTCGGCAGGTCCCAGATCCGCAGCGCGTACTCGTAATAGTGGACCTCCTCATAGGCCCAGCGCTCCTCGACGGTGAAGTCGGCACGGGAGACCTGCGCCTCCTTGAGGTCGTGCCCCGCCGAGAAGTGATCGCCGGTTCCCGCAAGGATCACCGCCCTGATCTCCGGATCGGCGGTGGCGCGGCGCAAGGCGTCGTCCAGCTCCTGCAGGAGCCGCATGCTCTCCGCGTTCCGGGCCTGGGGCCGGTTGTGCGAGATCCGCGCGATCGGGCCAAGCACCTCGTAGGTGATGTCTTCGTAGCTCATGCTGCTCCTCGTGCGATCGATGCTGCGGCCGGCGACCCTGAGGGACCGGCGCGCGCTCTGTCAATCGGCGTTCCGAGCGGGGTTTGCAAGCCGCGGTCGGCCTTTGCTCGTCCGGTCGATGCCCGTCCGCGGCCCTGCCGTGTTGCCGTCTCTTTCCGTCACCGGATCGCGTCGGGTTCGACGCCGGCGCGGGCTCGCCCTAGTTCGGTCCTGACCGCAGCTGTGAAGGAGCATGCGTCATGCCCGAGACCCGGGACACCGCCGCCGCGATCCTCGCCGCCGCCCTCATCCGGGCGCAGGGGATCAAGGACACCGAGGCCGCCGTCCGCCTCTGGCGCGATCTGTGCGCCCTTATGGGCGAGACCGGGACGGAGATCCCCCCGAAGGACGATCCTTTCGGCGGCGCCGAGGCCTAGCGCCGGTGCAGCGCGAACCGGCCCCGGCCGCCCGCCGTCGCGAGCGGCCGTATCGCGGGCGGCGCCGGGCTGCTATCAAGGCAGGGTTCGGCCCAGCCCGGACGCATTTCCCGATCGGGGGCACGGCGCGTCCGTACGCCCGTGCGCCCGGCACCGACAGGAGGAGACGATGAAGGAACCGGTCACGCCCGGCGCCGCGGGCGACACGCCGCCGCGCTTCGCGCCGCTCGCCCTGGACCAGATGAACGACGCGCAGAAGCGGGTGGCACAGCTGCTTCTCGACGCGGCCAAGCGCGCCGACGGCCCCGGCGGCAGACATATGGCGGCCACCGGTCAGTTCCCCGGGCCGTACAATTTCCTTCTTCGCAGCCCGGAACTCGCCGTCCGCTGGCGACAGCTCGCTGACTATATCCGCTTCGACACCTCGCTGCCGCTGCGCCTGAACGAGTTTGCGATTCTCATCCAGGCCCGGTTCTGGACGGCGCAGTTCGAGTGGTGGGCGCATTACCCGCTGGCGCTGCGGGCGGGACTGTCCGAATCGGTCGCCCAGGATCTGAAGGTCGGCCGCCGGCCGAGCGGGATGCAGCCGGACGAGGAGGCGGTCTACGATTTCTGCGTCGAGCTGATGCGGGACCACGCGGTCAGCGATGCGACCTTCGCGCGGCTGAAGGCGCAGCTCACCGAGCAGCAGATCGTCGATCTCGTGGCGGTCAGCGGGTTCTACGCCACGGTGTCGATGATCCTGAACACCGTCGAGGCACCGATCCCGGACGGGGGTGAGCCGCCGCTCGCGCCGCTCTCGGAGCCGCTGCGCTGATCCGGCGCGCCGCGGCCGGCCGGTTCCGTCCGCCGGATCGGCGGGGTCCGGCCGTCGCGGCCTTTCAAACGGCGCCGGGATCGGGCAGAAATCGTCGGCGGCATCGGGCGGTGCCGCCGCACATGCGCGCATCGCGCGCCGGACAGCAGAAGGAGACGAAGCCATGACCGCGAGTGCGCCGGGAAGCTACGATCCGCGGGAGTTCCGCGCGCTGACCTTCCACGACGCCGTGCCGCGCTTCCGCGACGGGTCCGATACGCCGCGCGCCTATCTCGAGCGCTGCCTGGAGACGATCGCGGCGCGCGAGCCGGTGGTGCAGGCGTTCGCCGCCCTCAACGAGGCCGGCGCGCGCGAGGCGGCGGACGCCAGCAGCGCGCGCTGGAAGGCCGGCCGGCCGCTCTCGCCCATCGACGGCATGCCGATCGGCATCAAGGACCTGCTCGAGACCAAGGATATGCCGACGCAGATGGGCTGCGAGGCGTTCCGCGGCAACTTCCCGAAGCGCGACAATGCCGCCGTCTGGGCGCTGCGTCAGGCCGGCGCGGTCATTCTCGGCAAGACGGTGACGGCCGAGCTCGGCGGCTCCCATCCCGGCCCCACCACCAATCCCTTCGATCCGGCGCGCACGCCCGGCGGTTCCTCCTCCGGCTCCGCCGCGGCGGTCGCGGCGCGCATGCTTCCGGCGGCCATCGGCACCCAGGTCGGCGGCTCGATCATCCGTCCCGCCGCCTATTGCGGCAACGTCGCGCTGAAGCCCACCCAGGGCGGCATCCATCGCGGCGAGCGCCAGACCACGAGCCAGAGCACGCACGGGCCGCACGCCGGCTCGATCGAGGACATGTGGCAGGTGGCGATCGAGATCGCGCGGCGCACCGGCGGCGATCCGGGCCGTCTCGGCCTGATGGGGCCCGCCGCGCCTCCCGCCCCGGTCAAGCCGGAGCGCCTGATCGTGCTGGAGACCGAGGGCTGGCCCGATCTCGACGAGGGCAGCCGCCGCGCCTTCGAATCGCTGCTGGAGAGCCTGCGCGGCCACGGCATCACCCTCATCCGCCGCGCCGATCATCCGCTCGTCGAAGCGCTGGAGCAGGCCGTGGCGAACGGCCGGGCCGTCTGCAACCGCATCACCGGCTGGGAGAACCGCTGGTACCAGCGCGCCCTGATCGACGCGAATCCGGAGGGCGTCAGCGCCCGCGCCAAGGCCACGTTGGAGAAGGCCGAGGCGATGACGCCGGACGATTACCGCGCCGCCCTGATGGAGCGTCAGGCCGCCCAGATCCGCCACGCCGCCATCGCTCCGCTCGCTGACGCCGTGATCGCGCTCGCCTGTCCCGGCCCGGCCCCGCTCTGGCCCGGCGACCGGCCGGGTGAGCCGCTCGCCCCACGCCCGACCGGCGATTTCGTGTTCAACGCCCCCAGCTCGATGCTGTTCGCGCCGGCGGTGACGATCCCGCTGCTCGCCGTCGGCGGCCTGCCGGTCGGCGTGCAGCTGGTCGGCCAGCAGCACGAAGACGCCCGTATGACCGCGCTGGCCCGCTGGCTCCTGCACGAGGTGGCCCCGGTGGTGGTGTGAGCGGGGAGGGCGGGCGTTCCCGCCCGCTGCCTTCCTCTCTCTTCGCGCGGTGGCACGGACGCGATTGGAGCGGTCGCCCCCGGCACGCCCGGCGCAGTCACGATGCCGGACGCGCCGGAGGAGGGGCCACGATCCCTCTGTCGCAGGGCCGCCGGCGTGTTCCGCGGCAGGGCCGCCCCATTCAGAACGCGATGCTGAGGCCGAGCGTGCCGGCGTGGCTCTGCTGGTCGCCGGAGAATACCCCCTCGTAGCGGGCGCGGAAGGTCAGGCTGTCGCCCGTCTTGAAGGCGAGATCGAGCCCGGTCCGCAGCCGATCGCGGTCGAGCCCCGGGCCGCGCACGTCGAATCCAGTCGGACTGCCGGCCAGCGCCATATCCTGGTACGGCAGCACGTCGGCGAAGGCGTGTTCCCAGACCGCCCGTCCTTCCAGCGTCAGCTCGCCGCCCTCCATCGCGAAGCTGTGCGCGACCGCGGCGCCGAGCCCCGTGTCGAACCGCGTCCAGCTCTCGGACGCGCCGGTCAGGTTCAGCGCGCCGGCGCCGCTCTCGCCGAAGCCGTTGTGCCAGGCCAGGCCGGTGTCGAGCGTGACCAGTGGCATGACCGTCGTGCCGCCGCGGTCGAACCGATATGCGGCCTCACCGGCGAAGCCGACCGAATGGCTCCAATAGTCGGCCTCGGCGGTGCGGTCGATGCCGCCGAAGACGATGCGTCGGTCCGTGTCGACCTCGTGCGCGGCGTAGGCAAGCGCGCCGGCCAGAACCCACGTCCCGTCGCTCCAAGCGGCGTTGAGGCCGACATGGTAGCCGTCGACATCGAGGCGGGAGCGGCGCCGATCGACCGTGCCGCCGCTCCTGAGATAGCCGAGCCCGAAGCCGGCCACGCCGCGTCCCCCGTCGAAGCCGGTATGCCAGCCGCCGGCAAGGCCGACCGTCCACCAATCGAGCGTCGCCGCGTTGCGGTCGCTGTCCACCGTACCGCGCTGCCCGAGCGGCGCGAGCCACACCTGCTGCGCGTGCTCGTCCGTATACGCGGTCGAGGAGCCGTCGCCGCGCGCGGCCACCGACACATGTCCGACCCCGAGCCCAAGGCCCGTCCCGCTCGCGCCCTGGCGGCGCAGCGTGCGTAGGAAGAGGTCGTCGGAGAAGCCGAGGAGATGCTGGCCCGAGGCGTGGACCTCGCCCGAGGACAGGTCGAAGGCGCGTCGCGTCGAGTCGGCGTCGGGGAGGAACAGCAGCTCGTTGAAGACGGTAAGGGCGTCACCGTTCTGGGTAAGGTCCATCAGGCCGCTCGCCGCCTCGCGCTGGTTGAAGGTCTGCGCCACGTCCGGAAAGGCGGCGGTGATCGCCAACGAAAGCCGCACGAAGTCGCCGCCATAGAGCAGCGTCGGCGACAGGGAGGCCGAGTTGATGGTCAAATCGTCGAAAACGCCCGTGACGCCGTTGGCCGCCTCCGTCGTGATGATGGTGAAGTTCTGGCCATCGACATAGCTCGTGTCCGGCGGTAGGGCGGTCACCTCGACAGTGCCGCCGATGATGGTCACCGTGCCGTCGCCGGTGACGGCCAGCAGGTCCGACGCGCCACCCGGCTCGATCTCGACCGCGTAGACTGAACCCGCATCGAAGGTCACGCCGCCGGCGACGGTCAGCGTGCCAATGGAGTTGCCCGGGGAGACGGTCCCGCCATTGTCGGCCACGACGCCTCCGGTGGTCCCGGTACCCGCAAGAACGGCGCCGCCACCCACGGCGAAGACCGTGCCGGGAACCGCTCCATCCACGGACAGCGTGCCGGCACGGATGGCGACCTCCGGCGCGAAGGCCGCGTTGGAGCCGGTCAGCGTCCACGCACCGGCGTCCACCTTCTCGGCGGTCTCGAAGCCAAGCACGGTCGCCACGTCCAGGGTGGCGTTGCCGCCACCTTCGAGCACCAGCCGGTCACGGCCGCCGCCGCCGTCGAGCAGGCCGCTCAGCCTGTGCCCGGCTGTCAGACGCGCCTCGTCATCGCCGAGGTCGAGCAGCACGTTTCCGATTACGGTCCCCGCATTGCGGAAGGTCTGGCTGTAATCGCCTAGTAGCAGGATAGCCAGATCACCGTCCGTGTTTTCGATCGCGCCGGTATTGATCAGCGTCACGTCCGAACGGGAAATCGAAACCGTCCCCTTGACGGGATCGCTGCTGGCGATGCGGCCGTGATTGGTGATGCGGAGATCGCCTCCGCCGCCGGAGATTCCGTGCTCTCCGCCGACGATCGCGGCGCCATCGGCGTTGATGATCTCGATGGAGCCGTCCGCCGCTCTGGAGCCGGCAACCAGAGCCGGACCGAGCACGCTGCTGATCGTTCCGGTGTTGCGTACCGTACCGCCGAGGCCTCCCTGGAAGCTGAGACCGGCGCTGAGGCCGGGAGTGTCGGCGGTGCGGGAATCGGAGATGGTACCCGAGTTCTCGACGGTCCCGCCGTCGGATAGCGTTGCTGCGAAGCCCTGATCGGCCGTAATCGTGCCCGTGTTGATCAGCGTACCGCCGCCGACGATGGTCGCGCCGCCGCCGAAGACGCCCGATCCGCCGACGAAGCCGGATCCGACGATGGTTCCGTGATTGACGATGGTCCCTCCGTCGGAAAGGCGGACGCCGTGGAAACCTTCGCCGCTGATCGTGCCGCCGGAAAGATTGGTGACGCTGTTGGTCGCCGCCGTTCCGCCGCCTATCTGGACGCCGCCGGTCGGGCCGGCGCCGCGGATGAGGCCGGCATTCTCCACGGTGCCGCCGGCGAGGACATCCACGGCGAAGCCGCCATTGGCGTTACCGATGATCTCCCCGCCCGCGCGATTGATGACGCTGCCGCCGCCGAAGATTTGGACGCCCATCCCAAGGCTGACGCCACCCCCGCCGACCCCCTCGATACGCCCCGCGTTGTCCAACGTGGCGGTATTGACGCCGCCCGCGCCGGTGATGACGGCGCCCGCCTGATTGAGCACCGATCCCGCGTTGACGCCGAAGCCGTCCCCGCCTGCGATCTCGCCCGCATTAGTGACTTCCAGACCCCCGCCAGTTACCCCTGCGGATGCACCGACAATCCGGCCGCCGGCCTGGTTCGTGATCGTGCCGACGGCCGTTCCGGCAACGACGACTCCATCTCCCGAGCCGATCGGGGACAGGCTTTCGATGATGCCTGCATTGATGAGGTCGAGCCTGCTCGACAGCTGAATGACTCCGTTGCTTTCTTGGCTCTGGATGAGCGCACCGGGCCCGTTGAGGATCGTTACGTCGCCTTCGGCAAGGATTGCGGCCCCGGGCCCGGATTCGATCGTGCCCCGGTTGACGATGTTGCCGCCGCCCCCGAGAGCGACGGCATTGTAGATGCCGAACAGGTCGATACCTGGCGCCCCGCGGGTGGGCCGTGGCGGGTGTGCCGCCCCGCACCATGGGTATCGGGCCCGTGCCAGCCACGCAAAA
>CAZVAR010000108.1:0-13558 GCA_964625225.1 uncultured Alphaproteobacteria bacterium | reverse complement strand
CCAGATCCTGCTGCTCCTGCGCCGGCTTCAGCAGGAGCTCGGCATGGCGGTGATCTTCGTGACGCACGATGTCGGCGTCGCGATCGAGATCGCCGACCGCATCGCGGTCATGTATGCCGGCCGCTTCGTCGAGACCGGTCCGCTCGCTGCCGTGATCCGGAGGCCACGCCATCCCTACACCCGGGGCCTGCTCGGCTCGACCGTCCGCAGCGGCATGCGCGGCCATCGTCTGCAGGCGATCCCCGGCTCGCCGCCGGATCTGACCGCGCTGCCGCCAGGTTGCAGCTTCGCCCCGCGCTGCGCTCTGGCCGACGATCGCTGTCGTGCCGCGGCACCGGAAGCGCACTGGCCGACGCCGGGACACATGGCCCGCTGCATCCGTCTCGCCGAGCCCGTATCCTGATCCGCTGCGGGGCGACACGCCCGGAGGGCTGCGGCATCGCCGAAATCGGCTATAAGATCGGCTATAAAGGCGAAGCGTCAGGTCGGGAGCCCGGGAGCTGTCCATGCGAACCTATCTCAAGCGCGCCAGCGAGACGCCGGCCGTCGATCGCCGCCAAGTCGAGGAGACGGTTCGGCGGATGCTCGACGACATCGCGCGGGATCGGGACGACGCGATCCGCCGCTATGCGCGCGAGCTGGACAGGTGGGAATCCCCGGAGTTCCGCGTCTCTGAGGATCGCATCCGGCAGGTCGCCCGCGATCTGCCGGAGACCTTCAAAGAAGACTACGACTATAGCCTCGCCCAGGTTCAGGAGTTCGCGCGGCGGCAGCGCGCGACCATGCAGGACCTGGAGACCGAGATGCAGCCCGGCGTGATCCTCGGTCACAAGCATATCCCCGTGAAGTCGGTCGGCTGCTACGTGCCCGGCGGCAAATATCCGCTGGTCGCCGGTGCGATCATGAGCGTCGGCACCGCGGCCGTCGCGGGCGTCGAGCATATTGTCGGCTGCGCCCCGCCGCGCGATGCCGACGGCATGTACCCGCATACGCTCTACGCGCTGCACCGGGCCGGAGCGCACGCGATCTACAATCTCGGCGGCGTGCAGGCGCTCGCGGCGATGGCGCATGGCTGCCTCGGGATGCCTGCCGCGGACATGATCACTGGCCCCGGCAATCCATACGTCGCCGAAGCGAAGCGACAGCTGTTCGGCGTCACCGGCATCGACCTGCTCGCCGGGCCGACCGAGATCCTGGTGATCGCCGACGAGACCGCGGACCCCGCCCTGGTCGCGACCGATCTGCTGGGCCAAGCGGAGCATGGGCCGGACAGCCCGGCTTGGCTCGTCACCACCTCGCGCGCCTTCGGTGAGGCGGTCATGGCGGAGATCGATCGGCAGCTCGAGACTCTGCCGACCGCCGCGGTCGCCGGTGCAGCTTGGCGCAACAATGGCGAGGTCGTCGTGGTGGACGACGACGACGAGGCGATCGAGGTGAGTGACGAATATGCGCCGGAGCATCTAGAGGTGCTGACGGCGCGCGACGACTACTATCTCGCGAACCTCCGCAACTACGGCAGCCTGTTCGTCGGCGAAGAGAGCACGGTCGCGTACGGCGACAAGGGTGTCGGCACCAACCACACGCTGCCCACCGGGCGCGCCGCCCGCTACACCGGCGGCCTCTGGGTGGGCAAGTTCCTCAAGACCGTCACTTGGCAGCGGCTCACGCCCGAGGCGAGCCGGAGGATCGCTCCGATCATGGCTCGTATCTGCGAGGCGGAGGGCATGCTGGCGCACAAGATCACGGCGGACGTGCGGTACACGCGCTACGCGCCGCGGAACGAATAGGGCCGGAGCGCGGGTCTTCGGGTCCGCTCCATTCCAGCTCGCGGCCGGAGAACCAGGCGGGCAAAGGCGCCCGCGCCCCGGGGGAACGTCCATGCCTATTACCCTCTGCGAGAACTTCCGCGCGCTCTTCTATGCCCCCTTCTACGCGGCCCACGCTCTCGGCTTCTACGAGCGGGAGGGGGTCGAGGTGCGGCTGATCAATTCCCCCGCGCCGGGGTTCGCCATGGAATGCTTGCGCGACGGCACGGCCGACGTGATCTGGGGTGGCCCCCTACGCGTGCTGCTCGCGCACGAGGCGGACCCGGATTGCGATCTCGTCTGCTTTTGCGAGGTGGTCTGCCGCGATCCGTTCTTCCTGATCGGCCGCAGGCCGCGCCCCGGATTCCGGCTCGAAGAACTGCGCGACTGCCGGCTCGGCACTGTGTCGGAAGTGCCGACGCCCTGGCTCTGTCTCCAGGACGATCTGCGCCGCGCGGGCGTCGATCCCGGTGGCCTGGACCGGGTCGCGGATCGGACGATGTCGGACAATTGCGCTGCCCTGCGCCGCGGTGAACTCGACGCGGTCCAGCTCTTCCAGCCCCATGCGGAAGAGTTGGTCCGTCTCGGCCTCGGCCATGTCTGGTACGCCGCTGCCGACCGTGGTCTCACCGCCTACACCTCGCTCAACACGCGGCGGCGGGTGCTGGCAGAGAAGGAGAGCGAACTGCTGGCGATGGTGAGGGCGATCAGCCGGACGCTGGACTGGGTGCAGGCCAGTGACGGCGGTACGATTGCCGAGGCGGTCGGGTCCTACTTCCCGGACGTGCCGCGGCCGGTGTTCGCGGCGGCGATAGATCGCTACAAGGCTCACGGGCTGTACGGCCGTGACCCCGTGCTGAGGAGCGAGGGCTTTGAGCGGTTGCGGGCGGCAATGCTCTCGGGCGGAGCCCTCCGGCGCGGCGCAGCCTACGAAACCTGTGTCGATCCGCGGCTTGCCGAGCGGGCGCTGGCGGAGGCGAGCGGCCTTTGACCCCTTGCGTCCGCGCTTGCGCGGGCCGACCATAGGGGCAACGACACGAACGGCCGGGAGGGAGCGGTATGCTCGATCTGGTCATCCGCGGCGGCACCGTCGTCACGCCGCACGGGGCGGGTGCCTACGATGTCGGCATTGCCGAGGGAAAGATCGCTGCCGTCGCCGCAGCCGGCGCGCTCGGCGGCAACGACATCGGCCGCATCGTCGACGCGACCGGCAGGATCGTCATGCCCGGCGGCATCGACCCGCATGTCCACTGTGCGTGGCACCTGCCGCTACCCGACGGCACTGCCGGCCTGACCGCGGGACCGGAGCAGGTCAGCCGCGCCGCGCTGTGGGGCGGCACCACGACCCTGATCGATTTCGCCGTCTGGTCGCCGGGGCTCACGTTGCAGCAAGCGATCGCGAAGCGCGACGAGGCGTGGGCCGGCCGGTGCCATTGCGACTATGCCTACCATGTGATGCTGCAAGGCGAGATTCCGGCCTCGATCGTCGGCGAACTGCCGGAAATGGTGCAGGCCGGCTATCCCAGCGTGAAGATCTTCACGACCGACATCACGCCCTCGCGCCGCGGCCGCATGGTCCGGTTCGGCGACATCTGGGAGGTGTTCAAGGCGCTCAGCGGTGCCGGTGGTCTCGGCGTCATCCACGCCGAGGACAACGACATCGTCATGCACATGTACGGCAAGCTGATCGCGGAGGGTCGCACCGGTTTCGAGCACATGGCGGAGGTGCACAACACGCTGTCGGAGGATCTGTCCTTCCGCCGTATCATCCGCCTTGCCGAGAACGTACCGGGCATGGCGCTCTATATGATGCATGTCAGCGCCGCCTCGGGCGTGGCAGCGATCGCGGAATCGCGTGCCCGCGGCTTCCCGATCTACGGCGAGACGCTGCACCAGTACATGCTTTACACGAGCGAGGATTACAGACGGCCCAACGGCCAGATCTATCACACCTACCCGTCGCTGAAGTCGAAGGCCGACCAGCAGGCGCTGTGGGACGGCACGCTGTCGGGTGCCATCAACTGCGTCGCCACGGATGAGATCTGCTGCTCGCTGGCGGTGAAGGTGATGGGCAAGCGCATCGACGACACCACCGGCGGCAATGCCGGCGTCGAGCCGCGGCTCGGAGTCATGTACACCGAAACGGTCGGCAAACGCGGCTACAGCCTGGAGCGCTTCGTCGATCTCGTCTCGACCAATGCGGCGAAGATCATGGGCCTGTACCCACGTAAGGGCGCCATTGCCCCGGGCAGTGACGCCGACATTACCATCCTCGACCCGTCCGAGACGCGGACCGTGCGCGCGGCGGAGCTGCACGAGACCGACTACAGCCCCTGGGAGGGCCGCGAGGTCCAGGCTTGGCCGGTGATGACCATCCTGCGAGGGAAGGTCGTCGTGGAGGACGGCCGCTTTCACGGCGATCTCGCCGACGGGCAGTATCTCCCGCGCGCCGTCCCGGACGCGATTCGATCCGGACCGCGGCTGTAATCATGTTCACGACGACGGAACGCGACCCGCTCGTGGCCCTGCTGCGCGGCAGCTTGAGCGTATGGGGTGTCGCCGGCGGGGTCGAGGCCGCTGGCGGCGTGGCGGTGCTGCGGACTGCAGACGGGGGCACGGTTTCGGTGAGACGCGCCACCGGTCCGGACGGTGCACCGGGCTGGTGCGTCTCGACCCTTGCCCCGGAGCCGGGCCGCTTTCATCCGTCGATCGTCGGCGTGCTGCGCGAGATCCGTAACGTGGTGGATCCCGACCGGCCCCCTGGCCGGCTCGTCATCGCGCCGGCGCCGGCCCTTCCGGATGATGCCTGACGACGTATCGCTACCGGGCCGCGACACGCCGCCACTGCCGGTCTCGGTCATCACCGGCTTCCTCGGAAGCGGCAAGACCACGCTGCTCGCAGCCATGCTGCGCCATCCCGGCATGGCCCGTACCGCTATCATCGTGAACGAATTCGGCGAGGTCGGGCTCGATCATGAGCTGGTGGAGGCGAGCGACGAACAGATCGTCACGCTCGACACCGGCTGCCTCTGCTGCGCGGTGCGCGGCGACCTGGCGCGGACACTGGCCGACCTGCTTGCCCGACGTGCGGCCGGCGCCGTGCCGCCTTTCGATCGCGTCGTGATCGAGACGAGCGGCCTTGCCGACCCGGCGCCGATCCTGCAGGGGTTGATGCTCGACGATCTGCTCGCCGAGGCATTGCGGCTGGACGGAGTGATCACTCTGGTGGATGCGGTCAACGGTCTCGCAAGCCTCGGCCGGTATCCCGAGGCCGTGAAGCAGGTGGCCGTGGCCGATCGACTGCTGCTGACGAAGACGGACCTCGTTCCCGAACCGGCAGGGCTGCGGCGGCACTTGGCGGCGCTCAACTCCGAGGCGCCGATCCTCTCTGCGGTGAAGGGGGATATCGACCCCTCGTTGCTGGAAGCACGGGCCTCCGGCCCGCTCCGTCATCTCGACGGCAAAGGGGGCAGGAGAACCGGCGGGGACGCCCTCGATCCCGGCGGCCACACCCACGGCATCGCTGCGGTCTGTCTCATCCGCGAGGAGCCGATCCCGGCCGTGGCGCTGACCCTCTTTCTCCAGGCGCTGGCCGAGAATTGCGGCGAGCGGCTGCTGCGGCTCAAGGGCATCGTCGGGATCGCCGAGAGCCGTGGCCGGCCCGCCGTGATCCACGGCGTGCAGCACGTGTTTCACCCGCCCGCCTGGCTGCCCCGCTGGCCGTCGCCGGACCGGCGCAGCCGGCTCGCGCTCGTCCTGCGCGAGGTTCCGCAGGATTGGGTGGAGATCCTGTTCGACATGGTCGTGGCGGACGTGGGCGCTGCCGTCGCGCACATGGAGAGCATGAGAGCATGAGCCGGTTCCATCCCGTTCCCTTCCGCATCCGCCGCGAGCTCTATTTCGGCGACCGCGTGTTCGCCTGTTTCGCCGACCGGCCGCCGCATCTCGACGCGCTGTTCCGCGCGGCCGTCGCCGCCAACCCCGACGGCGAGGCACAGGTGCTCGGTGCCGAGCGGATGACCTACCGGCAGCTCGACGGCCTGGTGGACCATGTTGCCGGCAACCTCGCCGCGCTCGGCATCGGCCGTGGCGATCGGGTGGCGCTGTCGCTCGCCAACCGGCTCGAATTCCTGCCGCTGGTCCTCGCCTGCGCCCGGCTCGGCGCGATCTCGGTACCGCTCAACGTCCGTATGCGGCGGCCGGAGAACGATTATGTGCTCAGGCATTCCGGGGCGCGGCTGCTCGTTCACGAGGCCGAGCTGGCAGCGGAAGTACCCGAAGGGCTGCCGGAGCTCGAATTCCGCTTTACCTGCGGCGGTGCGGTGCCCGGCGTGCGGCCGTTCACGGATTTGGCCGTACCGACTGCTCCTCCGCCGGAGGCGGCGATCGGCGAGGAGGATGTCTGCACCCTCCTCTATACCTCCGGCACCACCGGGCGGCCGAAGGGGGCGATGCTGACCCACCTCAACATCGTCCATTCGGCGATGCACTATGAGGGGTGTCTCGGCTATCGTGCGGGCGACCGCGCCATCCTGGCCGTGCCGGCGAGCCACGTCACCGGTCTCGTCGCCGTGTTCGCCGCCATGCTGCGCGTCGCCGGCTGCACGATCCTGATGCCGGCCTTCAGGGCGCACGCCTTCCTCGAGCTGGCCGCCGCCGAGCGTTGCACGAACGCGATCCTGGTCCCGGCCATGTACAGCCTCTGCCTGATGGACCCCGACTTCGACCGCTTCGATCTGTCCGCCTGGAGCATCGGCGGCTATGGCGGCGCACCGATGCCGGAGGCGGTGATCGCCGAGCTGGCGCGGCGGCTGCCTGGACTTACCCTGGTGAACGCCTACGGCGCCACCGAGACCACCTCGCCGGCTACAATCATGCCGCCGGGCTGCACTTCGGGCCACGCGGACAGTGTCGGCGTCACCGTGCCTTGCGGTGAGATAGTGGTTATGGACGAGGATGGGCGGGAGGTTTCTGCGGGGGAGCCCGGGGAGATTTGGATCGGCGGGCCGATGGTGGTGCCGGGCTATTGGCGCGATCCGGAGGCGACCGCGGCCGCCTTCGCCGGCGGCTTCTGGAAGTCGGGCGATCTCGGGTCGATCGACGCCGAAGGCTATGTCCGCATCTTCGACCGCCTCAAGGACATGATCAACCGCGCCGGCTACAAGGTCTATTCTGTCGAGGTCGAGAACGTGCTGATGGGGCACCCGGAGGTGGCTGAGGCTGCCGTGATCGGGCGGCCGGACCCCGTGCTGGGCGAGCGGGTACACGCCATCGTAGTGCCGCGCGCCGAGGCGGCGCCAGCGGGCTTGCCCGAACGCCTGCGTGCGTTCTGCATGGAGCGCCTGTCTGATTATAAGGTGCCGGAGAGTTTTACGGTGTCGCCGCAGGCCTTGCCGCGAAATGCCAACGGCAAGGTGCTGAAGGCCGCGCTGCGTGCCCATTTCGCCGCACCGAGTTCCGATTGACAGCTCCATTGGCGGCATGAAATCGTTCGGCCCGCTTCGACAGTGAAGGTGCGCCGACGTCGGTGCACCTGTTGGGAGAGACGTGATGAGAATTCGCCCCGCCGCGAGTCTGGTCGCGGCTGCGGCCATTCTCGGCCTCAGCGCTGTGGCTCAGGCCGAGACCAAATTGACCTACGGTTCCTATGTGCCTTCGACCCATGTCCTCAACATGGTCGGGATTGCTCCGATGGCGGAGCATCTGGAGAAGGCCAGTAACGGCACCCTGAAGATGGAGCTCTTCCCCGGCGGCGCGATCGCCGGTGGGAAAGGGGCGGTCGATCAGATCCGCGACGGCCTCGTTGATTCCGGACTGATCGTCGACGCCTATGTCACCCGGGAGCTGCCGACCAGCGCGATGCTGGCAGAGCTCGGAATCATCGGTGCCGATTCGCTGGTCATGGCGGCAGCGACCAACGAGTTCCAGCTCGTCGATTGCGAGCAGTGCAAGGAGGATCTCAAGGAGCACGGCATCTTCGCGATGGCGTACTACTCTACCGCCCCGTACATGCTGCTCTGCAACAAGGAGGTGAAGAGCGCCGACGATATCAAAGGGCTGAAGGTCCGGGCCACCAGCGGCTTCGGCGTCATGATCAAGAACATGGGCGGTGTGCCGGTCAATATCGCCAGCAATGAAGTGTATGAGGCGATGCAGCGCGGCCAGGCGGACTGCACGGTCGGCGCGGATGCGTGGCTGAAGTCCTACACGCTGTGGGATGTGGCGAAGTATGTGCTGGACTTCCCGGTCGGCACCTATCATAGCGGTCTCGTCTTCGCGATGAGCACCGACTCATGGGAAAGGCTGTCGGAAGACCATAAGGCGCTCATTCGCGACTATATGCCGAAGCTCGTGCGTGCGGCGGCCGTCGGCTATATCGACGAGGCCAAGGAAGCCCGCGAGGGCGCGGCCGCCCACGGCGTCAGCTTCGTCAAGCCCGATCAGAGCTTCGTCGACGCCTTCACGAAGCTGCGGGAGGCGGAGGTCGATCGCGTCATCGAACTGAGCAAGAGCAGGGGCATCAACAATCCCGAGCCGATCATCAACGGCTACATGGAGAAGGTCGCCAAATGGACGGCGATCGTGGCTGAGATCAACGGTGACCCTGAGAAGTTCGAGGAGGCGGTCCGGCGCGAGATCTACAGCAAAGTCAAGTTCTGAGCATCCGAGCAGCGGATCGGTAACGGCCGGCGGGAGCCCGAAGCCGGGCCTCCGACCGGTCGTTCTCGTTTTCTGAGAAGGGAACCTGATGCGTCGTATCGAGCGCCTGTTGGACCGTGCCGCATGGCTGCTGCTGATCGCGGCGGCGGTCGCGATCATGGCGATGATGCTGAACATTACTGCCGACATTCTCGGCAAGCTGCTGTTCAACAGCCCGGTGGTCGGCACGCTGGAGCTGGTATCGACCTGGTACATGGTCGCAGTTACGTTCCTGCCATTGGCGCATGTCTACGCGACGCGCTCCAACATCGTCGTCGAGCTGTTCACACAGAAGCTTTCGGCCGGCCCGCGGAGCGCCCTGGACGCGTTCGGCGCGGCGCTCGGTGGGATTTATCTCGGCCTTCTCACCTGGAAGGGAGCGGAGCAGGCCTGGTACCAGACGCAACGGGGTGAGGTGGCCGATGCCACCTTCTTCGAAATACCCGTCTGGCCGACCCGTTGGTTTCTGGTTGTCGGATGCGCGGTCGCCGCGCTGATCGCGATCTGCCACATGCTCGGCGATGCGCGCTTCGCCGCGACCGGGCGCCGCTGGGACGAGCGCGACACCCACCGTCTTTCGCTTTAGAGCACCTTTGATGAGTTCGATCACTCTCGCGTTCACCGCGGTCGGCGTCATGCTGGCCCTGCTCGTGATCCGCGTTCCCATCGCCGTGTCGCTTGGCCTGGTCTCGCTCGTCGGCATCGGCATTCTGCGCGGACCCGAAACGGCCTTGCGCACCCTGGCGAACGCCCCGCACGAGTTCGCGTCCAGTTGGACGCTGTCGGCGATACCCATGTTTTTGCTGATGGGCGCGATCGCCTTCCGCGGCGGGCTCACCGCCTCGCTGTTCGATGCGGCGCGGGTCTGGCTCAGTCGCCTGCCGGGCGGTCTCGCCGTCGCGGCCAATTTCGGCGCCGCCATGTTCGCCGCCGCCTCCGGCTCCAGCGTCGCAACCGCGGCTGCTATGGGACGGCTCGCGGTACCGGAGATGCTGCGCTTCGGCTACGACAAGGCACTCGCCACCGGCACGGTTGCCGCCGCCGGTACGCTCGGCGCCATGATCCCCCCGAGCATCGGCTTCATCATCTATGGCTGGTATACCGAAACGCCCATCGGCCAGCTCCTGATCGCGGGCATTCTGCCCGGGCTCCTCAATGCAGGGCTGTTCGCAGCATTCATCATCGCCTACTGCACGATCTACCCGGAAAAGGCCCCGCCGCCTGACGAGCAATGGTCACTCCGGGAAAAGTTCCGGCTGCTGCTGCGGATCTGGCCGGTTCCGGCCCTGATCGCCAGCGTCATCGGCGGCATCTACAGCGGCGTGGCAACCGCGACCGAGGCGGCCGCGTTGGGCGCCTTTGCGGCGCTCGTCATCGTCTTCCTGCGAGGCGACCTTACCTGGGGCGTCCTGCGCGACAGCATTGTCGATGCGCTGCACAGTGGTGCGACGATCTTCTTCATCGCGATCGGTGCCGTGCTGCTGACGCGCTTCCTGACCTTGTGCGGCCTCCCGAGCTTCATGGGCTCGTTTGTCAGCGCCGTGGATCCGAGCCCCTATACCGTGATTTTCTTCATGGTGATCGTCTATCTGATCCTCGGCATGTTCCTCGACCCGATCGGCATCATGCTCATCACGCTCCCAATTCTGCTGCCGGTGTTCAAGGCGACCGGGCTCGATATGATCTGGATGGGCGTTCTGGTGGTGATGCTGCTGGAGATCGGCCTGTTGACGCCGCCGGTCGGGCTCAACGCCTTCGTCATCAAGAGCGTCATCGGCGATGCGGTACCGCTGAGTACCATCTTCCGGGGGCTGGCCTGGTTCATTCTGGTCGACATCGTCGTGGTGCTGCTGTTGGTATTCTTCCCGCAGATCAGCCTCTTCTTGCCGAACCTGATGGGGTGAGTACGCCGTGGCCCGCGTCCCTTATCTCGACCCGCAGGACCTGCCCGAAGCGGACCGCGATATCCTGAAACGCCGCATCGGTCTGCACCGGGCGCTCGCCCACAGCGTCGGGGGTGCCCGCAGCTTCGGTACGCTCGGCCAGTGGATCCGGTACGGCAGCAAGCTCGACCCGCGGCTGCGCGAGCTGGCGATCCTGCAGGTCGGCTGGATCGCACGCAGTCCCTATGAGTGGAGCCATCACGTCAAGATCGGGTTCGATTTCGGCGTGACGGAGCGGGACATCGGTGCGATCGCCGTCGAAACCGAGGGTGGCAACAGCGGCCTCGCTCCGCTCGACCGCATGGTCCTGCGTGCTGCGCGCGAGATGGCTGTCGACGGAGCCATGACCGAGGGAACGTTCGCCGCTCTGCAGGCGGAGCTCGGTGATGAGCTGATGGTCGAGCTCACCATCGTCATCGCCTTCTACTGTGGCGTCGTGCGCCTGCTGGCTACGCTCGACATCGACGTGGAGCCTGAATACCAGCCCTATCTCGACCGGTTCCCGCTCCCTTGAACAAGGAGGTCCCATGCGGCTGAAGGAGAAAGTGGCGATCGTCGTCGGCGCGGGCCAGAGCCCGGGTCAAGGCATCGGCAACGGGCGCGCCGCCGCGGTATTGTTCGCCCGCGAGGGGGCGAAGGTGTTGGCCGTCGATCGCGATCGGGCCTCCGCGGAGGATACGGTGGCGATGATTGCGGACGAGGGCGGTACCGCCGCGGCCTGTGTCGCCGACGTGACCGACGAGGCCACGCTTCGGGCGATGGCGGAGGACTGCGTCGGCCGGTGGGGCCGCATCGACGTTCTGCATAACAATGTCGGCGTCAGCATCGCGGGCGGCGACGCGCCGATCACCGAGATCACGACCGAGGCCTTCGACCGCTGTGTCGCCATCAATCTGCGCGGCATGGTGATGACCTGTAAGCATGTGTTGCCGGTCATGCGGCGCCAGAAAAGCGGTGTCATCATCAACATCTCGTCGATGGCGGCCTGGTCGAACTATCCGTTGGTCGCCTACAAGACGACCAAGGCCGGCGTCATCGCGATGACGCAGCAGCTTGCGATCCAGAATGCGCAATACGGCGTGCGCGCCAATGTGATCCTGCCCGGCCTGATCGATACGCCGATGGCCGTCGACACCCGCGTTCGTGCCACGGGCAAGACACGGGCGCAGATCGAAGCGGAACGCAATGCACGCGTGCCGCTGCGCAACCGCATGGGCTCGGCCTGGGACGTCGCCCACGCCGCCCTGTTCCTCGCCTCCGACGAAGCCGGTTTCATTACCGGTGTCGCGCTGCCGGTCGACGGCGGCAGCAGCGTCAACGTGCTTTAGCTGCTCGGGGAGGAGGGCGCGCCTCCGTGCGCGCCCTTTCCGATCAGGTGCCCTCGACCTCAAAGGTGACCTTGGCGTTGATGCGGAACGCGGTCACCCGGTTGTTCTCGACCTTCGCCTGGAAATCCTTGATGTAGACCGAGGAGATGCCCCGCAGGTTGCGGCTCGCGTCGTCCACGGCCTTTTGTGCGGCGGCTTCCCAGCTCTCGGGAGACTCGGCCAGGAGTTCGATCACTTTCTTCGTGGACATCGTCTGCTCCTTTGCTCGGTCACATCGGGACCGCAGCGACTCTAACAGTCCACCGGCGCTCGGGTTCTGCGGAACCGGGTCGCCGCCATCCGGGTTCTGCCACGGAGGCTTGACCGGACAGGGGAGCGCGGCAGGGGCCGCGGAGCGGAGATGCACAGATTCCTGGCGATGGTGGCCGGTGGCGCGATTCTCGCGGGTGCAACCGCGGTGGCTGCGGCCGACTGTACGGAGGCCGTCGACCGCTTCGCGCAAGACGCCGGCCTGACCGCTGCGATGCCGGAGCGGCCCGGTGAGCATTCTGCCGGTCCCACGACCGCCCCGGCGACCTCGGAGGCGCGCGGAGGGATCGCCCCGACCGATCGGCTCGCCGAGTCCGGTGGCGTCATCAGGCCGCCGGATACGGGCGCGCCGGCCGCGATCACGCCGCCGCCGACGCCCGATTCGATGCCGACCGCGCCGCAGATTCGGCCCGGCACGCCCGGAGGTGGCGCGGCCGCACGTTCGTCGGAGGTCGACGCAGCGACGCAGGCTCAGGCCGAAGCAATGCTGTTCGCTGCCAAGGCGGCCGCGGAGGAGGGTAAGGAGGAACAATGCTTCGAGCGGCTCCAGCAGGCGAAGAAGCTGGTCGGAGGCGAGGGACGCTGAACCGGGTACCGACCGCTCAGCACCCCTTCCAGACCGGTTGCCGCTTCTCGAGAAAGGCGTCGATCCCTTCCTCGGCGTCCCGCTTCAGCATGTTCTCGGTCATCACCGCGCTCGCATAGGCGTAGGCGTCGTCGAGGCCCATCTCGATCTGCCGGTAGAAGGCCTCCTTGCCGATCGCCAGCACCAGCGGCGACTTGTCGACGATCCGCCCGGCGAGCTCGGCGACCGCCTCGTCGAGCGCATTCGGCTCGACGACCGTGTTGACGAGCCCGATCGCGGCCGCCGTGGTCGCGTCGACCGCCTCGCCGGTCAGCAGCATCCGCATCGCCGCCTTGCGGCCGACCGCACGACTGAGAGCGACCATCGGCGTCGAGCAGAACAGGCCGATATTGACTCCCGGCGTGGCGAACGTTGCCGTGCTCGACGCGACCGCGAGATCACAGGTTGCGACGAGCTGGCAGCCGGCCGCGGTCGCGATGCCGTGGACCCGGGCGATCACCGGCTGGCGAAGCCGGGTGATCGTCGTCATCAGCCGGCTGCATTGGCTGAACAGCGCCTCGTAGGCCTCGCGGCGCGGATCGGACCGTATCTCCTTCAGATCATGGCCGGCGCAGAAGGCCGGCCCGGCGCCGGCGATCACCACCACATGCGTCGCCGGGTCGGTGTGGATGGCCTCGAGCTCCGTCTGCAGCGCCGACATCAGCTCCCGGGACAGGGCATTGCGCGCGGCGGGCCGGTTCAGCGTCAGTACGGCGACGCCGTTGCTGTCACTGCGCCGCAGGATCGGTTCGTCTTCAGCCGGCGCGGGCTGGGCGGCAGCGGTCATAGGATCTCCGTTGCATGCTTATCGTCCCGAAAGTTACAGGATATGAGGGTGCGATTCATGCT
>CAZVAR010000107.1:0-13794 GCA_964625225.1 uncultured Alphaproteobacteria bacterium | reverse complement strand
ATCGGGGCGTCCGGCGCGGCCCGGCCGCCGCCGACCGCGACGAGGTCGCTCGGGCCGAGGCGCGGGAGCGACAGCGCGAGCGCCGTGAAGTCGTTGACCACTTCGAGCCGGCGCAGCCGGAGCCGCGCGCGCAGTGCGGCGACGGAGAACGACCAGGCGCGATTGGTCAGTTCGATGCGGTCGCCGGTCACGGGGGAGGCGACCGCGAAGGCGCCGACCGCGGGCGCCGGCTCGGGGCGGATCGCGGCGAGGTAGGCGGCGGCCGCCTCGGCGAGCCCGGCGTGATCGTCGTTGCGCAGGACCATGGCGTCACGGGCGACGCCGTCCGGGCCGGCCAGCGCGAAGCGGGTGTTGGTGCCGCCGATGTCGGCGAGCAGCGCCGGGGGCCTTTCGCCGCCGTCCGGGTCCGCGGTCATGCGCGTCCCCCGTAGGGCGCGGCCTCGAGCGTCGCGACGAAGCGGCGGCGCCAGGCGTTGATGTCGTTGCGGCGCAGATGGTCGATCATGCTCTGCCAGCGCTCGCGGCGCTCCTCCAACGGCATCTCCAGGGCCCGCTGCAGCATGTCCGAGACCCCTTCGGGATCGTAGGGGTTCACGATCAGCGCGGCGTCCAGCTCGCAGGCGGCGCCGGCGAAGCGGGAGAGCAGGAGGACGCCCGGATCGTCGCCGTCCTGCGAGGCGACATACTCCTTGGCGACGAGGTTCATCCCGTCGCGCAGCGGCGTCACCATCGCGACGGCGCTGCTGCGGAAGAAGCCGGTCAGGGTCCGTCGGTTGAAGCCCTTGTTGAGGTAGCGGATCGGGATCCAGTCGAACTCGGCGAAGCGCCCGTTGATCCGCCCGGCGGCCGTCTCCAGCATGCGGCGGAGCTCGACATACTCCTGGACGTCGGTGCGCGAGGGCGGCGCGATCTGCATCAGGGTGACCCGGCCGCGGTTGGCCGGGTAGTTCTCGAGGAGGTATTCGAACGCCTGGAGCCGCTGCGGGATGCCCTTGCTGTAGTCGAGGCGGTCGACGCCGATGATGAGCGACCGCGAGCCGATGCTGCGACGGAGCCGGTCGGTGTGGCGCGATCCGGCGGCCTCGAGCGCCTGCTTCTCGACGTTCTCGGTGTCGAGCCCGATCGGGAAGGCCTCGGCGCGCACCGTGCGCCCGTAGGCGCGGATGAGGCCGTTCGGCAGCACCTCGCCCCGCGCCTCGATCTGGATGTAGTCGCGGAACGCGCGCAGGTCCGGCTCGGTCTGGAAGCCGACCAGGTCGTACGAGCAGAGCGCCCGCACCAGCTGCTCGTGCCCGGGCAGGGCGACCATGATCTCGTAGGCGGGGAAGGGCGTGTGCAGGAAGAAGCCGATCCGGTTCTCGAACCCCGCCCGGCGCAGCTCCTCGCCGAGCGGGATCAGGTGATAGTCGTGCACCCAGATCATGTCGTCGGGCTGCAGGAACGGCGCCAGCTTGTGCGCGAACAGGGCGTTGACCCGGTTGTAGCCGGCGAAGTTCTTGCGGCTGAAATTGGTGAGATCGAGCCGGTAGTGGAGCAGCGGCCAGAGCGCGCTGTTGGCGAAGCCGTTATAGTACTCCTCGTGGTCCTCTCGGCTGAGGTCCACGGTGGCGTAGGTCAGGCGGCCGACTCTGAACACGTGCACGCGGTCCGGGGGCCGGTCCAACACCTCGCCGCTCCAGCCGAACCAGATTCCGCCCGAGGCGCGGAGAGCAGCCAGCACCGCGACGGCAAGGCCGCCGGCGCTGGCCTTGCCCTCCTTGGCCGGCGCGACCCGATTGGAGATGACGATCAGGCGGCTCATGACCTCCCTTCCACTGTTCCAGTCCGTGCCCGGCGAACCGGCCCGAACCTATCAGGTAATGGGCCGGCGGGGGCGTAGTTTCGGAAGCCGGCCAAAGCAGTTGCGGAGGACGTGACCCTGTCCGTGCCGCTGCGACCGATTGCCACCAGGACCCGCGCCGGCTTGAAGCCGCTTGCGGAGCACCTATTTCGTGGCAAAAACGGCCCTCCCTTCCGTGCTGCGATGCAGCAAGACGGTGTGCGGTGAAACCGCGCTGCCACGCGCAAGGCCTTAGTGGAACCGGAAAATTTCATTGGGGTGTTGACATCGATCCCGGGTTCGCCAATTATTGCAGTGCGGCATCGCTGATGCCGCAGCACCCATCTTGGGCGTTTCCTCCCTGAACTTGGGCCGTGCCGTTCGGTACGGCCCCCTTTTTTGCCTGCCGTTAGGGGAGCCGGGTGTCGCCCGGCCCGAGCGGACGCTGCATCAGCACGACGTCGACCCACCGCCCGTGCTTGAAGCCGACCGCCGGCAGCAGTCCGGTTCGGACGAAGGCGACGCGGGCGTGCAAGCCGATCGAGCCGACATTGCCGCTGTCACCGATCACCGCGACCATCTGCCGAGCGCCCAGCGTCTCGCAGCGCGCGATCAGGGCGTGCATCAGCGCGAGACCGACGCCTTGTCGGTGTGCCTCGCCGGCGACATAGACCGTGTCTTCCACGGTGAACCGATAGGCCAAGCGGGGCTGGTAGGGACCGGCATAGGCGAAACCGAGAATCCGGGTGTCGCACTCGGCCACGAGATACGGGAAGCCGGCCGAGATCAGCGCTTCCCGGCGGCGGTGCATCTCGGCCAGCTTCGGTGCAACCTCCTCGAACGTGCCGAGCCCGTGCCGCACGTGATATGCGTAGATCGTCTGCACTGCGGCCATGTCGCCGTCCGCGGCGTCGCGTACTGTGATGCCGGGAGTCGGGTTCATGAAGCGCCGAGACGGTTGGCGAGGCGTCCGGCGGCTTCGACGATCGCCGTCATCTGCCGGGCCAGCACGGGAAAGTGCTCGTTCCGCTCCAGCGTCGCTTCATTCATATAAAGGCTGCGGTTGACCTCGATCTGCAGGGCGTGAACGCCGTCCGACGGCCGACCGTGGTGGCGGGTGGTGAAGCCGCCCGGATAGGGCTCGTTGCGGGCGACCGTATAGCCGAATGCCACGAAGAGGCTTTCGAGCTCGGCGGTCAGTTCCGGCGCGCAGGAGGTGCCGTGACAATCACCCAGAACGATGTCGATGCGGCTGCGTCCCCCCTCCCAGTCGATACCGGTTCCCGCCGACGGCATCGAGTGGGCGTCCAGCAACACGCAAATGCCGAATCGCTCCCGGGTGCGCCGGACCAGGGCGTCGAGTGCGCGGTGATAGGGCCTGTAGCAGCCATTGATCCGATTCAGGGCTTCCGCGAAGCGCAATTTGCCGGTGTAGATTTCCTGGCCGTTGGCGACGATCCGCGCGATGGTCCCGAGACCGGCCGAGACCCGGGGCGAACGGGTCGTGACATAGGCGGGCAGGCTGTCTTCGAACATGCGCGGATCGAGTTCGAACGGCTCCCGATTGACATCGACATAGGCTCGCGGGAAAAGCGCCCGGATCAGCGGCGCACCGGCGCCGGGTGCGCCGGAGAGGAGCTCGTCGACGAAGCAGTCCTCGGAGCGGCGGAGGCTGACCGGATCCAGCCGCGATGCGGCGACGAATTCCGGCGGATAGAGATTGCCGCTGTGTGGTGATGCGACAACGAGGGCAATCCGCTGCTGGTCCGGGTACGCGATGTCGTAGGCGGCCGTCTCTGCCGCCATCGACCTCGTCCTCGGAGTTCCTGAGATCGATCCGTCCATGGCGACACGATATTAGCGGACGGCCACGATGTGTCATCCTGCTACGAACGACGAGCGTCCGCTGCCCGGCCTTCGGTGTGCGGAAATGAACCGTTCAGCTCCTCCTGCTAAGCTCCGGCGGGAATCACCTTCTCCCGCAGTCGGCGGTTCCCGGCAGCGATCGTGGAGTTTGCAGCATGGCTAATGGCGCGAGCCGGGGCGGGCCGGTGACGTTCCTCAACCGTACCTATGACGAGGCGATGGACCTCCTGCTCGAAGCGCGGGCCTATCTTGCCGTGCAGGAGCCGCACGACCGTGCGCACATGAATGTCGGAGACCGGTTGCTGCTCACCCTGGAGACGACACGCCTGACCGCGATGCTGTCACATATCATCGCTTGGCTGCTGACTCAGCGCGCGGTCGGGGCGGGCGAGATTCCGCGCGACGCGATCGTCGCCGGGGAGCACCGCTTAGGCGGCCGTGACGTGTGTATCGACGATAGCGGATCTCGTGACGGCCGGTTGCCGCTGCGGCTGCGTCAGATGCTCGCGCGCGGGCATCAGCTTTATATCCGGGTCAGCCGCCTGGACGAACTGTCCGTCCGCGGTATTCCCACCGGACGATGAGGTCGCCGGCACTCAGCGCTTGAGACCGAAGCCCTGGAACTTCTTGTTGAAGCGGGCAACCTGACCACCGGTGTCAACGATCCGCTGTTGGCCCCCCGTCCAGGCCGGGTGCACCAGCGGATCGATGTCCAAGCGCATCGAGTCGCCTTCCTTGCCCCAAGTGGACCGCGTCTTGAATTCGGTCCCATCCGTCATGATGACGGTGATCTCATGATAGTCGGGATGGATATCGCGCTTCATGGGCCGGCTCCGGTATAGCGAGCCGGGGATATAGCCAAGCTCTGATCGGCTTACAAGCCTTGCCGATGTTGCCGCTGGCGTAAGGGCCGACTTCGCCCACAGATGGAGACGATCGGGAGGCCCGTGCGATCAGCGATATTCTCGCACCGCCGGTCGACCTTGCAGCCATCCAGTGCCGGGCGGCCCGGCCCCGTGAGAGCTCGGCGGCCAGTTCAGCAACGTAGTGGGCCCGGTCGGCGAAGGGGCCTGGTCAATCCGCCCGGCCTGCGTCGAAGCGCGATCATCGCGTTGATCCTGGTCGACGGCGGGCAGCTGAAGATGATGGAGCGGAAGGCGTTCGACGGCCCTTATCGCCTCGAGCACGCTGCTCCGCGGCAGGTGCCGGCTCGCGTCACGGGTCGCCCGCTATGACCGCTGCCTGAGGATTTCGCGCGAAGGACCGCGGCCGCGATGCATCGGCCGATCCCGAACTGCGCCAGGATATCGCGGGTGCTCGGGCGCGTTTTGGACCGCAACGAAGCCGGCCGTCGGAAATGCGGCTGCCGTGTATCACGCCAGCTTGCCAGGGGTGGCATGCGCGGCCGCCGGCGACACGGCGCCGCTCGGGTTCGACTTCTCGAGAACGGACTCGATCTCGCGCCGATGTCGGTGCGCCCAGTACCAGGCCAGGATGCAGAGCGCCGCACCGATCGCGACGGGCAGGCGCAGGCCAATCGCCTCCGATGCGGCGCCCATCAGCAGCGCACCGAGAGCCGGCCCGGCGCGGAAGCTCAGGCCATAGATGCTGAGCACGCGAGCGAGCATGGCAGGGTCGGTCGCCGTCTGGAGCAGGCTCTGGGTGGTGATGCCGCTGACCACCATGCCGAAGCCGGCAATCGCCACCGCCAGATTGCCGAGCCAGAACCAGTTCGTTGCCGTGAACAGCAGCAGGGCGATTGACAGTACCAGTGTGCTCCAGATGGTGATGCGGGTCTGTCCGGCCAGACGGCCGCGCTGCCCGAGCCACACGCCGCCGATGGTGGCACCGAGCCCGGTTGCCGAGGTCAGCAATGCCAAACCTTCCGCGCCGCGGCCGAACACCACGTCGGCAAAGCCGGGCAGCAACTCGGCGAAGGGCCGGGCGAAGACCGCGCCCATCACGAGCAGAAGGAGGAGCGACCCGATCGCCCGGTGGCGGAAGACGTAGCGGAACCCCTCGGCGATCTCCCGCATCATGCCGATCTGCGCTTTGCGCGGCGGGTTTGGGGGCAACCTGATGAGGGCGATCGAGAACAGGAACACCAGGACAGTCGCAGCCTTTACCATGAACGTCCAACCGGGGCCGACGCCGACGATCAGCGCGCCCGCGATCATCGGGCCGATGAACCGCGAGCCGTTCCACAGAACGGAATTGACAGCGACCGCCGCGGAAATGTCGTCGCGGCGAACAAGGACAGCCACCAGCGACAGGCGTGCGGGCTGGTTGAACGCGGTCACGACGCCGAAGAAGAGGGTCAGGAGGAACAGCACCTCCGGCGTCATCATCTCGGCCAGCGTCAGGGCGCCGAGCGCCAGCGCCTGCAGCATCAGCAGGGTCTGGCAGATTCGCGTCAGGTTAAGGCGGTCGAGCCGGTCCGCCACCGCTCCACCGAGCGGGCCCGCGAAGATCGATGGCAGAAACTCGGCCGCCGCGATCAGTCCGAGCCATGTACCGGAATGGGTTAGTTCCCAAGCGAGCCAACCGACCGTGACCCGTTGGATCCAGGTACCTACGAGCGACAGCGCATTGCCGGCGGTCCAGATCCGGTAATTGCGGTTTCGGAACGCTCGTGCGATTCCACCGGAGCGAAGGAAAGACGCCGCAAGGGCGGCGGGACGGATCATGGCCGGAACGCGGCGACAGCCGCGTTAGTCGAGCCGAATCTTCTGTCGACGCACGAACGGTCCGAAATTGGCGCGCTCGGTTTTGGAGACTTGCCGGGCCTTGTCTTCTGACCAGCCGTAGAAGTCGGCGGTACCGTATTCGTCGCGGTACCGCTGTTGTTCCGGTGCGAGCGCGTGGCGGGCATGGCGCCGCCGATCGTAGGCATCGATCTCCTCGGGCAGGTGCGTATCGTCGTAACGGTCGGTATGCACGGTAACCGCGAGGGGAAGGCGGAGGCTGAGATGGCCTTCGTGCGCCGGCCAGCCGAGACAGAGCCCCGCGACAGGAAACGTCCAGTCCGGCAGGTGCAGCAGGTCCGCAATCCGCTCTACGTGGTTCCGTACGACGCTGATCGGGCAGCAGCCGAGACCGAGCGCCTCGGTCGCAAGAATGAAGGTCTGCATCGCCAAGGCGCAGTCCACCGCGGCATTAAGGAAGCTGTCGAGATGATCGTTGGCGAACGGCTTGCCGCGCATGGCGCAGATCCGGCGGATGCGCCGACTGTCACCGATCCAGATCATGAATACGGGCGCTTCCCGGATCCACGGCATAGCGGGAATCAGGTCCGCGATCGCAGCGCGCTTGTCGGGATCCTTTACGACCACGACCGACGCCTGCTGGAGGTCGGACTTGGCGCTGGCCGAAAAGGCGGAAGCAAGCAGTACCTGCAGAAGGTCATCGGGTACCGGCCGGTCGGCATAGCGCCGATGCGTTCTGCGGGAGAGGATGCGTGCCAGGGTCCCCTCCGCCGGCATGTTTCGACCGGCCTCCGTCGGCAGGCCAAAGCGGTCCTCGATCAAGTCGGCAAGGGTACGGGGCATCGCACGCGATCCTCTACGGCTGCCGAGTGCGGGCGATCTTACACCGGGCGCAGGCCGATGCGGCAAGTGCTCGCGGCACGGTCAGCCCTTCCGGGCGCCCGGCGGCGGGATCCGCAGCCTTGCCGGGGCGAGCACGTCCTCGCCGGCAAGGTAGCGGGCGATTGCGGCCCGTGGCCCGATCTCGAGCGCGATCGTCAGCCCGTGATTCAGTTCGTAGACGTGCTCGGCAAGGCCCAGCGCGGCCAGCGCTCGCTCCAATGCATAGCTCAGCATGATCGCGTTGAGCCGGATGGGCTCCGGCCGCGGGATCTGCCGGGGTGAACTGCGATCCGCCCGATCGAAGGCCGTTTCGCACGCGGAGGCGTCGATGCTGGCATATCCGCGGCAGCCGAACGGGCGATCCTCGTAGACGGAACAGAGCCGATCGGGCCCGAGCAGCGGGCAGGGAACCCGAAGAGCCCAGCGTCGTATCGGGTCAACGCCACGGGTCGCCGCGTCGGCCTTCCGAATCGCACTGCGGAGCCTTCCCCGGGCCGACGGCGGCCTTGCCATGATGCGAATGGCGATGAGGAGGATCTCGGGTGCCGTCGCCGAGACTTCCTGGTGGCAGCAGAACGCGCATCCTGCGGCGCAGGCAACCGGTTGCGTCGCGGCAGCCGCCTTGTTACGCGCGTCGACCTCCCGCCGTGCGGCATGGAGCATTGCGCCGAGCGGGTCGCTGCCGCCGTTCCGATAGACATGCCGAAGCCGCTCGCCGAGCATCAGGGCCAGGTCGTATGCGGTGCGTGCGGGCTGCTGCGGGACTGTGTCGGCCATGGACATAAAAGGCAGCTTCGATCTTGCACCTGCAGGGGCAACACGCCACAGGCACAACTACACGGTATCGCCCCAAAGCTCTCCGGGCATGGCCTGCTACATCCGTATTACGGCCTGGGACTGCAAGCCAAGAGAGTCCTTTCGCCTCGGGGATTCGCTCTCGAGCTACGCACCGCTGACATAAATTTTAGCGTCGTGCGGCATGAGGAGCCGGTGAACCCACCGCAGCCGCCGGATCGGCATCTCGCGGAAGATGCCACTAGCCTCGAACAGATGGGCATCCACGCAATCGTAATAGATGAAGTAGATGCGGCGCGGCACCTCGCGAATGGAACATGCGATGTTGGCCAAAAGCCGCCGCATCACCTCGGGGCCGAACGGATTGTAGGTGTAGAGGACGCATTCGCCGTCGGGGATCGCGAAATCGACAACATCCATATTGACGGACTCGACCACGGGAGTCTGCAGTAGCCCCTGTTTCCTGAAATGTTCGATGTTCGCGATCGCCTCGGCATGCAGTTCACGAGAAAACTCGACGCCGGTGACCCGGCGGAACCGATGCCGACCAGCGAGCAGGAGAGCGCGGCCTTTTCCGGAACCGAAATCGACGAAGGTGAAGCCGCTGAGATCTTCAGGTATCGACTCCAGGAACCGCGGCATCAGCCACGCCGGTGTCGGCCCGTAGAGGTTAGCGAACGCTTTGTTCGGGCTGTCGACCGACAGCGTGGAAACGGGAATCCATTGAACCGAATCGATGCCGTAGCGGGCATCGAACCGCCGCTCGACCCGCGCCCGCAGGCTGTTCATGACGGAATGGACAGTGCCTGCGACACCGCGCCGGCGCAGTTCACCCGTCAGCTTGAGCAGGTCGGCGGCCTTCACCAGGCCAACCCGACCCGGTTCGGTGTCTCTTGCCATGGCGGAGCTCGGTCCAGTCAACGATGTTCGGGGTGGACGGAAAGGATACGCTTCGTTCGGTGCGGGTGGGCGATCTGCAAGGGTGCACTCGCATGATTAAGCAGTCATTAGCGGCGAGCCGGCAAGTACGCTCTGGTAGCCGCAAAGATGCGCTTCGCAGCGACTCGGTCGCGGTAACGCGGTTAACGACGCCTTAAGCAGTCCCGGACATCGTTCGGTCAGGTCTTTCTCCCGGTGTGGACTATGGGCAGTTTGCCAATTCTCCTCTGTGTCGCCGCCATTGCGCTCGGTCAAGTCCTGTTCAAGCTGGCGGCGGCACGGGTCGAGGCCGGGGCAGGGGTTCGGGCACTCCTCGTTTCGCTCCTGCTCAATCCTCCACTGCTTCTGGCGTTGGCCGTTTATGGAGCGACGACGGTCGGGTGGGTCTGGTTGTTGAAGGACCGCGATCTCAGCACTGCGTATCCGCTGTTCGGGCTGTCCTTCGTGTTCGTCGCCGGGCTGGGGCGCCTCGTCTTCGGAGAACCCCTGACCTGGTCGGTATTCGTCGGAACGGCGCTGATCGTGGCCGGAGTCGCCGTCATTACCGCGTGCCGGTGATGAGATGTCGCTATTCGCTACGTCCGACTCCCGATGGCGCTGCTCACGGACATTTCCGTAGTCCGAAACCAGGGCGTCTCGCTGGATGCCTACTGCGCGGACAACCGGCTACTTCGAGAGTTCATCCGAAGGCGCAATCGGATGATTCACTGTTTCGAATCAGCGCTTAGCGCAAGACCGGCGGCTGATCGGTCAGGTCGGGGCAGCACCGTCGTTCAGGGCAAGATAACGAAGGCGTTTCAGTTCGAGCTGACCGCGGCTCACGCTGTCTAGGATGAGGCCGCAAACGAGGCTGAGCGAGGCGAGCAGCATTAGCCCGGTGCAGAGAATCGCCGTAGGTAGGCGCGGTACCAGACCTGTCGATAGCCAAGTGCCGAAGACAGGCACCGCAAGTGCCAGCGACAACAGTGCTGTCGCGGCCGAGAAGAGTCCGAACAGCAAGAACGGCCGGGTCTGCTTCAGCAAAAGGAGGATCGTTCCCAGGATCCGCAAGCCGTCCCGGACGGTACGGAGCTTGCTGGTCGAACCGTCCGGGCGCGGGAAGTAGCGCGTACCGACCTCCGAGACCGGCAGGCGGAGCTGCAGGGCATGAACCGTCAGTTCAGTCTCGATCTCGTAGCCCGTCGCAAGAGCGGGAAAGGATTTGACGAAGCGTCGGGAGAAGACCCGGTAACCGGAGAAAATATCCTCGAATCCTCGGCCGAACAGCCGGGCGACGATACGGTTGAAAACCCGGTTGCCCCAGCGGTGGCCATGCCGGAATGCACCCGCTTCGGCAAGGCGGGCGCCGACCACCATGTCGAGCTTCTGGTCCAGCAGGCGCGAGACCATCGCCGGCGCCATTGTCGCATCGTAGGTACCATCCCCGTCGGCCATGACATAAACATCGGCATCGATGTCGGCGAACATCCGGCGGACGACGGCGCCTTTGCCCTGGATCGGCTCGCACCGCACGATTGCGCCGGCGCTCGCAGCTTGGTCGCGCGTCGCGTCGGTTGAGTTGTTGTCGTAAACGTAGATCCGCGCGGTCGGTAGCGCGTCCCTGAAGGCGGCGACCACGTCCGCGATGGTGGCGGCTTCGTTGTAGCAGGGCAGCAGGACGGCGATCGACGAGTCGGCCGCCTCAGGGTGAAGGCGTTCTTCCGGCTTGATGCCGAGGGCGTGGAGAATTTGCGCCTGCGATTCGGGGCGGAACGCCAGCGGTATACTCATCGCGTTGACCTGGACCTTGCTGACGTACCGCAGCTTGCCGCGGAACGGATAATGGCGGCTTAACGCTTTGTTTCGGCTTGCAGCCCAGAGTGCGGCTCAGTCGCCGATTTCACGCCGGACCCGATGACCGTTCCGTTCCGACCTGCCGGATCGAGGCCCTCAGAGGCGGGGCCGGTGACCGTGGCCCTGATCGTCTGGGGCGTAATCTGCCCGCTCCTGACGCTGGCCGTGCTCAAATCGTCCGGGGACACAATCTTCGGTGACACCGACGATCAGATGCGAGCCGTTCAGGTGCTGGACTGGCTCGGCGGAGCTGGGTGGTACGATCTTCATCAGGACCGGCTCAATCCGCCGGCCGGCCTCGACCTCCACTGGTCACGGCTGCCTGATCTGCCGATCGCGGCCGCGACCCTGCTGTTGGCGCCGGTACTCGGAACGAGCGGTGGCCTGATCGGCGCCGCGATCGTAGTACCGCTCCTTCTGCTGCTGGCACTGTTGCTTGTCGTCGGCTGGATGGCGCAGCCGGCCCTGACGCGGCCTGACGACGCCCCTGTGGCGATGCTTGCACTGGCGCTCTGCCTGCCGGTGCTGGGTCAGTTTACGCCGGGCCGGATCGACCATCACAATTGGCAGCTTCTTTTCGCGGCCGTCGCATTCGGCGGTGCCCTGCGCCTGATGCGGCGACCGGAGGAACGCGCGCCCGCCGTTGCCGCCGGAATGGCACTCGGGCTCGGCATCTGGGTCGGCGCCGAGAGCGTGCCGTGGATTGCCGTGCTCTGCCTCGTGCTCGTACTGCGCTGGATCCTGACCGGCGATCGCGTCGTCGCCGCCGGGCGGCGCTTTGCGGTGACACTGGCCGCCGTCGCTCTTGCGGCGTTACCGGTGGCAGTGGCGCCCGACCGCCTCTTTGCGGTCGCCTGCGACGGCTTCTCGATCGCCTATGTCGGCTTGGCCGGGGCGGTGCTGGCGTTCTGGGTCGGCCTGACCGTGACCGCAGAGCGGGTCGGGACCCGGAAGGCCCGCCTCGGGCTCACCCTCGGGCTCGGTGCCGCCGCGCTCGGCGGTTGGTTGTTCGCCTTTCCTGAGTGCCGCGGCGGTCCCCTGGCCGGTATCGATCCGGTGCTCGCCCGCGAGTGGCTCGGCCGGGTGAGCGAGGCGCGGCCCCTGCATGTCGTCCTGCGATGGACACCGGAACAGGTACCCTATCTGATCGGGCTGCCGCTGATCGGCATGGCGGTCGCTGCCGTCCGGCTGCGGCGCAGCCGTGGGGAGGCGGCATGGACCTGGGTGGCCGTGCTGCTTTATCTCGTGCTGGCGCTGCTTCTGACGCTCTGGCAGGTCCGGGTCGCGCCCTTCGCCAACCTGTTTGCGGTCGTGCCTTTGGCGGTACTGGCGGTGGCGGGCTGGCAGCGGGCCGAACGGCGCTGGCAGGGATGGCGGCAGTCGGCTGCCCGAGCAGCGGTGCTGTTGGTCCTGATGCCCGTGCCGCTGCTCGGCCACGCGGTCGAGGCCGGGTCAGCGGCGCTCGCGGGCGGCGAGGCGGAGGAGGCCGATCAGGACAAGTCGTGCATCGTCCGCCCGCTGGACAAGCTCGCTTCGCGGGCCGGTGGCGGCCCGGCGGTCTTCGCTGCGTTCATCGACCTCGGGCCGAAGCTGCTCCTGCATACCCGGCACAGCGTGCTCGCTGCGCCCTATCACAGGAACAATCAAGGCAATCTCGACGTCTTCAGGCTGTTCTCGGCGACCGACCCGGAGGCGGCGCGCGCCATCATCGAGCGGCGGCGGGTCGATTTCGTCCTGTTCTGTCCGGGGATGGCGGAGGCGAAGGTATACGCCGGGCGCGATGGAGCGACGAGCTTCCTCGATCGCTTGGCCGCCGGAGAGACACTCGACTGGCTGCGGCCGATCGCGATTCCCGAAGCGCCGGAGACACGCCTGTTCGCCGTTCAGCGCCCGGCCGGCTAGCCCGGCAGGCGCCTTGCGCCGCAATGCTCGCCCGGGCGAAGGTGCAGCGCCATTCCGCGAGGAGGACGGACGGCAATGCGGCAGGTGGCACTGCTGTTGATGCTTCTCGGCGCCGGCCCGGCGCGGGGACTGACGCTGGAGCAGTATTTCTTCGAGCTTTCGGACCGGGAGCGGGGTGCATACGTCACCGGGTTCCTCGACTTCTTCCTGCGCGACAGGGCTCGGGAGGAGGACTATCGCGACTGTGTCGAGGAGCTGGGCGCGATCGGATTGAACGAGGCCATCACCGAGCTGGTCGAGAACGACCCGCGGCTTCTTCCCGGCGACGCGATGTCTTGGCTGCTTTACGAGGCGAGCCGGCTCTGCAACGTCAAGGCTCCGCGGGAGAGCTTGCCAGAGCCGCCGCCGACACCGGAGGCCGAGGCCAGGGCACCCGCCGCATCGGCGGCGGTCGTAGGGAGCGAGGCCTCGAAACCAGCCGCGGAGCCGGGACTGGACCCGGCAGGGGCGGCCTTCCTCGCCGGCGCGGCCGGCGCATTCTGCGGCGCGGCGGGCGCGTGGCTGCTGGCGCGTCGGCGGGCCCGTCTCACACGTCGAGATCGGCCGCGAAGCGGGCATTCTCCTGAATGAAGGCGAGCCGCAGCTCAGGCTTCCGGCCCATCAGTCGCTCGACCAGTTCCATGCTGGCCGTCTTGCCGTCGCGGCCGTCCTCGGCCGGCTCTTCTGCTTCGAAGGCGACGCGCAGCAGCGTCCGGCTGCCGGGTGCCATCGTCGTTGCCTTGAGCTGGGCGGGCGGCATTTCACCCAGGCCCTTGAAGCGGCTGATCTCGACATTCTTGCGCCCCTTGAACGTGGTGGCGAGCAGCCGGTCCTTGTGCGCGTCGTCGCGCGCATAGACGGTCGTGCCGCCGGCAGCAAGCCGGTACAGGGGCGGCATCGCCAGATACAGGTGGCCTTGCTCAATGAGTTGCGGCATTTCCTTCAGAAAGAAGGTCATCAGAAGCGAGGCGATGTGGGCACCGTCCACGTCGGCGTCGGTCATGATGACGATCC
>CAZVAR010000106.1:0-13820 GCA_964625225.1 uncultured Alphaproteobacteria bacterium | reverse complement strand
GGCCGGCGCCGGCCGCGGCCGCGACGGCCGCGGCGATCGGCAAGCTCCTGCCCGGCGACACGGTTCCGCTGACGGCGACCGAGATCGAACTGCTGCAGAAGCTGGCGGAGCGACGGGAAGCACTGGATGCGCGCGAGCGGGAGCTCGATCTCCGCGAGGGGCTGGTGCGGGCGGCCGAGAAGCGGCTCCAGGAACAGACGGACGAATTGGCTGCACTCCAGGCCAGGATCGAGGCCCTGGTCGCGAAGCACGACGAGGCGCAGGAGCAGAAGCTGGCCGGCCTCGTGTCGATCTACGAGAAGATGAAGCCGAAGGACGCGGCGCGGATCATGAACGAGCTCGACATGGACATCCTGGTCGAGGTGCTCGGGCGGATGCGCGACACCAAGACCGCTCCGGTCCTCGCGAACATGGACGCGGAGCGGGCGAGGGCGGTCACGGCCCGGCTCGCCGAACGTCAGGTCCTGCTCGGCGCAAAGCATTGAAGGGCCGGATGTTCGGGATTTTACGGCGGCTTAACCGAAGCGACCTAGGGTGCCCCGGTCGCTGACGGTCGGCGGCTCGCGCAGCCTCATGGAGATCAGGATGACGGTCGACAAGAACATCAACATCCTCATCGTCGACGATTACAAGACGATGCTGCGCATCGTCCGCAACCTACTGAAGCAGCTCGGCTTCGAGAATGTGGACGAGGCCACCGACGGCAGCGCGGCGCTGCAGAAGCTGCGCGACCGGAACTACGGACTGGTGATCTCCGACTGGAACATGGAGCCGATGACCGGGCTGGAGCTCCTGAAGGAGGTACGCGCCGACGCCCGGCTGAAGCACCTGCCGTTCGTGATGATCACGGCCGAAAGCAAGACGGAGAACGTGATCGAGGCGAAGAAGGCGGGCGTCACCAACTACATCGTCAAGCCGTTCAACGCCGATACGCTGAAGGTCAAGCTCAATGCCGTACTCGGGCCGTTCTGAGGCCGATCCGATGCGGGGCGGAACCGTCGATCCGGCCATGGTCGCCACGGTCGTGCGCGAAATCATGGCGAGCCTCGAGGGCGATCTCTCGGCGGCGGACCTCAAGCTCTACCGCGAGGTCGAGGCGCTGGCGGACTATATCCGCAACGCCCGCCGCGAGATCGCGGACCTCGATACCGACGAGATCCGCCGTCGGCACATTCCGGCGGCGACGGACGAGCTGGATGCGATCGTCGCGGCGACCGAGGAGGCGACCGGTACGATCCTCGATTCCGCCGAGCGGATCGAGGCCGTTGCGGGCGAGCTCGAAGGCGCGGCGCGCGATGCGCTCGCCGAGGCGGTGACCCGGATCTACGAAGCCTGCAACTTCCAGGACATTACGGGCCAGCGCATCAGCAAGATCGTCAAGACGCTGCAGCATATCGAGCAGACGGTGGACGGGCTCGTCACGGCCTATGGCGGAGGCAGCGAGGCCGCGCCGAAGCCGCAAGCCGAGGAGACGCGCCTGATCAACGGGCCGGCGCTCCCCGGTGAGGCGACCACCCAGGCGGAAATCGACGCCCTGCTGGCCAGCTTCGACTGAGAGCCGCCGGCGGGCAGGCCCTATGCGCCCGCTTGCCGCAGCCGGCGGAACGCACCATCCTGCGGCGGCGCCGCCCGGACTGGTCGGGCGGCGGTCGATCGAGCCACGGAGGCCCGCTGGAACCGATGCAACGTCTGTTGTGGGCGCTCATGCTGATGCTGCTCGCGGCATCTGCATCGGCCGCCGAGCCGGTCGAGGTGCGGGCGCACGCCGTTGAGGCGGAGGGAACCGGACGCATCCTCCTCCACCCGGCGGAGCCGCTGCAATACGAAGCCGAGCTCGACGGCACCGACCTCGTCCTCCGTTTCGACCGCCCGGTACGGACCGACCTTGCGCAGGCGGTGCGCCCGCTCGGCCCGCTGGTGGCCGGGGTCAGGCACGCCGCCGACCATCGGACCGTCCTGATCCGTCTGCGGCGGCCGGTCACCTTGCGGACGTTCCAGTCGGGCGGGCCGATCGTGGTGGAGCTGGCCGCTGCGGATCCCGTTGCGGGCGCCGGCTCGGCCGAATCCGAGGACAAGTCGGGCGACACTCCGGTCGTCCGGGTTCGCTCCGGCCGCCATCCGAACTTCGACCGGGTCGTGTTCGACTGGAAGCAACCGGTCGATTTCGAGGTCGTCGAGGGGACCGGCACGCTCACGGTCGCCTTCGCCCGCGAAGCCGCGCTCGACACCAAGGCGGTCGACCCGCGCCATGCGCTGCTGGTCCAGCCATCGGAAGCCATTCCGGCCGAGGGCAAGACCCGGGCGACCATCCTCCTGCCGGCCGGCGCGTCCTATCGCTACTTCCGGGTCGGCCACCGTGTCGTCGTCGATCTGATCCGCCCTGCCGGCCGGACCGCCGCGGCCGCGCCGCGGAAGGCACACGGGGCGCCCTCGCCGCGCGCGCCCAAGGTATCGAAGGCGGCGGCCGATCACGAGATCCCGCCCCGGCCCCGGCGCAAGCCGACACTTGCGGCGGCAGCGGTCCCGGCGGCGCCGGCGGCACCGGCCCCGGAACCGCCGCCGGCGGGCGCCGAAGCGGAGCCGGCAACGACGCCCACGGGGCCGGAAGCGCCGCCCGCGCCGCCCGGACGGCCGACCGGCAGCACCGCGGCGACGAGTGTCGACGAGACGCCGGGCGAGCCGCCGGTCGAGGCGCCATCGTCGGCGGCCGCGCCGCCTCCGGCCGGCGCGCCGCCGGCTCCCGAACCCGCTCCCGAACCCGCTCCGGCGCCGATTGCCGATCTTCCGCCGAATCTGGACGCGATGGCAGGACCGGCCGGTTTGCGGCCGCTGCTGGCGGACCCCAGCGAGGCGGTGCAGGTCCGGCGCCGGGGCGACGCGCTGTCGCTGCTGTTCCCGGTTCCCGCGGGCACGCGGGCGGCGGCCTTCCGCCGCGCCGGCCACGTCTGGGTCGCGTTCGACCGCCCGCTGCGGCTGGATACGTCCGGGGTCGTCGCGGCGACGTTCGGGGACATCCGCTCCGTCGACCGGATCGAGCATCCGGAGGCGACACTGCTGCGCTTCGCCACCGCCGGCCGGGTCGAGCTGGCGGTCCGCCGCGATGACGGAGCGTGGATCCTCATCCTCGGCGCACGCGGCGCGCCCGTCGCGGACGGCCTCGCCGTGCGGCGCGAAACGGTGGCCGGGGAAGGTGCGCGAATCGTCGTGGCGGCACCCGCCCCCTCGGCGCCGATCGAGTTCACCGATCCCGAGGTGGGCGATCGCCTTGTCGCCGTCCCGGTCGCATCGACCGATGCCGGCGTTGCCGATGGCAGCAGCTATCCCGAATTCGCGCTGCTGCCGACCGCCCAGGGCGTCGTCGTCGCCCCGCGCAGCGAGCGCATCCGCGTTGCAACGCGCGGCGATGCGGTCGTCGTTTCCAGCGAGCGGGGCCTCTACCTGAACGACGCCGATACGCTGGAGGAACACCGGCGTGGGGACGATCTGGGCAACGGGGCGCCCCGCCTGTTCGCCTTCGCCCGCTGGCAACGGCCCGGAGCGCCGGTCATCGCCGTGCGGCAGACGCTGCACCGGGCCGTGACGGAGGCGGCCCCGGACAGCGTCAACGCAGCGCGCATGGAGCTGGCGCGCTTCCTGCTGGCCCGTGGTTTCGCGACGGAGGCCGGAGCGGAGCTCAGCCTGATCGCCGAGACGGCGCCGGCGGTCCTGGAGGATCCCGCGTTCCGGGCCTTGCGGGGAGCCAGCAACGCCATCGCGGGAAAGCTCCCGGAGGCCGCTGCGGATCTGTACCACCGCAGCCTGGACGGCACACCGGAAATGGCGCTGTGGCGCGGATTCCTCGCCGCGGAACAGGGGGACTGGGCCGCGGCCGTGCCGCTGCTGCGGCGCGGATGGGACGTCACGGCGGACTATCCCGGGTGGCTGCTGGAACGGATCGTCCCGGTGGCAGCGGAGGCGGCCGTCGAGCAGGGCGACGCCCGCCTTTCGGAGAGCTGGCTCGAGCGTCTCGACGACGCCGATGCCGGCGAGGCCGTCCGTTGGCGGCTGCGCTACGTGAAGGGCCGTATTCTCGCGGCCGCGGGCGCCGTCGGCGAGGCCGTGGCAGTCTGGGACGAGGTCATCGCCGGGCCGGACCGGCTGGCGCGGGCGAAGGCGACGCTCGCCAAGATCGCCGCCCAGCGCCGCGGGGGAACGCTCGACCGCGCCGCGGCGATCGCGAACCTCGAGCGACTCCGGTTCTCCTGGCGCGGGGACCGCACCGAACTGGAGATTCTGAAGGAACTGGCCGAGCTATACTTCGAGCAGGGCGATTTCTGGAACGGCCTGGCGACGCTGCGCGAGGCCACCACGGTTTTCGCGCAGGCGCCGCAGGCGGAGCCGCTGCGGGACCGGATGCGCTCCGCCTTCCGCGCGCTGTTCCTCGAAGGAGGCGCGGAGAGCCTGCCGCCGTTGCGGGCGATGGCCCTCTACGAGGCGTTCGGCGATCTGGCGCCGGCCGGCGCCGAGGGCGACGCCGTGATACAGCGTCTCGCCGGCCGGCTCGTGACGCTGGACCTGCTCAAACCGGCGGCCCGACTGCTGCAGCGCCGCGCCGAGGCGCAGTCGCTCCCGGCCGGGCGCGCGGCGGCGTTGAACGATCTGGCCCTGGTGCGGCTGCTCGACCGCAAGCCGGACCTCGCGATCGAGGCACTCGACCGGGTCTCCTCCAAGGCGTTGCCCGAGGAGGTCCGGCAACGCCGCCGGCATCTGCGCGCCCGCGCCCTGTTCCAGCTCGGGCGATCGGCCGAAGCCATGCTCGCACTGGAGGGCGACCACGGTCCGCAGGCCGATGCGCTGCGCGCGGACATCCAGTGGCGCGCCGCCGACTGGCGCGGGGCGGCGGCGAGCCTTGCCCGGTTGCTGGGCGAGGGGCCGGCCGCGGGTGCTGCGCCTTCGGCCGATCAGCGCCGGACCATCCTCAAGCTGGCGGTGGCGCGCAGCCTGGCCGGCGATGAAGCCGGCGTGCGGGCGCTGGCCGAGCGCTATGGCGCCGCGATGGAACGCACGCCCGATGCGGCGGCCTTCCGCATGATCGCCGCCGGTCAGGCCACGGCGGGGCAGGGGATCCGCTCGATCTCGGCGGCGCTCGCGGAGGCCGACGATTTTCAGGCCTATCTGAGGAGCTACCGCGAGGCGCTGGAGCGCCCCGCCGCCTCGGCCGCAGACGCCGGATAGCCGCTGCCGGTCAAGTGCGGTTCCGCTCGAAGCGCTCCAACCGGTCGAGCTCGGAGAGCCAGGGCAGGCGGCGAACGGTCCATAGCTCGTAGGTCGGGGCCAGGCGTTCCGGTGCATCGAGGGAGCCGATGGGGACGTCGAAATCGCCGCTGTCCGACCATTCCGCGAAGACCGGTGCGCCGCAGCGCGGGCAGAAGTGCCGCCGGCCCGTCGGTGACGACTGGTAGAAGTCGGTGTCACCGGTGAGCCGGTCCACCTGGTCTCTCAGGAAGATGGCGAAGACGCCGAAGGGGGCGCCCGTGTTGCGGCGGCAGGTTTCGCAGTGACAGATCCCGACCCGCAGCGGCTCCCCGCGCACGGCATAGCGAACCGCACCGCACATGCAGCCCCCGGTATGCTCGGTTTCGCTCATGTCGCGACCTCCCGTCCGAGGGGCCGATCTTAGCGCGCCGATGTCCCGATTCCGCACGAGAAAGTCACATGCGACGGTTGCGCTGCCGCCGGGGCGGAACCGCAGCGGCCGACGGCGTCCGGGCGGCCTCAGCCGCCGTAGCTCTGCACCAGGCTGCCGGCTACCAGATACCACCCGTCCACCAGGACGAAGAAGATCAGCTTGAACGGAAGGGAGATCATCACCGGCGGCAGCATCATCATGCCCATCGACATGAGGACCGAGGCCACGACCATGTCGATGACCAGGAAGGGAATGAACAGCAGAAAGCCGATTTCGAAGGCGCGCCGCAGCTCGCTGATCATGAACGACGGGATCAGGACGCTGAGCGGCGTGTCCGCCGGTGTGGCGACCGGGCCGGACTTCGAGAGGTCCAGAAACAGCCTGAGATCCCGTTCGCGGACATGGGCGAGCATGAAATCCCGGACCGGTGCCACGGCGCGCTCGAACGCCTCCTCGGGCTCGATCTCCTCGGCCATCAGTGGCGCGATGCCGTCCTGCCAGGCGCGCTCCAGCGTCGGCGCCATGACGAAGGCGGTCAGGAACAGCGCGAGACTGATCATCACCATGTTCGGCGGCGCCTGCTGGGTGCCGATGGCGCTGCGCAGCACCGACAGCACGACGATGATCCGCGTGAACGACGTGACCATGATCAGGATGGAGGGCGCGAGGCTGAGGACCGTCAGCAGTGCGACGAGCTGGACGATCCGGGCGGCGGTCGAACCCTCCCCGCCGAGGTCGATGTTGACGCTCTGGGCGACGGCGGCCGACGGCAGGAGGACCAGCGCGGCGGCACCGACGGCGAGCAGGAGTCGCGCGGGCGTCATGTCTCGTCCCTCGGCGTCGCGCGGGGCGAGGCGGGGACGGCGGTCTCGACCACGAGATCGGTGCCGCCGCCGGCAAGCAGCAGATGTTCGACGCCGTCGCGTCGGACCAGGATCAGCCGCCGCTTCGCATCGAGCGGCAGGACCTCGACCACCGCCAGCCGCCGCTCGCGCCCCGCAACGCGCGTCATTCCGCTACCCCAGCGCTTCATCGCCCAGGCGGCTGCCGCAATCAGTCCGAGGACCAGACCGAGCGCCAGTACGAAGCGGAAATAGATCTCGATGTCCATTGCGCCGGTTCCGAGCCGGGTCAGGCGGTCGCGGGGCGGGCGGTCACGGCTGCGCCTCCGCGTCGTCGTCAGCGCCGTCCGCGCGATGGACGTAGGAGAGAATCGCCGCCACCGGCGCCAGCGCCTCCAGGGGAATCTCGCTCTCCACGTCGAGCGCGCTGAGCAGCTCTGCGAGGTCGGCGTCTTCGCGCACCTTCACGCCCTGCGCGAAGGCCACGGCCAGGATCTGCTCCGCGACCGCACCCCGGCCCGATGCGACGATGCGCGGCATGCGGCTGGCGCCGTCTTGTCGGACGGCGACGGCCACCTCGCTCGTGCGATTGCTCGTGTCTTCAGGGTCGGTCGTCACGCGCTGGCCCTCGGCAGGCGGAAACGCGCCGCCGACCGGGAGCATCGCGGGTCATGGTTAAGGAAGGCTTACGGGGCCATGGCGCGTTCAGCGATCATCCCGACCCGGGTCGCACTCGGCTGTCTCCCGCAATCGACGCGCAGCTTCCGCCGCTTCGCGGTTCTCCTCCTGCACGCGGTCGTAAATCTCGCGTCGCAGCACGGTCGCATCCGGCGGGAACGTGAATCCCAGCCGTACCGACCGCCCGCGCACCTCGATCACCGTCACTTCGATCGAACCATTGATCATGACGGATTCCCCGACCTTTCGGGTCAGGTACAACATCTAACCGCCCTCATCCCCCGTCTCCCCCAAGACGCGGCGCCGTGAACCGGCAGCTATGCACAGTAGCAGGCCGGGGCAGCGACGTTAACGATTTCTTCAGCCTGTACGCGCAGATTCGAGAACGCGACATCCTGGCAAGTGGCAGGCGACGGCAGATGGACCTCGGAGGATTGCGGCTGTTCTCGATGCTGTCGCGGCGCATGGACTGGCTCGGCGACCGCCAGCGCGTGCTCGCGCAGAACATCGCGAACGCCGACACTCCCGGCTATCTGCCACGGGATCTCAAGGATCTGAGCTTCCGGTCGCTGCTGCAGCCGCGACCGTCGGCGCGCGTGGACCTGGCTGCAACCGATCCGATGCACCGCCCCGGCGCGGTCACGCGGCCCGCCTACGGCGAGAGGACGGTCCGCGAGGACGAACTGGTGACCTTGTCAGGCAACGCCGTCGAGCTTGAGGACGAGTTGCGCAAAGTCTCGGAGACCAGCGTCGACTATCAGACCATGACCAATCTCTACCGCAAGCATGTCGAGCTGATCAAAACCGCGCTCGGCCGCGGCGGGGCCGTCTGACGGAGGGGGCGATGGATCTCGTCAAGGCGCTGGCGGTCTCCGCCGCCGGCATGCAGACGCAGGGTACGAGGCTGCGGGTCATCTCGGAGAATCTCGCCAACGCCCAATCGACGGCGCAGACGCCGGGGGGCGAACCCTACCGGCGCAAGGTGGTGAGCTTCCGCAACGAGCTCGACCGGGCCGTCGGCGTCGAGACGGTCCAGGTGGATCGCGTTGCGCGGGACCCTTCGCAGTTCGAGCGCCGCTACGATCCCGGGCACCCGGCGGCCGACGAGGACGGCTATGTCCTGCTGCCGAACGTCAAGCCCATGATCGAGCTGATGGACATGCGCGAGGCCCAGCGCAGCTACGAGGCGAACCTCAACGTCTTGACCGCCGCACGGTCGATGCTGCTGCGCACGATCGATCTGCTCCGCTGACCGGTTAAGGCCCGGCAGGGCGACGAAGGGGAGAATCGATGTCGGTCAACATGGTTAACGCCGTCGGCGCCTACGCCAACGCGGCGCGTGCGGCGCGGGCGCCCGGGATGGAGGCGCGCGATTCGGGCGGCGCCAGCTTCGCCGCGGCGCTGAGCGAGGTCGCCCGCGAGACCGTCGGCGCCCTGCGGCAGGCGGAACAGGCGAGCGCCCAGGCCGCCGCCAAGGAGGCGGACCTGCTGCAGGTCGTCACCGCGGTCAGCAATGCCGAGGTGGCCCTGCAGACGGTCGTCGCCGTGCGCGACCGTGTGATCGGCGCGTACCAGGACATCATGCGGATGCCGATCTGAGCCGCGCGCCATGAACAGTGCCGACACGCTCGACGTCACTCGCGACGGCATCGTCGTCCTGCTGCAGGTTGCGGGACCGCTGCTGCTGATTGCCCTGGCGGTCGGTCTGATCGTGTCGCTGTTCCAGGCGTTGACGCAGATCCAGGAGATGACGATCGCGTTCGTGCCGAAGATGCTGGCCGTTCTGGTGTCCACGATCGTGTTGCTGCCCTTCATGGTCGGCGCGATGTCCGGCCTGATGGAGCGGATCGCCGACCGGATCGTCGCACTCGGCTGACGGCGGCGGGTCATGCTCGAACGGCTCCTCGCGGCCGATCTTCTGATCTTCTTCCTGGTGTTCTGCCGCCTCGGCTCGGCCCTCATGATGTTGCCGGGATTCGGCGAAGTCTTCGTGTCGCCGCGGCTCCGGCTGCTGCTCGCGCTCGCGGTCGCCCTGGTTGCGACGCCGGTCGTCGGGGGCGGCCTGCCGCGCCCGGCCGACGGCGGCGCGCTCGTCCTGCTGCTGTTGTCGGAGATCGCGGTCGGCCTGTTCATCGGCACGGTCGCTCGCCTCATGATCTCCGCCCTTCAGGTCGCGGGAACGGTCATCGGGTTCCAGATCAGCCTGGGCAGCGCATTCGTGTATGACCCGATGGTCGGGCAGCAGGGGGCCATCACCGGCTCCCTGCTGACGATGCTCGGCCTGGTCCTGCTGTTCGTCACCGATCTTCACCACCTCCTGCTGGCCGGGCTGATCGGCAGCTACGGCGTGTTCGTGCCCGGCGTCCTGGCGCCGGTGGGCGATTTCGCGGACCTGGTGGCCCGGACCGTCGCCGACGCGTTCCGCATCGCCATGCAGCTCGCCGCGCCATTCCTGCTGGTCGGCATTCTGATATCGCTCGGGATGGGGCTGCTGTCCCGGCTGATGCCGCAGCTCCAGATCTTCTTCGTGGCCGTTCCGGCACAGATTCTGGTCGGGCTGCTGGCGCTGCTGGTCACGATTTCCTACGGCATGACCTGGTTTCTGCAGGGCTTCGCCGACGGTATCTCCCGGATCCTGCCGTCGGGGTGAGGCATGGCCGAGCAGGACGATACCGAGAAGACGGAGCAACCGACCCAGAAGCGCCTGGACGAGGCGCGTCGCAAGGGTCAGGTCGCCTCGTCGCGCGAGGTCAATCACTGGTTCATGATCCTGGGCGGCGCGGTTTGGCTGGCGATGTTCGCGCCGGCGACGCTCGAGGGCGCCGTCCTGGCGCTGCTACGTTTCGTCGAGCAACCGCATCTGATCCGGGTCGACGCGGGCGGCATGCGGGAGATCGGTCTCGACCTGCTCGGCCGGGTCGGGCTGCTGCTGGCGGTGCCGTTCGGGCTGTTCCTCGCCGCCGCCATAGCCGGGGGCCTGTTGCAGCACGGGTTCCTGCTGTCGGCGCAGGCGATCAAGCCGAAGCTCTCCAAGCTCTCCCCCGTCGCCGGCCTGAAGCGTCAGTTCTCGCTCCGTGCGCTCGCGGAGTTCGGCAAGGGCCTGCTGAAGCTGGCGGTCGTCGGTACCGTCGGGACGCTGCTGCTGATCCCGGAATTCGAGCGGCTGGAGCTGTCGGTCGGCCTGGAGATGCCGGCGCTGCTGCGGCTCGTCGACGGCTTGGCGGGGCGTCTGCTGGTCGCGGTGCTCGCCGTCATGACGGTCGTCGCTGCCGCGGATTTCCTCTACCAGAAGTACGAGCACATCAAGCAGCTCCGGATGTCACGCCAGGAGCTGAAGGAGGAGTTCAAGCAGACCGAGGGCGATCCCACGATCAAACAGCGGCTCCGCCAGATCCGGATGGAGCGGTCCCGCCGCCGCATGCTCGCCGCGGTGCCGACCGCCGACGTGGTGATCACCAACCCGACCCATTTCGCGGTCGCTCTGAAATACGATCCGGAGCGGATGAGCGCGCCGCGGCTGGTGGCCAAGGGGGCGGACCATCTGGCGGCGCGCATCCGCGAGGTTGCCCGCGAGAACGGTGTGCCGCTGGTCGAGAACCCGCCGCTTGCGCGCGCGCTCCATGCGGGCGTCGAACTGGACCAGGAGATCCCGGCCGAGCATTATCGCGCGGTCGCCGAGATCATCAGTTATGTTTGGAAGCTGAAGGGGCGCTGATGCCGCACGCGGATGGTGCCGCTCTCGTCGAGCCCGCGGTGAGGCATCCCGGCCGCCCGCGCGCCGACGAAACCGAGAGCATCCGGATGTTCATCGACCCGAAATCGGAAACGCCGCTGCTGCTGCGGCCGGTGTGGCGGGAGCCGCTGATCTGGCTCTCCGCGGCGACGCTTCTCGCCGGGGCCGGGTTGGTCTCGCTCCACCTCTCGCATTATCCCGGCCCGGTTCCGAACCCGGTCGCGCTCGCCGCCCTGGCCTTCGGCGCCCTCCTATGTCTCGGTGCGGTTGGCGCCGGGCAGTGCCTGCGGCGGGCGCGGCGGTCCGAACTCGATGCCGCCATGCTCGAGCACGTCTCCGACACGCTGCCGGATCCGAGCGTCGTCGTCGACGCCCGCGGCGACGCGGTCCTGATGAACCGGGCGTTCGTCGAGCTGCTCGACGGCGCCACCTCGGGTCAGGGGGCGATCGAGCGCCTGCGCCAATATCTCGGCACCGACGAGGAATCGCGGCAGCAGTTCCGGCGGCTGGAGGAGGCGGCGGCCGCGGGCCGGCGGGCCAGCGCCGAGATCGGGCGCGTCGGGCCGGAGGGCTCCGCCGAATGGTACGGCGTCTCCGTTCTGCCGCTGCCCTCGCTGCGCGGCAGCATCGTGTGGACCCTGGTCGACGTGACGGCGCGGCGCCAGATGCTCGAGATGATCCGCGAGGAGCAGCGCAAGCTGTCCGACTTCCTCGAGAACGCGCCGCTCGGGTTCTACTCGGTCAATGAGCAGGGCAAGTTCCTGTTCGTGAACCAGACGCTGGCCGAATGGCTCGGGATGACGCCGGCCGAGATGGTGGAGGGGCGGCGCCGCCTGCACGCCTTCCTGGCGGGGCCGGTGCCGGCCGGTACGCCGCCGCACATTCCGTTCGCCGACGAGGAGGAGCCCGGCCGCGGCGAAGTCGTGCTGCGGGGTGCGAACGGCGAGCCGTTCCAGGCCCATATCAGCCAGAGCGTGGTCTACGACCCGGACAGCCATTCGCTGCGTACCCGCTCGGTGGTGCGGGACCTGCGGCCGGAGCAGGCCTGGGAGAAAGCGCTGCGCGCCTCCGAGCAGCGCTTTCAGCGCCTGTTCGAGCAATCGCCGATCGGGGTCGCGCTGCTCGACGGCGACCTCGTCATCACCGAAACGAACGCCGCCTTCGCGACCCTGGTGGACCGCGACCCGGCGAGCCTGTTCGGTTCCGACTTCGCCAACCTGGCGCGGCAGGCCGAACGCGAGGACATCGCGGCGCGGTTGCGGCGGGTCGCGGCCGGCGGACACGAGCGCATGCCGATCGAGATGCCGCTCGCCGGCGCGGGCGAGCGGATCTGTGCCCTCTATGCGCGCCCGCTCGATTCCGGCGGCGGCACGCGCGGCCTCATGCTGCATCTGATCGAGACCTCGGAGCAGAAGAAGCTCGAATTGCAGTTCGCCCAGTCGCAGAAGATGCAGGCGGTCGGGCAGCTCGCCGGCGGCATCGCGCACGATTTCAACAATCTGCTGACCGCGAGGATCGGCGTCTGCGACCTGCTGCTGCTGAAGCACCAGCCGGGCGACCATTCCTTCTCCGACATCATGCAGTTCAAGCAGAATGCCAACCGGGCGGCGAATCTGGTCCGGCAGCTGCTGGCGTTCTCGCGCCAGCAGACGCTGCAGCCGCGGGTGCTGAACCTGACCGACGTGCTGGCCGACCTCTCCAACCTGCTGCGCCGCCTGATCGGCGCGAGCATCGAGCTGCGGATGCAGCACGGGCGGGATCTGGGCCTCGTCAAGGTGGACCAGGTTCAGCTCGAACAGGTGATCATGAACCTCGCCGTCAACGGCCGCGACGCGATGCCGAGCGGCGGCGTCCTGACGATCCGGACGGCGAACGTGACGGTGGAGGCGCCGCGCGATCTGGGCCGCGAGACGATGGCGCCCGGCGAGTACGTCCTCATCGAGGTGATTGACACCGGCGTCGGCATCCCGCAGCAGAATCTCGACCGCATCTTCGAGCCTTTCTTCTCGACCAAGGAGGTCGGCTCCGGGACCGGGCTCGGCCTGTCCACCGTCTACGGGATCGTCAAGCAGACCGGCGGTTACGTGTCCGTCGAGAGCGAGCCGGGGAAGGGGGCCGCGTTCGGCATCTATCTGCCGCGCTACCGCGGCGCCTCGACCGAGAACGGGGCCCGGCTCGAGGCCGGCGGAACGCCCGCGGATCTGACCGGCGTGGGGACGGTGCTGCTGGTCGAGGACGAGGACCCGGTCCGGCTGTTCAGCGCCCGGGCACTGCGGAACAAGGGCTACAACGTGCTGGAGGCTCGCTCGGGCGAGGTGGCGCTGGAGCTGCTCGACACGGCCGAGGAACAGCCTGACATTATGATCACCGACGTGGTCATGCCGCGGATGGACGGTCCCACGCTGATCGGCAAGGTGCGGGAGCGCCGGCCCGACCTCCGCATCATCTGCATTTCCGGCTATGCGGAAGGTTCGTTCCGCGAGAAGCTCGACCGCTTCCCGGACATCCACTTCCTGCCGAAGCCGTTCAGCCTGCAGCAGCTCGCCGGCAAGGTGAAGGAAGTGATGGCCGAACGCCGGTGAGCGGTCGTGGATTGCCCGCGCGGCCCGGGATGCGGCCGCGACCGCGCCGCGCGGCGAAGGGCGGCGCGGCGGCAAAAGAACATTTGCGGAACGAGAACAAACGGCGTACATTGGCGCCCGTTGCGCCGTCCCTGGCGCATGTGAAATAAGGAGGGTCCGCATGGTCAATCCCGGTCTCCGACTGGTCGAAAAGGACGCCATGGACAAGCAGAAGGCGCTCGATGCCGCGCTCGGGCAGATCGAGCGTGCGTTCGGCAAGGGCTCGATCATGAAGCTCGGCCAGCGCGAATCGCTGGTCGAGACGGATGTCATCTCGA
>CAZVAR010000105.1:0-13823 GCA_964625225.1 uncultured Alphaproteobacteria bacterium | reverse complement strand
GAACCCGGCGAGGCGCTGCTGGCCTTCGGCCCGAACCCGCCGCCCGGCGCGACCACGGTGCTGAACCTCAGCCCTGCGGGCGACCTGGCCGAAGCGGCGGCCAATCTGTTCCGGATGCTGCGCGCCCTCGACCGGCCGCCGCACACGGGGATCGCGGTGATGCCGATCCCGGAGACCGGCCTCGGCGCCGCCATCAACGACCGGTTGCGCCGCGCCGCGGCGCCGGCCTGACAACCTGGAACCGGCCGCCGCTGCCGGACGTTGCCTGCCTACGGGGGACCTGATAGGGTCCGCGCCGATTTCTCGCGGACCCCTCCGGCCGCGCCTCGTATCGGTCGAATCGCATGAAGATCAACGCTAATACGATCCGCCCCGGCATGGTCATCGAGCATGAGGGCAAACAGTGGGCGGTGCTGAAGATCCAGCTCATCCAGCCTGGCAAGGGCGGCGCTTTCATTCAGGTCGAGATGCGCGACGTGCGCACCGGCATCAAGACCAATGAGCGCTGGCGGACCCAGGATACCGTCGAGAAGCTCAATACCGAGGAGAAGGAGTGCCAGTTCCTGTTCGCGGACGGCGATTCCTTCACCTTCATGGACACTGAAACCTTTGAGCAATTTACGCTGAACAAGGACATTGTCGGTGATGCCGCCGATTTCCTTCAGGACGGAATGGCCGTGACGGTCAACACCGTCGAGGGATCGCCGATCGGCATCCAGTTGCCGGCCACCGTCACCCTGGAAGTCGTCGAGGCCGACCCGGTGGTTAAGGGGCAGACCGCGTCGGCTTCCTACAAGCCCGCGGTGCTCGAGAACGGCATCCGCATCATGGTGCCGCCGCACGTGGTCGCGGGGACCCGGGTGGTGGTCAACACGTCCGACCGGTCCTACGTCGAGCGAGCCAAGGACTGAGGTGGCCCGTACCTCCGCCCACGTCACCGTGATGCTCCGCGCCGCCCAGAAGGCGGGGCGCGGGCTGCTGCGCGACTTCAACGAGGTCGAAAAGCTCCAGGTGTCGATGAAGGGACCCGGCGAGTTCGTCACCGTCGCGGACACGCGCGCCGAGCGCACAATTCGCGAGGAGCTTGCCCGCGCCCGGCCCGGCTACGGGTTCCTCATGGAAGAGAGCGGCGCCCAGCCCGCCGCGGACAGCCCCTTCCGCTGGATCGTCGACCCTCTCGATGGCACCACCAACTTCCTGCACGGCATTCCCCATTTCTGCGTGTCGATCGCACTGGAGCGCAGCGGCGAAATCGTCGCCGGCATCGTCTACGACCCCGTCAAGGACGAGACCTTCTGGGCCGAGAAGGGGGAGGGGGCGTTCCTCAACGACCAGCGCATACGCGTCTCCGCGCGCCGCAAGCTTGCCGATGCGGTGATCGCGACCGGAATTCCGTTCCGCGGCCGCGGTGAGCACAAGGCCTATCTCGCGCAGTTGGAGGCGGTGATGGGCCACACCGCCGGTGTCCGCCGCTTCGGCTCGGCGGCGCTGGATCTCGCCTATGTGGCCTCCGGCCGCTTCGATGGCTTCTGGGAGCAGTGGCTGTCGCCCTGGGACATCGCAGCCGGCATCCTGCTGGTCCGGGAGGCGGGCGGATTCGTCAGCGAGATCGACGGCCGCACGGCCATGCTCGGCAGCGGAAGCGTGCTGGCCGCCAACGAGTACCTCCACGGGCCGCTCGGCCGCCTCGTTCGGGGCGACTGATCCGGGGCCTGCCCCACCTTGCGGACCCCCGAAGCCGTCCACTGCTCGTTGTCGCCCGGGTCGCGCGGCAGGGTTGCGGGCGCGTGCGCGCGGTTGACAGCCGTCACGCCGATCGCTACCTTGCCGGCATCATGATTCCGATGCGGACCGACAGCCTGCGACTTAGCACCCCGGCGCCCTGAGGGCGTCGGTCACGTTCGGCTGTCCTGTTCTTCGATGGATCCGCATCCCATGTACGGTATCATCCTGGCCTCCGCACACCGCATCGTCGGCTCGTTCCGGTCCCTGACGCACAGCCTGCGACTTACCGCCGGCTGCTGAGCCACGCCTCTCCGCTCAGCGGCCGTTCGCTCGCGCAGACTTCAACCGCAACGAGCGTGCGACGATCGCCGCTCGTGCCAAAGACAGGGACCAGATCCATGACCGTCATGCCCGTATCCCGCTACAAGCCGTTCCAGCCCGTAAACCTGCCGGACCGTCAATGGCCGTCCCGCGTCATCGGCCGCGCGCCGATCTGGTGCAGCGTCGATCTCCGCGACGGCAATCAGGCGCTGGTGGAGCCGATGGGCTCCGAGCGCAAGCGGCGGATGTTCGATCTGCTGGTGCGGCTGGGCTTCAAGGAGATCGAAGTCGGCTTCCCGGCCGCCTCGCAGACCGATTTCGATTTCGTCCGGGAGCTGATCGAGGAGAACCTGATCCCGGAAGACGTGACGATTCAGGTTCTCACCCAGTCGCGGCCGGAACTGATCGAGCAGACCTTCGACGCCATCCGCGGCGCGCGCCGGGTGATCGTGCATCTCTACAACTCGACCTCGACCCTGCAGCGGCGGGTCGTGTTCGGTCTGGATAAGCCGGGCATCATCGACATCGCAGTGCGCGGGGCAGAATTGATCCGCGAGCTCGCCAAGGGCGCCGGACCGACCGAGATCGTGTACGAATACTCGCCGGAGAGCTTCACCGGGACGGAGCTCGATTTCGCGGTCGAGATCTGCGAGGCGGTGATGGACGTCTATCAGCCGACGCCGCAGCGGAAGATGATCCTGAATCTGCCGGCGACCGTCGAGATGTCCACCCCCAATGTCTATGCCGACCAGATCGAGTGGTTCGGCCGGCACGTCAAGAACCGTGACAGCATCGTCCTCAGCGTCCACCCGCACAATGACCGCGGCACTGCGGTGGCCGCGACGGAACTCGCGGTCATGGCCGGGGCCGAGCGGGTCGAGGGCACGCTGTTCGGCAATGGCGAGCGCACCGGCAATGTCGACGTGATTACGCTGGCCATAAACCTGCTCACGCAAGGGGTCGACCCGGCCCTCGAAATCCGGGACATCGACGAGATCGTCCGGACGGTCGAATATTGCAACCAGCTGCCGGTCCACCCGCGCCATCCCTGGGCGGGCGAATTGGTCTACACCGCCTTCTCCGGCTCCCATCAGGACGCCATCAAGAAGGGCTTCGAAGCGCTCGAGAAGCGCAACGACAATATCTGGGAAGTCCCCTATCTGCCGATCGATCCCAAGGACCTGGGGCGCACCTACGAGGCGGTGATCCGCATCAACAGTCAGTCGGGCAAGGGCGGCATCGCCTATGTGCTGAAGGCGGATTACGGGCTCGATCTGCCGCGGGCGCTCCAGATCGAGTTCAGCAAGGTGGTGCAGGAATTTACCGACCGCACCGGGAAGGAGGCGACGTCGAAGGACATCTGGCGCCTTTTCCAGGAGACGTACCTGAACACCGACGACGGCCTCGAGCTGATCGAGCATGAGACGATGCCGGTCGCCCGCGGCTCCAACCGCCGTCGTCTGACCGCCCGGGTGCGGCAGGGGGGCGAGGAGATCGAACTGAATGGCGAGGGCACCGGCCCGATCGACGCCATGGTCGATGCGCTCCGCCGCCGGTTCGACGTCGACCTCCAGGTGATCGACTATCGCGAGCACGCGACCGGCATGGGCGCCGACGCCTCGGCGGCGAGCTATGTACGGGTCACCGATCCTCACGGCGAGCCGGGGCCGTTCGGCGTGGGCATCGACCCCAACATCACCACGGCGTCCCTCCGTGCGGTGCTGAGCGTGGCGAACAGAGTGATGCGGGCGCGGTAAGACCCGCTGCGTCGTCACGGACGGGCAAAGCGCGATCCGGGTTCCGCAAGGCGTAGCCCGGAGATCCCCGCGCGGCGCTGAATCGAGCGGGGTCGCTTCGGGCGACGGCACGGCCGGCGTCTGCGGGCGGACCCCGCGCTTCCCGTCGTCGACGCGCATCTTCCGGGATAGGTGCGGCTTCCGGCGCCGACCGGGTCGGGTCCGGCGGAGTCGGCGCGCCGACGCGGCTTCGCGACACGATGCCGCGCTCGCCTCCTGGCGGGTTGGCTGGGGAGAAGCATCATGCAAATAGGTACGTAAGATACCTATTCGCAGAGTAGCGATGCGCCTCACCTCGTTCACCGAACTCGGGCTGCGGGCCATGATGCGTCTCGCCGGGAGTCCCGACCGGACCTTCACGACCGACGAGATCGCGACCGAATTCCGGATATCCCGGAATCATCTTGCCAAGGTGGTCCGCGATCTCTCCGGCGCCGGCTGCATCGTCACGCAGCGGGGCGGCGGCGGCGGCTTCCGGCTCGCCCGGCCCGCCGCAACGATCTCGGTCGGCGAGATCGTCAGGGCGCTGGAGCCGGAACATCCCATTGCCGAATGCTTCCGCGAGGACGGCGGCGCCTGCGTGTTGACGCCGCGCTGCCGCCTCAGGGCACGGCTGCAGGCGGCGCGGGAGGCCTTCCTGCGCGAACTCGACGGAACGACCTTGAGCGACTGCGCCTATCCGGAAACCCCGTCGGGCATCGCGGCCGATGCCATGGCCGGCGCAGCGCATCCGGGCAATTGAGGGCGACGACATGGTTTCACAGCTGACCCGCGCCGAAAGGCAGCTCGCGCTCGTCATCCTGGTGGTGCTGTCCCTGTTCGGCGTGGCGATGATGGGGGCGGGGCGATCGGACCCGCTCGGCGTGCACGGCGTCATCGTCGTGCTGTTCGCCGTCGCGATGATCTTCGTCGTAATCTCCGGCTATTTCGCGCCCGAACCCGGAGCGGAGCGCCTCGCTCGCTATTACGACGACCCCAGCAAGGCCGGCATCGTCATCGCCATGATCTGGGCGGTGTTCGGTTTCTTCGTCGGCGACTGGGTCGCTTGGCTGCTGGCCTATCCCGAACTGACCTTCGATGCGGCCTGGGCCAGTTTCGGCCGCCTGCGCCCGGCCCACACCACCGGCGTCATCTTCGGCTTCGGCGGCAACGCCCTGATCGCGACCTCCTTCCATGTGATGCAGCGGACCTCGCGCGCCCGGTTGCCGGATCAGCTCAGCCCCTGGTTTGTGCTGGTCGGGTACAATCTGTTCTGCATCCTTGCGGTCAGCGGCTATTTCATCGGCATCACCCAGTCCAAGGAATATGCCGAGCCGGAATGGTACGCGGACATCTGGCTCGTTATCGTGTGGGTGACCTATCTCGTGCTCTATCTGCGCACGCTGGCCCGCCGGCGGGAGCCGCACATCTACGTCGCCAACTGGTATTATCTGGCGTTCATTCTCGTCGTTGCCGTCCTGCACATCGTCAATAACCTCGCCCTGCCGATATCGCTCGGAAATGCCAAGAGCTATTCGGCCTTTTCCGGCGTCCAGGATGCGATGACGCAGTGGTGGTACGGCCACAACGCGGTAGCGTTCTTTTTGACCGCCGGCTTCTTGGGCATGATGTATTATTATTTACCCAAGACCGCCGAGCGGCCGATCTTTTCCTACCGAATGTCGATCATCGGCTTCTGGGGAATTACCTTCTTCTACATGTGGGCCGGCTCGCATCATCTGCACTATACGGCGTTGCCGCATTGGGTGCAGACGCTCGGCATGACCTTTTCCGTCATGCTGCTGGTGCCGTCCTGGATCGCGGCGGCGAACGCGCTCCTGACGCTGAACGGCGCCTGGCACAAGGTGCGCGACGACGCGACCCTGCGCTTCATGATGGTGGCTGCCGTGTTCTACGGGCTGTCGACCTTCGAAGGGTCGTTCATGGCCATCCGGCCGGTCAATTCCCTGTCGCACTATACGGATTGGACCGTCGCCCATGTCCATGCCGGCACGCTCGGCTGGAACGCGATGATCACCTTCGGTGCGTTCTACGCCCTCGTGCCATGGCTCTGGAACCAGAAGCGGATGTATTCGCCGGTGCTGGTGGAGGTCCATTTCTGGCTCTCGCTCGCCGGGGCGCTCATCTACGTCTTCGCGATGTGGAACTCGGGCATCACCCAGGGCCTGATGTGGCGCACCTATACCGAGGCCGGCACTCTCGCCTACTCCTTCATCGATTCGATGATCGCCATGCACCCCTACTACGTAGTGCGGGCCTTCGGCGGGCTTCTGTTTCTCGTGGGCGGGATCATCGGCTTCTACAACATCTGGATGACCATCCGTGAAGCGGCCGGGCTGAAGGGCGTTCTCGCATCCGACCGACCGGTCGGCGTGTCTGTGGCCGGCGCGCTCCAAGCAGGGGATTGACCGAGATGTTCGGCACCCATTACAGGCTCGAGCGGCACGGCATCGGCCTCGCACTCGCGATCGTGGCCGTCGCGAGCGTCGGCGGGCTGTTCGAGATCGCGCCGCTGTTCACCATCCACGAAACCGTGGAGGCGGCGCCCGACATGCGGGTGTACACGCCGCTCGAGCTGGCCGGGCGCAACATCTACATGCGCGAAGGCTGCTATGCCTGCCATTCCCAGATGATCCGTACCCTGCGCGACGAGGTCGAGCGCTACGGCCCCTATTCGCTGGCCGTGGAATCGAAATACGACCACCCGATGCTCTGGGGATCGAAGCGGACCGGGCCGGACCTGGCGCGGGTCGGTGGCAAATATTCCGACTCCTGGCATGTGGCGCATCTGATGAACCCGCGCGACGTGGTGCCGGTGTCGGTGATGCCCTCCTATTCCTGGCTCGGCCGCAACGAGCTCGACACGCAGGATCTCTCCCTGCACCTGAAGGCACTGGCGCGCCTCGGGGTGCCCTACACCGAAGACATGATCCGGAATGCGGCCGCCGACGCGTACGGTCAGGCGAACCCGGACAGCGACGAGGCGGCCGGGGTCGTGGAACGCTACGGCGATGCGACGAATGTCCGCGCTTTCGACGGCGCGCCGCGCAAGCTGACGGAGATGGACGCGCTGGTCGCCTACCTCCAGGTCCTCGGGCGGCTGACCGACGCGCCGCATGAGCAGGCCGCGGCGAAGGAGAGATAGGCATGGATTTCGATCACGCCACGCTGGTCGCCTTCTCGAAGACCTACGGGCTCTTCTACCTGATCGCCATGGCGGTCGTCGCGCTGGCCTATGCCTGCTGGCCATCCAACCGGACCCGCTTCGACCGGGCCGCGCGCCAGATCCTCGAAGGGGATGACCGGCCGTGGCAGTGACCGAGCGCGATCCCCATACCGGGCACATGACGACCGGCCACGAATGGAACGGCATCAAGGAGCTGAACACCCCGGTGCCGCGGGCGGTCTATTTCTTCCTGGCCGTGACGGTGCTGTTTTCGGTCGTCTATTGGATCCTGATGCCGGCCTGGCCGTTGGGCGTCACCTACACGCGCGGGTTGCTGGGCATCGATCAGCGGACGACGGTGGCGCAGAAGCTCGAGCAGGCCGCGGCCGAGAGGGCGGTCTGGACGGAGAGGATCGCCACGGCGAGCCCGGACGACATCAGAGCCGATCCCGCCCTGATGGGGATCGTGCGCGAGTCGGGCCGGGCGCTCTTCGGCGACAATTGCGCCGTCTGCCACGGCATGAACGGCCAGGGCGGCAAGGGCTACCCCAGGCTGACCGACGCGGCGTGGCTCTGGGGCGGAAGCGCCGAGGCGATCGCCGAGACGTTGCGCGTCGGGATCAATTCCGGCCACCCCGAAACCAGGACGAGCCAGATGCCGGCGTTCGGCCGCGACCGGATGCTGGACCGGAATGCGATCCGGAGCGTCACGGCCTATGTCCGATCGCTTTCCGGTCCGGCCGCAGCGGAGGGCGTGTCGTCCGAAACGCTCCAGACGGGCAAGGAGGTCTTCGCAGAGAACTGCGCCGCCTGTCACGGTGAGGACGGCCGCGGCATGCAGGAGCTCGGCGCCCCCGACCTCACCGACGATTTCTGGATCTATGGTGGCGACATGCAGTCGGTCTACACGACGATCTTCAATGGCAGGCAGGGGCACATGCCGCATTGGGAGGGCCGCCTGACGGATATCGATCTCAAGATCCTCACCCTCTACGTGCTCGGACTGCAGGAGGTCGAACAATGACGGCCGTCCCGCATGGCCGTCCCGCGATGCACCGGCGCTCCTGGCTGCTGGCGGGGCTGATCGCGGCGGCCGGGGTTCTGCTCGTCCTGCTTGCGAATACCCATCTCGTCTATGTCGCTGTTACGTCGCAGCCGGATTGTGTTCCCCATCTGAAGGCCGGTGCGGCCGCCGGAGATCCCGGATCGTTCAGCGCCGCCAAGCCGGCCTGCTGATATGACCGGCGTCGGGATGGCGGCAGAGACTGCGAGGGTGACGATGACCATCATTCCATCGACGGTGCCACCGCTCCCACGGGAGAATCCCTATGCCCGCGATCTGCCGGCCGGCGCGGCTCTGGACTGGCTGCGCGCCGGCTGGCGCGATCTGACCGTCAGGCCCGCCCTCAGCCTCGCCTATGGCGCCGGCGTGTTCCTCGCCTCGGTCCTCGTCGTTTGTGGCATGTTCGTGATCGGCTGGGACCATGTACTGTTTCCCGCGCTGGCGGGCTTCATGGTGGTCGGGCCGATCCTGGCCGTGGGACTCTACGAGAAGAGCCGGCGCCTGGCCGCGGGTGAACCGCTGTCCCTCGCGTGCATGCTTTTTGTCAGGGTGCGGTCCGGCGGCCAGATCCTGTTCATCGGCGCGCTCCTCTGCCTGCTGATGCTGCTGTGGATGCGGGCCGCGGTGATCATCTACGCGCTGTTCTTCGGCCTCCGGCCGTTTCCCGGCATCGATCACATCGTCGGCATGCTGTTCACCACCCCGACCGGGTGGGCGATGCTCGTCGTCGGAACGGTCGTGGGCGGGCTGTTCGCTGCATTCTCCTTCGCAATCAGCGCCTTCTCGATCCCGATGCTGCTGTACGAGCGCGTCGACGCCCTGACCGCGATGGGGACGAGCATGGCGCTGGTCTGGAACAATTTGCCCGTCATGCTGACCTGGGGCGCGATCGTGCTCGTCCTGTTCGTCGTCGGTCTCGCGCCGGGCATGCTCGGGCTGATTCTGGTGTTCCCGGTACTCGGGCACGGTACCTGGCACGCCTACAAGGCCTTCCGTTGAGCCCGATCCGTCCGGGTAACAGATATGGTCCACGTCGGAGGTATGGCCGATGAGCAGCGTCATCTATCTGATCCCGATCTCGCTTTGCCTGGGCGCCGTCGGCCTCGTCGCCTTCCTGTGGTCGCTCAGGACCGGCCAGTACGAGGACTTGGACGGCGCTGCGGAGCGCATCCTGTTCGACGACGGCCCGATTGCCACTGCCGGCGATGGCGCTCACCGTCGCGGCGGGACCCCCGAGGCCCGTTGACCACGAACCGTACCGACGGGACCGATGCCGATACCGGGGTCACCGTGGGCTTGCAGGATTTCGCCGGCCGGCGCATCTTCTGCCGCACGGGCGGCCCCGCGCGGGCCGAAGCCATGCGGAGGGTTCGGTGATGGCCGACAAGATGGACAGCCTGGATTTCGCGGTCGAGCATGATGCGCCGATTCCCTATCTGGAGCGCATCCGCACCTACTATCTGGCGCTCGGCTACGACAATCCGTATCGGTGGGCACAATATTCGGAGGTGCCGTTCACGCCTCTCAAGAAGCCGCTCTCCGAGAGCCGGATTGCGCTGATCACCACGGCCGCACCCTATCAGCCGGGCAAGGGCGACCAGGGACCGGGGGCGCCTTACAATTCCGCGGCCAAGTTCTACCGCGCCTATTCCCTGAGCATCGAGGGGGAGCCGGACGTGCGCATCTCGCATGTCGGGATCGACCGGACGCACACGACCGCCGAGGACATGAACACCTGGTTCCCGCTGGCGCAGCTGAAGCGGCTTGCGGCCGAGGGCCGGATCGGTGCCGTCGCTCCGCGCTTCCACGGCGCCCCGACGAACCGCAGCCAGAGGACCACGATCGAGCAGGACTGCCCGGATCTGCTGCAGCGCGTGCGTGAGGACGGAGCGGACGCCGCAGTGCTGGTGGCCAACTGCCCCGTCTGCCATCAGACGGTGGCGCTGGTCGCGCGGCATCTGGAAGCGAACGGCATCCCGACGGTGGTGATGGGCTGCGCCAAGGACATCGTCGAGCGGGTCGGCGTGCCGCGTTTCCTGTTCAGCGACTTCCCGCTCGGCAATGCCGCCGGCCGCCCCAAGGATCCGGAGTCGCAGGCCTTCACCATCGAGCTGGCCCTGAAAGTGCTGGAATCGGCCCCGGCGCCGCGCACCACGGTGCAGTCTCCGCTGCGCTGGAGCGATAATCCCGACTGGAAGCTGGACTACAGCAACGTCGACCGTCTGTCGCCGGAGGAGCTGGAGCGGCGGCGCCGCGAGTTCGACGCGAACAAGGAAATCGCCCGGCTGAAGCGGGTCGAGGCCGGGCTCGCGAAGGCCGACGCCGCCGATTGACGGCCGTCCGCGTGACCTGTCGAGATTCAGGAGGGATGGTGTGAGCGGGGTGCTGCCACTCGCGGGCATCAGGGTGCTCGATATCGGCTCGCTGATCGCCGGCCCGTTCGGCGCGACGATGCTCGGGGATTTCGGAGCCGAGGTCATCAAGGTCGAGCAGCCGGGCTCCGGCGACGCGCTCCGCGGCACGCCGCAGGACGGAAAGGCGGCGCGTTCCGGCAATTGGCTGGTCGAGGGCCGCAACAAGAAGTCGGTCACGCTGAATCTCCGGGTGCCGGCCGGTCAGGACATCCTGCGCGAGCTGGTGCGCCACGCCGACGTGCTGATCGAGAATTTCACGCCGGGCACGCTGGAGCGCTGGGGTCTCGGCTGGGAGGCGCTGCGGGCCGTGAATCCGCGGCTCATCATGGTGCGCGTGTCCGGCTATGGACAGACGGGGCCCTACTCCAGGCGGGCCGGCTACGATCGCATCGCCCTCGGCTTCTCCGGCTATATGTATCCCACCGGCTTTCCGGACCGCTTTCCGGTCCGGCCCGCCTTTCCCACCGCCGACTACAACACGGGCACCTTCGCCGCGCTGGCGGCGATGATGGCGCTCTATCAGCGCGACGCCCAGGGCGGGGGCGAGGGGCAGATGATCGATCTCGCTCTCTACGAGCCGACCTTCCGCATCACCGCCGACATGATGGTGAACTACGCCAAGACCGGGGAAATCCGCGAGCGGATCGGTAACCGCAACCCGACCTTCTCGCCCGCCGGCACCTTCCGGACCCGGGACGGCCGCTTCGTCCAGATCGCCGCCGGCGGCGACAAGGTGTGGGCCCGGCTCGCCGCCGCGATGGGGGTGGAGCATCTGGCCACCGATCCGCGCTATGCCAAGAGCCGTGCCCGCATCGAGCGGGCGGACGAGCTGGAGAAGCTGCTGTCGGACTGGATCGCGGAACGCGATTTCGCCGACATCGAGGCGAAGCTGGTCGAAGCCAACGTCCCCTTCGGCGGCATCTACACCGCCGCGGACATCGCCGCCGACCCGCACTACCGAGCCCGCGGCAATCTCGTGACGGTACGCGACGAGGAGGAGGGCGAGATCACGATGCCGGGCGTTATTCCGAAGCTGGAGGCCACTCCCGGCCGGATTGCCTTCGCCGGCCCGCCACTCGGGCGGCACAATGCGGAAGTTTACGGCGGATTGCTGAAGAAGACCGAGGCCGAACTGGCCGCGCTGGCGGAGCAGGGGGTGATCTAGGCAGGGGTGCGTGTCGAGCTGCCGGAGGGCCGGACCCGGGAGAGCCTCGCAGCGATGGCGACGACCGCCGCAGGAGTCCGCGAAAGGGACCTCTGGTCCGACGGCTCCGAGTTGCGGCTTCACGTGCATCGGGCCAAGGATCGCAGGGTCTTTGTCGAGTTCGTGGTCGACGAAGTCCTCGAACAGGAACGTCGGAGCCCCCGGCGCGTCGACGTCGACTTCGAGTTGTCGCAGGCCGGCGTCGCGGTCGTCGGTTCCGACTACGCCACCGCGATCTTCGGGCGGCGCATCGGTCTTCATGCGGGCCAATTCTGTTGTTCGTTCGGCCACGACCGTTTACGTTACAACGCTTTCCGGCGCCGCGCCCGGTGCGCGGCGAAAGGTGCAGCGTGCGTATGGGGACTGTGGGGGCTTTCAGACGTCTTGATCGGCGCTTGCTCGGGAGCTGCGCCTACGGCGTCCTGTCGTCACTGGCCGTGCTGCCGCTGCTGTCGGGTGCGGCCGGCGCGCAGCACAAGACCGTGGTCATCGGCGGCGCGCCGGAGCCGCAGGGAACGCTGATCATCAGCGGCAGTCAGGCGCCACGATGGACCGGCGACCGCGGTGCGGTGCCCGCATCGAACCCCAGCGTCATTGTCGATCTGAGCGCGATCGAGAATCCCTTCTCTGGGGGTGCCGGCGCCCGGCAGCTCCGCATTCCCAATGCCCCGCGGCGCATGGCCGACCGGGTCATCGCGCTGCGGCCGCCGCGCTCGGCCGAGCCGACCCAGCTCGCACAGTCGCCGGTCCGGCTGCGGCCGCCCCGGTCGGGTGCGCCGGCGGCCCATACCGTGCAGCCGCCGCCGCTTTCCGTCGCCCGGGCGCCGGCCCGCCGGCCGGAGATGCCGACCGTGATCGTGCAGTCCGCACCGCGCGGCCGCACGATGGCGCCGCCAGTTTCGATCGCCGCAGCTCCGGCACGCCCGTCGTGGCGCCGCATCGAGGGGCCGCTCGATGCGCCGGCCTCACCCCTGGTGGCGCTCCGCCCGTCGGCGAAACCGGCCGCACCGGCTACCGTGGCGGAGACGCGCCGGCCGGCACCGGTCGACCGCGACATCCCGGAGGCCGATCCCGAGGCACGGCTGGTCGCTCTCGCACCGGCGTCGCGGTTGCCCGAGGCGACCGCCGATCCCGCTCCCGCGGAGGCACCGGCCCCCGAGCCGCGGCGCGCTCCACGCCCGAAGATCTACTGGACCACGCCGCCGTTCCTGCCTGCGCCGACCCCGCCGCCGCCGCAGACGATCGCCGAGGCGATTCCGCCGGCCGACCGGGTCGTCGCGTCGCCGCGGCCGACGCGCCCGGCGCCGACCACCGTTGCATCGCCCTCGCCGCCGCCGCCGCGGCCGCGGATCTACTGGTCGACGCCTCCGGAAACGTCGGTGCCGGCGCCGCCGCGTGCGGAACCGGCGCTGGCGCACGACTGGACGCCGGGCATTCCGCCGGCCGAGCCGCCGGAGCCCGTGCGGGTCGCCAGCCGGCCGGAGCTGCCGGTGGCGGACGGACCCGCATCGTCGACGCCGGCCATGGCCGCCGAGACGCTGCCGCCGCCGCGCCCGATGCCACCTCAACCTGCGGATCCGGCCGCCGCCCCGGTCGGCAGCATCCGCGCCGAGATGCTGGCCGCGGCGCGGCGCATGGAAGCAGCCTGGCAGTCGGCGCGCGCCGAGCGCGAGGCGCGTGCCGCGGTCTCTCCGGCATCCGATTCCGTGACGACGCCGCGCCCGGAACCGCGCGTGGAGCCGGCGCCGGTGGTGCCTCCGGAGACTTTGGCCGATGCGGCGGCCCGGCCGGCCGCGGCGGCACCTGCCATTGCGTTCGAGCCGACGCCTGCACCGGCCCGGCCGGAAGAGCGGCGGCCGCCGGCGGCACAGCGCGCCGCCCGGGCGGACATGCCGCTTCCCGAGCTTCCGGCGGAGCGTGGCGGCGGCGCCTGGCCCGACGACGTGACCCCGCGGCCGGGTGCGGGCGACGCGGACGCGATGCGCGACCTGCGGCCGGCGGCGCCGGACACGTCGTCGCTCGCGTCTCTCCCGGCCCTGGAGCCCGAAGCCGGCGCGACCGGCGTCGGGACCGAGCGCCTCGAGCCGCCGCCACCGCGGCCGGCACCCGCGCGGCGGGCGACCCGCACCGAAAC
>CAZVAR010000104.1:0-13989 GCA_964625225.1 uncultured Alphaproteobacteria bacterium | reverse complement strand
AAAGGTCATGTGCGGCCTCGGTCGCGGCCTCGACGTGAGCGGCCGCTTGAACCCGGACGGCGTCGCCTCCGCCATCGAGAACCTGCCGCGCTTCGCCGCCGTGGCGGCGGTGATGGGCGCCGGCCGCATCGACGCCTTCGCGACCGCGGCCGTGCGCGAGGCGGTCGACGGGCAGGCCTTTCTCGAGGAGGTGCGCCGCCGCTGCGGCTTCGAGGTGCGGCTGATCAGCGGCGACGAGGAGTCGCGGCTGTCCGCGCTCGGCGTCGTGTCCGGCATTCCGGATGCGGACGGTGTCGTCGGCGATCTCGGTGGCGGCAGCCTGGAGCTGACCGCCGTTCGGGGTACCGCGATCGGCGAGCGCGTCAGCGTGCCGCTTGGGCCGTTTCGCCTCATGCGTGACGGCAAGGAGAAGGAGGCCGCGATCGTCGCGACGATCGATCGCGTGCTGGACTCGCTGCCATGGCTCGAAGCGATGCGGGGGCGGAACTTCTATCCGGTCGGCGGCAATTGGCGTGCCTTCGCGCGGACGGCGATGACCCATGCCGACTATCCGCTGCGCGTGATCCACCATTTTGCCCTGGCCGGCAAGGACGCGGCGGAACTTGCCGGACTGCTCGGGCGGCTGGGGCGGAAATCGCTGTCGCGCCTGAAGGGCGCACCGAAGCGCCGGCTCGATACGCTGCCCTATGCCGCTCTGGTCATGAACAGGCTGCTCCGCCGGCTGGAGCCGCCGCAGGTGATCTTCTCGGCTTACGGATTGCGCGAGGGGATCATCTTCGACGCCCTGCCCGAAGAGGAGCGCGCGCGCGATCCGCTGGTGGAGGCCTGCGCCGCGATGGCCCGGGGCGGCGGTCGTTTCCGTCTGGACGGGCAGGTCGTCTTCGACTGGATGGCGCCGCTGTTCGCCGGCCGGGACGCTGCGGCGCCGCCGCGGCTGCGGCTGGCCGCCGCGTGGCTTGCCGACATCACCGGGCTGGAGCATCCCAATTATCGCGGCGAGCACGCCTTCTACCGCGTCCTTCGGATGCCGGTGGTCGGCGTCGATCATCCGGGGCGGGCCTTCCTGGCGCTCGCCCTGCTGGCCCGCTATGAGGGCACGGCCGAGCCGGCCTTCGCCGCGCCGGCGCTGCGGCTGCTTCGGTCCGGTCAGCTCGATGCCGCCCGCATCACGGGGCTCGCCCTGCGCCTCGCCGTCGCCGTGTCGGCCGGGGCGACCGAGGTGCTCCGTCGCACGCGCCTCGAGGTCGGCGACAGTGAGGTGTTGCTGATCGTTCCGCCCGCCTCGCCGGGCTTCGCCGGCGAGGTCGTGCGGCGCCGCCTGGAGAGTCTGGCACGGATGGCCGGTCGTCCGCGGGCGGTGATCCGGCCGGGGACGTAGGCGGCATTCCCCTACGCGAGCCGCACCGCTGCCTGCCGCCCGAACAGGTTGAAGCCGAGATAGGTGTAGCGCCGTCGGCGTGCGAACTCCTGGAATGCCCTGTACTCGTGCTCGCGCCAGCCCGGGTAGGAGTGATACTCGTCGAACACGATGACCGTGCCGGACCGGAGCCGGTCCGCCAGATGTCCCAGCACCGTCGCCGTGGAGCTGTAGAGGTCGCAGTCCACATGAACCAACCGGACCGGTTCCGGATGCGCCGCCAGGAACGCCGGCAGGGTGTCCTCGAACCAGCCGGGGTACAGGTGGACATTGTCCGGCAGCGCCGGTCGGGCGCCCCCGGTGCTGTAGCTGCCCTTTCCCTCTCCGGGCAGCCATTCCTCGGGCAGACCCTCGAAGGAGTCGAAGCCGTCCAGTCGCTCGACCCGCGCGGCGAGAAAGCGGGCCGACACGCCCCAGCGGACGCCGAACTCCAGCACCAGCCCGGCCGCAGGGGCGTTCTCGAGGGCGTGCCGCAGCAGCGTGAAGCGGGACCCGAAGCGGCGTATGCCGCGCTCGTCGAAATAGGCGTGGCTCTCCGCGGTCGCCTGCAGCTCCGGGGCGCGGGCGAGCGCCTCCCGGCGTTGTGCCTCGGCGAGGTCCGGCCGCCCGGTTTCGGCCAGAACGGCGGCCAGTTGCAGGCGGGCGAGCGGGAAGCGGGGCATCGCCTGGCTTGCCTCTCCGAGCAGGCGGGCCGCCTCCGCGCGGTCGCGCTCGTAGACGAGATGGGCGAGGTGGAAGCGGGCGCCGCCGATGCGCGGATCCAGGGCCAGCGCTTGCCGGAACGCCGCCTCCGCCTCGCCGAGCTGGCCCGATGCGCTGAGGGCGATCCCGAGATTGTGGGCGGCGAGCGCGTTGTCCGGCGCCAGTTCGACCGCCCGTCGGAGCGCCGCGGCGGCTTCGGCGACCTCACCGTTCTGCGTCAGCGCCTGCCCGTAATCGGACCACGCGTCGGCGTCGGCCGGGGCGAGCCGCGTCGCCCGGGCGAAGTGGCGGCATGCCTCGGCAACGGCGCCGCGGCTCTGGCGCACCATGCCGAGCAACCGGTGGATCTGGCTCTCTTCGGGCCAGCCGGCAGCCAGGGTCCGGCAGGCCAGCTCGGCCTGTTCGAGCCGTCCGGCCCGGAACAGGCTCAGCGCATGCGCAAAGGCCCGCGCCGGCGACGCCGCTGGCCTTCCGCCCGGCGGCGCCTGCCGCTGCGGGTCGCGCCGATTGCCGCTCAAACCGCGAGCGCCATGCCGTCGTGGCCCGGGTCCGCCGCGCCCTCGACGCGGCCGTCGGCGATGCGGATGCCGTGCACGGCCGCGAAGGTGTAGCTCAAGGGGCTGCGGATGACCTCGTAGCCCTGGGCCTCGAGCTCGCGCGTGACGAAATGCGGGATGCGGTTCGAGACGTCGATCGCATCGCTGGTGGCCGAGAAGCGTGGGGCGACCACCGCCTCGAGCATCGACATGTCGAAGTCGATCACGTTGAGGATGGTCTGCAGCACACCCATCGCGATCTGCGTCCCGCCCGGGGCGCCGACCACCATGTAGGGCTCGTCGTGATCGAACAGGATGGTCGGGCACATCGAGCTGAAGCGGCTCTTGCCGGGGGCCAGGGATCCGGCCCGGCCGGGGCGCGGATCGAAGACGCCCATGCAGCCGTTGTACATGAAGCCGAGGCCGTCGGTGATGACGCCGGAGGGCATCCCGAGCGAATGCGTCATCGACACGGCGTTGCCGTCCGCATCCAGCACCGACACGTGGGTCGTGTGGGGCGTCTCCTGCGGCCCGCCGACGCGGGGGACGTGCGCGCGGGCGCCGGTGCGGATCTGCCGTGCAAGCTCTTCGGCATGGCTCTTCGAGATGAGCCGGTCCAGCGGCACGTCGACGAAGGCGGGATCGCCGAGATGGTTGTCCTTGTCGATCGTGGCGCGCTTCATCGCCTCGGCCACCGTGCGGATATAGTCCGAGCTGTTGTGGCCGAGATTGAACAGGTCGAAATTCTCGAGGATGTTCAGCATCTCGAGCAGCATCGCCCCGCCGCCGGGGGGATTGTTGGTCGCGATCCGGTACCCGCGGTAGGAGCCGAACAGCGGCGCCGTGCGCACGGTCCGATAGTCGCGCAGATCCTGGAGCGACAGCAGCCCGCCGTTCCGCGCCATGTCGGCGGCGATCTCCTCCGCGATCTCCCCTGTGTAGAAGACGTCGGCCCCGTCCGCGGCGATGCGGCGCAGGGTGCGCGCCAGGTCCGGGTTCTCGACACGGTCGCCGACCCGCTTCACGCTGCCGTCCGGGCGAAAGTAGATCCGCCGGCCGGTGGCGGAGAAGCGCAGCCGCTCGAGATTGTCCACCCGGCCATGCTGCGCGCCCTGGGTCCACCAGAAATGGACGTGCGGCCGGACCATGAAGCCGGCCTCGGCATGCTCGATGGCCGGCCGGACCACGTCGGCCCAGTCCATGGTCCCGAATTCCGTCTGCGCCTCGAAATAGGCCTTCAGGCTGCCGGGTACGGTGATCGACTGGTAGCCGATGTCGTTGACGCGGTCGCGCAGGATGAAACCGAAGCCGTCGCGTGCCTCGCCTTCGATCCGGTCGGCCCACATGTCCGGGCGCACCGCCGCGGGGCACCGGCCGTGGAAATCGATGCAGGTGTGGACCTGCCGTCGGGGCATGTAGATCTGCAGGCTCCCGAACCCGGCGATTCCGGTCATCTGCGGGTCGACCACCCCCTGAACCAGCGCGCACGCGATCGCGGCATCGACGGCATTCCCGCCCTGCCCGAGCACGGCTGCGCCGGCTTCGACCGCCTCCGGCTGCGGTGCGACGATCATGCCCCCGGTCATCGGCTGCCTCCTGTCCACGAGCGGCGCCAGTATGTGTGGACAGGAACCGTCGTGCAATCCCGAGCCCCCGCGGCGGCCGCACCCGCCTCGGAAAGGAGAGCCCCGCCGCAGGGGGGCTACGGCGGGGCTCGGGGGGGTGGAGCGTCGTTGGATGCGCTCCTCGCTGCCTTCAGGCATTAGGAGGCTAGCCAAGCCGCGGCGCGTGAGAAATGGTTCAGATGGCTATGAAGCTGTCGCAATCGGGACGCCGGTGCATCGGAAGTGAGCGCCGCGTCCTAAAAGGACGTATGACCGTCGGAGGGTGAGCGGCCCCGGCCCGCGCCCCCGGGCCGGCTTAGGTCGGCCGCCCCTGGCGGAGCGATGCGAGCGAGTGGCCGGCCAGCGCCGCCAGGACGAGGCCGCCGCCGAGAACGGTTGCGGCCGACGGGACCTCGCCGAGGACGAGCCACACCCAGAGCGGGCCGAGCGCCGCCTCGAGCAGCATGATCAGGCCGACCTCCGGGGCCGGCAGGTAGCGCGGGCCGATGCTGATAAGCCCGAAGGAGAGCCCCATCACGACCGTGCCGAGCACCAGGAGAAGGGCCATGTCGCGCGCCGCCACCGGCAGCGGCCGCGCGAGCGGGAGCACCAGGACGGCCGCCAGCAGGCCGCCCAGCGCCAGGGCGGGGATCATGTCGACGCCTCGGGCGGCGCGGAGCACGACCAGATAGCCGGCGATGCAGAGCGCGCTTCCGGCGGCGCAGAGATCGCCGGCCGGCGTGCCGCCCCGGAGGCCGTCGGCGAAGATGAGGGCCAGCCCGCCGAAAACCACCGCGGCCGCGGCCCAGGTGGCCGGGGCGATCGCCTCGCCGAGCAGCCGGCTGCTGAACACCGCGGCGAGCAGCGGCGCGGCGGCGATGATCACCAGCGTGTTGGCGACGGCGGTCAGCCGGATCGAGTTCACGAACAGGATCGTGCTGCCGGCGAACAGGACGGCGGCCAGCAGGCCCGGGCCGCCGATCGCGCGGAACCGCTCCTTCGTGGCAGCGCCGTGCCGCCAGAGCAGCCAGCTCCCCAGCCCCGCGGCCATGAAGATTCCCCGCCAGAACAGCAGCGTCCAGGGGTCGGTCCCGATCAGGCGGACGAGCAGCCCGTCGGGGCTGAGCACGAAGACGCCCAGCATGGTCAGCAGGACGCCGCGCGCGCGGTCGGTCATGGGCGGTGATGTCGGCAGGGCGGGTTGAGGCGAGGCGGCGACGCATGGGATAGCCGATCCGGCCGCAACGAGAAAGGGGAGAAGGCGGTCCGCCTTCTCCCCTTCCGGCCGAACGTGCCGGCGCGCTACTGGCTCGGCGAACTGGCAGGCGGCGGCGACGGCGTGGTCTCGGGCGCGGTGGCCGGCGCGGTCGTCGGTGCGCTGGCCGGCCCGCTCGCCGGTCCACCGGCCGGTCCACCGGCCGGCGCAGTCGTGGGCGCCGTGGCGGGCGGTTGCTCCGCCACCTCGCTGTCGTCGCACGCGGTCAAGGCGAGAGCGCCCATGGCGAGGCCGAGGAACGCCGCCACGCGCTTCCCGGTGAGATTCATCGACATTGTCCGGTATCTCCTCGACTTGAAACGATGCATCGCCGGGGCCGGCGCCCGGTGGCGCTGTTCAGGCCCGGCACCGGCCCTCGGTTCGCAGTAACCCCGATCTCCGCATCGAGGTTCCCGCAGGCCGCCCCTGACTCCGGGCCGGGACGCCGCCGGCGCCGAGGCCGGCCACGCCGCCCCGCGATCGCGGCGCCGTCTCGACGGCAGGCCCGGCGGCGGCCGGGCTCCTGGCGTGCGGCGGGGTTCGGGTCAGTCGGCGGCGTCGCGCTCGCCGGGGCTGTTGCTGGCGAGGCGCTGTTGCGCGATGGCTTCGATCTCGGCCCGCAGTTCGGGGCTCGCCCGAAGCAGCCGGCGGAAGTCCCCGGACTCGAGCGCGAGCAGGTGACAGAAACCGACGGCGACGACGTCGGCGGTCCGGGCCTGGTTCAGGAGAAGGGCCAGCTCGCCGAAGAAATCCCCGGCCGAGAGCCGGACGCGACCGTGCGGCAGGACGACGTCCACCGCGCCCGCGGCGATGAAGTACATCGCATCGCCGCGTGCCCCTCGCGCGACGATGCGCTCGCCCGGCGGAACCAGCATCGGCCGCAGCAGGCGCGCGACGGCGTTCAGCCGCGTCTCGTCGAGATTGGCGAACATCGGGACCCGGCGGACCATTTCGGCCAGCTTCAGGCCGAGATCCAGGGGCGGCCGCCGCTCGACCATCTCGCGACGGGCCCGCAGGTCGCGCTGCAGGTCCTCGAAGACCTCGCGGCTGATCAGCGCCTCCTGCAGTTTCGCCTGATAGTCCGCCTCCTCGAGGCGCAGCGCGGTACGGCCGAGATACTGCATCTTGAGCGCTTCGGCATAGCGGGGATATTGCAGCTCGAGGGCGGCGAGGGCCTGCTCGACGGCTTCCAGCCGGCCGGCGAGGAGCCGGTCGAGTGCGGCGCTGGTCGTCTCCCCGAGCACGGGGCGTACGGCGCGGTCGTTGAAGGCACGCGCCTCGCGCAGGACCAGCCGCTGGATCAGCAGGCTCTCGAAGCGGTCGGCCAGCGCCTCGGCGAGCAGCCCGCTCCAGCCGAGGCGGCGATGGCACCACAGGCCGAGGCGCAGCCGGCGGGAGATCGCGGTCGCCCGCCGCGACGCGCGGTCGTACCCGGCCACGCCGTCGGTCTTGACCTGGTCGGCGAGATCGTCCGCGGCCGCCACCAGGATCGAGGTGAGACGCCGGGAGATGGTTCGCTGGTCGAAATGCGCGAGGTAGAACTCCTTCTCCCGGTTGGCCAGCGTCAGCATGCCGACCTCGATCCGCACGGCCTCGGAGAGGGGGGCGTCGTCCGCCGCCCTCCCGGCCGGCGCGGCGATCCCGCAGCGCTCGGCGGCGCGTTCGACCAGAGCCGGCTCGAGGCCGTAGGCGTGCCCGATCTTGTCGATCTCCTCCCGGATCGAGGAGCGCGACAGCGCCGTGACGCGATTGCGCAGGGCCAGCTCCACCGGGTCGAGCCGGTCGAGCCCCAGCACGCGCAGCAGCACCCTAAGCGTCGGCGCGGTGACGAACAGCGTGAACAGCACGAAGCCGACCGCCAGGACCGAGACGAAATGGCGGATGTCGGCCGGCACGGCCGGGTTCTCGCTGATCGAGAGGGCCAGCACCATCGTCACCGCGCCCCGCAGGCCGCCCCAGAGAATGACGGCCTTGTAGCGGGAGTCGATCGGCCGGGCCATCCGCGTCGCCGTCAGTCCGGGCAGCAGCCCGTATAGGACCATGGCCCGCGCGAGGAGGGCGGCTGCCACCAGCACGAGCAGGAGGGTGATGTCGGCATAGGACACGCTCCAGATCACCCGTGCGGCGAGCATCGCCGTCAGCACGAAGATCAGCGAGTTGCCCCAGAAGCTGAGGTTGCTCCAGCTTTCCACCAGCGAGCGCCAGCTGCTCGGCGCCAGCCGGAGCGGGCCATAGGCGGCCATGGTCAGGGCCGCGGTCGCCACCGCGACCACGCCCGAGACCTGGAAGTAGAGCTCGCCGATGATGAACGTGAGATAGGCGAGGGCGATCGTCACCGTCACTTCCGCGGCGAGCGAGCCGCCGAGGCGCGGCAGCAGTTCGCAGATCACCCGCGCCAGCGTGAACCCGACGACGAGGCCGCCGGCGAAGGCGGTCGTGAAGGTGACCACGCCGTCGGCGACGCTGATCGGGGCGCTCCCCGTGACCACGCCCAGCAGGATGCCGAACAGGGCGATCGCTGCCGCATCGTTGAACACGCTTTCGCCCTCGACCAGGACCGAAAGCCGTCGCGGCGCGCCGATGTCGCGGAAGATCGCCACCACGGCGGCGGGATCGGTGGTGGCGATGATCGAGCCGAGCAGGAGGCACACCACGACCGTGTGATCGCCGAACGCGACGCCCATCGCCGACGCCGTGCCGGCCAGGGCGAAGCCGACCACGCCGGTGCAGACGATGACGGCGACCACCGCCAGCAGCAGCAGCGCCCCGATCTCGTCGAGAAGCCGGCGCAGGTCCAGGGTCAGGCCGGCCGAGAACACCAGCGGCGGCAGGAAGATCGCGAGGAACGCCTGCGCGGGAATGCCGAGCTGCCCGAAGCCACGCAGCACGTCGTCGGCGACGCCCATCCCGGAGCCGTTGTGGAGCAGCAGGCTCACGGTTCCCAGGGCCACGCCGAGCACGGCGAGCAGCACCGTATGGGGAATCCGCAGGCGCTCCGCCAGCGGCACGAGGAAGCTCACGCCGAGCAGCAGGGTCGCGACCGCGAGAACCGGGAGAAGGATATCCTGCATGATGGCGCCGAAGCTGAGAGCTGGCGGTCCTCCGGCCGTTGCGTCGGTCGCGGATACGAACGCCGGCCCATCGGGCTGGCCGGGCATGCCGCGACTGATGCTTGAAACATCCAGAGCTAGCGCATGACCGCCGCGCTGTCACGCATCTTCTCGTTCCCGCCGCCGCGTTCCCGGGCGGCGCGGGCGCGGGCCGCGATCGTGCCGCGTGCATGTCACGGCCGCGTCACCGGGGTCCGCCGGCCCGGATCTCTCGACGCTGTCCCTGTGAACCGGGCGCCATGGCGCCGACGGGCGCGTTCGGCTGCACGATCGAGCGTGAGCGGGGGCGACGCCGCCGGCATCCGGAAATTCTTATTCGCGTCAACTCCGCTGATGTCGAGCTGTCCCAAGCCGACTTCGCGATGTCGAAGATCGCAGTCAACGAGGCCTATGGCGGCCACCTCCTTCGCAAAGCCATCGACTATTTCTGTCATCTGTCCCTGGCACCTGATTTTCTGCGCCATATCGAGAAGAACGATAAAGGCTTCGCTGCATCGGAGTTCTTCCCGAAAATGCGCTGGTTAAGAAATACCAACGACTCTATCTATAACCCAACCTACACTGATATGCTCCGTTCGCATTCACGTCCGAATTCGGGCGCGGCAAGCTACAGGATCTCGTTGCACTACTTTCCGGTCGGAACTTCGAAACGAAACAATTTGAGGAATCGATCGCTGAGGAGTCGTTCAGGAATCTCCGAAGCGGTGTCCACGCCTTCATCAATCAGACGCATTTCGAAAGAATTACCATGATCCTGCGCTCTGCAGGCTTCGTGACGGGTGATTTGATCGGAGGCAGGAATGCGGTCAATTTCGCTTACATCCTGTACTTGAGAGGGCGAAAGGAGGGTATTCGTGCAGACGACCTGGAGCGGCTGGTGCGGCGCTGGTACGCAATGTCGATACTCCATGGAAGATATGCAGGAAGCCCTGAAACTGCCTTTGATTCGGACATCCGTCACCTGGAAAACCGTGGACTTGCCAGTTACGTGGAGGCCGTGATCGAAAGTGAGCTGCCGGACAGTTTCTGGAGTGGAATGCTTCAACAATTAATGGATACGTCGTCTACGAAAAGCCCCTACTTCCTTTGTTATATAGCGGCACAGGTGAAGCCTGAGGACAAGGGGCTCCTTTCGCGCGATATCACCGTACGGGATCTCGTTCTCAATCGAAGCGATGTGCATCACGTGTACCCGAAGAAGTATCTGCAGGAAAAGGGCTTTTCACGCGGGCGCTATAACCAGATTGCGAATTTCGTCTTGGCACAGAGTGAGATCAACATTGCCATTGGAAGCAAGGCGCCGAAAGAATATTTTGCGAAATTGGCTAATCAGGTAGAATGTCATAAGAAAAAATACGGTGGTATTACGAACATGGAGGATTTACGGGCCAATCTGCGTGCTCATTGCGTGCCGGAATCCATGCTCGACGGCGATATTCCGGAATATGATGATTTCCTTGAAGGGCGTAGAAAGTTAATGGCTCTAAAGATCAAGCGTTGGTTCGAGGTGCTGTGATGCCGCGCGGACGTCCTCGCAAGAACGATGCTGTGTGGCCTGGAGCATCTGGCGATCCGACGGGATCGCGTTGGGGATCCCGTTGGCAGCTGGATTGTGATTGTGAGGACCGGGCTGCGCGAACCTCCATCTTGGCCGGGGCCAGCCCCCGAGACCGGATACGTTGATGCAGACTGGCTAGAGCCTTCGACCAGATACCCCTTGTAGGAGGGACGGCCCGTACGTTTACGAGGGGGCGAAGGCGGCTGGCCTCGATGACGAGCCTCTCTCCCTTGATTCGAGACAGCGGGTGAGCGCGGCGCCTGCGGCCGCCCCGACCGGGGTTGTCGGCGCTGCCCGAGGGCACGTCGGGCCGTTGCGGGCGGCGCCGCCCCACTGGCGCAGCGGTCGCTTCGCCTCCTAGAATGCCGGAGACGGCCGCCCGGCCGAAGTCTCAGCCACGCAACCGGGCAGGAGGGTAGCAATGCTCGTAATCGAGAAGCCCAGTGACCTGAAGAACTATGTCGGCAAGGAGCTGGGCGTCAGCGACTGGCTCACGGTGGACCAGGAGCGGATCGACAAGTTCGCCGACGCCACCGGCGACCATCAGTGGATCCACGTCGACGTCGAGCGGGCGAAGCGCGAGCTGCCGACCAGGAACACGATCGCACACGGCTATCTGACGCTGTCGCTGATCGCCGGCCTGAAGACCTACGAGATCAAGAACCGGTCCCGCGGCATCAATTACGGCTCCAACAAGGTCCGCTTCACCAACATGGTGCCGGCCGGCTCGCGGGTGCGCCTGCGGCAGAAGCTGCTGAATGTGGAGGAAACCAAGGACGGCGGCTTCCGCACCACGATGGAGAGCGTCATCGAGATCGAGGGGCAGGAGAAGCCCGCCCTCGTCGCCGAGACCATGGGCATCGTCTATCCGTAGGCCCGGGCCGCGTCGCCGCGGAGGCCGCCCCCGCCCGTTCCGGAGGGGCGGCGCTCCGCGCTCGATCGGCCCGCCGGCGGCGCCCGGGGCGACAGGGCGTGCCGCCGCGCGGCGTGGCTTCCGGCCCGGGACCGACGGTCCGGGCCGCCTCCCGCCGGCACGGTCCGGCCCGCCGGGAGCGGGCCGTTGGGCCTTCCGCGCCCTCCGCGCCGGTGCTAGAACACCCCGGCGGAGCGAGGGGAGGGCTGCGGTTGTTGGACGATAGGGGGAGCGGGCGAGAGGCCGACGCCGGGCCGGTCGGGTCCCTGTCCGGGCGTACGATCGGCTGAGATCCCGGTTCCCGTTCCATGCTCGCCGAACCAGCCGTTGATGCCGCGCCGCCCGTTCCGATCTTCGATGTCGGCGCGCGCGGCGGTGCCGGCCTGCTGGCGGCCGCGCCGGAGCGGGCGCGGCGGCTGCTCGACCTGGCCGAGCGCCGTTACGGCCGCCTGCCGCTGCGGCTGGCCGATGCGCGGTCCCGCCGCTGGCTGTCCCGGACCGGCAATCCGTATCTCGCTGAGATCGACGCGGTCGCGGCCGCGATCGGCCGTCCGGGCGCCCACATGCTCAATCTCAGCTTCGAATGGGCCTGCACCGCCGCGGTCGGTCCCGACCCGGCCGGTCCCGGGGCGCGGCTCATGCGGACCCTCGACTGGGAGCTGGACGGCCTCGGCGAGGCCGTGATCGTGGCCCGGCAGGAAGGCCCGGCCGGGCCGTGGCTGAACGTCACCTGGCCGGGTTTCGTCGGCGCCCTGACCGTCCTGGCGCCCGGACGGTTCGCCGCTGCGATCAATCAGCCGCCGATGCGGGTCACCAGGCTCGGCCCGTTCGGAATGCCGGCGGTCGTCGACTGGCTGGCGGCGCGTGCCGGCGTGCTCCGCAGCGCGGCGCTGCCGCCCGCGCATCTGCTGCGGCGCGTCTGCGAGACGGCGCCCGACTATGCCGCGGCGCGGCGGATGCTGGCGGGCACGCCGGTCTGCATCCCGGTGTTCTATACCCTCTGCGGGCCCGGTCGCGATCAGGGCTGCCTGATCGAACGCACCGAGGAGGAGGCGTTCTGCTTCGAGGCCCCGATCTGTGCGGCCAATCACTGGCTCACCCCGGGCCGGTCCGGCCGGCCGCGGACGGCGGGCAGCGCTGCGCGCCAGGCGCTGCTGGCCCGGCACATGGCGGCCGCGGAGCGGTTCGACTGGCTCGAGCCGCCGGTGCTCAATGCGCGCACGCGCGTCGCCGTCGTCGCCAATCCGGCGACCGGCCGGCTGCTGGTTCAGGGCGTCGAGGCGGCCCGGCCGGTCACCGCGCCGACCCAACTCGCGGCCTGACCGTCATGGCGACGTTCGAGGACGTGATCGTGACCGACCGGCTGCGGATTCGGCCGATCGTGCCGCGCGATTCGCGGATCTACGCCACCCTCGGCCGTGACCCCGACGTCTTCCGCTGGATTCCCGAGATCGAGCCGCCCTTCGATGCGGAGGGCTGGGTCAGCGAGCTGCTGGCCAACCCGGAGAACTATTTCCGGCACGCCGTCGAGATCAATCGCACCGGCCGGGTGATCGGGGCGATCCAGCTCAACCGGCGCGCCAATCTGGTGCTGCAGATCGGCTACTGGTTCGGCAAGGATTTCTGGGGCCAGGGCTACGCCACCGAGACGGTCGAGGCGGTGCTGAAGTTCCTGGACGAGCGGACCGCGGAGCCGATCCACGCGGCGGTTCATCCCGACAATATCGCGTCGCGCTGCGTGCTGGAGAACAACGGCTTCGTCTGCCTCAACCGCTATCTGCGGGACATGCTGGAGTACCGGCGCGTGCGCGGCTGATCGGGCCGGTCAACCGCCGCGCCGGTCCTTCGTCGCCGCGGCGCCGGTGCGGTCTCCGCCCGGTGCCGGCGCGGCCGGCTGGCGGGCCCGGGCCTGCAGATATTGATCGATCATCACGGCGTAGGACTCGGCATACCGCTTCTCGGCATCCTTGAGGCCCGGAACGGCGGACCGCAGCAGCTCTCGCGCCCGCTCGTAGTCCTGCGGGACTCCCTGGCCCTTCGCGTAGAGGTCGCCCAGGCGCATCGTCGCCTTCGCATGGCCCTGTTTCGCGGCTCGGCCGAACCATTCCGCCGCCGCGGCATGGTCCTCGGCAATTCCGCCCCGGCCCAGATAGTAGAGAAGAGCGAGCTGGTACTGCGCCTCGGCGTTGCCGGCTTCCGCCGCTTCCCGGAACTCGCGCAGCGCCGCCAGCAGGTCGTGCCGTTCGAGCGCGGCCCGCCCGCCCTCGAGCGTCGCGCCGGCCGGCGCGACGCCGAGCGAGGCGACGCCGGCGCACAGCACTGCGAGGACCAGGACGCGAAGTCGCCGCGATACCATGGCCTTTCTCTCCCCTCTCTCCCCGTCCGGTTACTCGGCGGCGGCTCGGGTCGCGGCCTCGCCGAGCGCCTGGTCGAGATCGGCGATGATGTCGTCGATATGCTCGATGCCGATCGACAGCCGGACGTAGCCCTCGGTGACGCCGGTCGCCAGCAGTTCCTCGCCCTCGAGCTGGGAGTGCGTGGTGGTGGCGGGGTGGATCGCCAGGCTGCGGGCGTCGCCGATATTGGCGACGTGGTAGAACATCTTGAGGGCGTTGATGAAGCGGCGCCCCGCTTCCAGGCCGCCCTTCAGCTCGATGCCCATCAGCGCGCCGTATCCGCCGTTCAGATAAGCGTCCGCCCGTCGCCGCTCCTCGCCCTGGGCGAGGCCGGGGAAGATCACCCGCTCCACCGCGGGATGCCGGCGCAGATGCTCGGCGACGGCCTGCGCGTTCGCGCAATGCGCCCGCATCCGCAGCGGCAGCGTCTCCAGGCCCTGCAGGAATAGGAAGGCGTTGAACGGGCTCATCGCCGCGCCGAGATCGCGCAGCAGCGTA
>CAZVAR010000103.1:0-14050 GCA_964625225.1 uncultured Alphaproteobacteria bacterium | reverse complement strand
TTCGCTCGACGAACGGAACCATCCGAAGAAGTATCACGTCCTTGGCCCGATCGGTAATCCGGAGGAAGCCGTTCTCGTCGATCGAGCCGACGTCGCCAGTGTCGAACCAGGCGTCGGCGTCGAGCACCTCGCCGCCCTCGCCCTTGAAGTAGGCGGCGGCGACCCCGGGGCCGCGCACCAGGATGTGCCCGAAGGCCTTGCCGTCGTGCGGCAGGTCGCGACCGGCGCCGTCGACGACCTTCATCTCGACACTGAAGAGCGGCCGGCCCTGCGTGACCTTGAGATCCCAGAGCGCTTCACGCGACAGTTCGCCCATGCTGCCCTTGCGCCGGGTGACGGTGCCGACCGGGCTCATCTCGGTCATGCCCCAGCCCTGGACTACCTCGACCCCGTAGCGGTCCTCGAAGGCCTCGATCATGCTGCGCGGCACCGCCGACCCGCCGATCGTAACGCGCCGCAGCGTCGTCAGCCGCTGTCCCGTCTTCTCCAGATGTTGCAGAAGCATCAGCCAGACCGTCGGCACCGCCGAGGTGCAGGTGACGCCCTCGCTCTCGATCATCTCGTACACGCTGGCGCCGTCCAGCTTGGCACCCGGCAGCACCAGCTTCGCGCCGGCGGTCGGCGCCACATAGGGCAGGCACCAGGCATTGGCGTGGAACATCGGGACGACGACCAGCACCGTATCAGCGCTCGTCAGCCCCAGCGCGTCGGCGCCGTTGACGACGATCGCGTGGAGAAAGGTCGAGCGGTGCGAGTAGAGCACGCCCTTCGGATTTCCCGTGGTGCCCGAGGTGTAGCAGAGCGCCAGCGCCGCTCGTTCATCGAACGTCGCCCAGCGGAAGTCATCGTCCGCCTGCTCCATGAGATCCTCGAAGCAGAGGATCCGCTTCAGCCTGGTTGCCGCCGGCATGTGGTCGCGGTCGGTCATCACGATGACCGCCTCCACGCCCGGAATCCGCTCGGCAAGATCGTCCAGGATCGGCAGCGTGTTGATGTCGGCGAAGATGATCCGGTCTTCGGCGTGGTTGATGATGTACGCGATCTGGTCCGCGAACAGGCGCGGGTTGATCGTGTGGCAGACCGTGCCGGTCCCGGCCGTCGCGTAATAGACTTCCAGGTGCCGGTGCGTATTCCAGGCGAAGGTACCGACCCGGTCGCCCGGTTTCAGACCGAGGCCGAGCAGCACCTTGGCCAGCCGCCGCGCGCGGCTGTGCAGTTCCCGGTAAGTGTAGCGGTGCGTATCGCCCTCGATTCGTCTCGAGACGATCTCCCGTTCTCCGTGCCACTGGGCGGCATGGTCGAGAATCCGGGGAACCAGCAGAGGCCAGTCCTGCATGAGGCCGCGTAACATGTCTCCTCCCGATGGCGCGTCCACCGTGATTTTCCCCGGAGTCTCGCACAGATCGGCCGGCTGACCAATGCGCATCGCCTGCGTGTATGATGGCCGGCAGCACCGGCCGGCTCTTCGAATTGGCGAGGTACGATGACTCAACTCACATCGGGGGATCCCGCACCGTGGTTCACCGCGGCCGCTTCCAACAATCCGGAGTTCAGCTTTTCGTCGGCAGGCGGCCGCTACATCGTGCTGAGTTTCTTCGGATCGGCCACCATGCCGGCGGCGGCACGCTTCCTGGAGCTGGTCGATGCGCAGCACGCCGTCTTCGACGATGCCAATCACGCCTTCTTCGGCGTCAGCAACGATGCCGGGGACCATAAGCGCGTGAAGCCGCGACCGGTCGGTATCCGCTTCTTCTGGGATGCCGACCGCAAGGTGACCGCGTTGTACGGCGTTGTCCCGAGCGAGACGGCGCCCCTCACCACCTTCCTGCTGGACCCCAATCTGCGCGTTCTGACGGTACTTTCCGAGCCGGATCCCGAACAGCACGGCGCGGCGCTGTTCGAAATCCTCCGGCGGCTCCCACCAATCCCGCCACCGGCCCCGGCGGCCATGCAGGCGCCGGTTCTCGTGGTGCCTCGGGTGTTCGAGCCGGCTTTCTGTCGCCTGCTGATCGAGCTCTATGAGCGGCACGGGGGAGAAGAGTCGGGCTTCATGCGCGAGCGGGACGGCAAGACCGTGCTCGTGCGCGACCACGGGCACAAGCGGCGCCGGGACTACACGATCACGGACGAACAGGTCCGCAGCGCGGCCCGCGCGCGCATCCGGCGGCGCCTCGTGCCGGAGATCCGGAAGGCGTTCCAGTTCGAGGCGACGCGGATGGAACGCTACATCGTCGCCTGCTACGACGCCGGCGAGGGCGGCTACTTCCGGCCGCACCGGGACAATACCACCAGGGGCACGGCGCACCGCCGATTCGCCGTGACGCTGAACCTCAACGCCGAAGACTATGAGGGCGGCAACCTTCGCTTCCCCGAATATGGTCGGCAGCTCTACCGCGCGCCGACCGGCGGGGCGGTGGTATTCTCCTGCTCGCTGCTGCACGAGGCGATGCCGGTGACGAAGGGCACGCGCTATGTCTTCCTGCCTTTCCTCTATGACGAGGCGGCGGCGGAGATCAGGGAAGCCAACAACAAATATGTCGACCCTGCGGTCGGGGCATATCGGCGGTAGGGCCCGCTCGGCCAGGCCGGAAACCGGGCCTTAACCACCCTTGGCCGACGATCCGGCCCGCGGCAGCAGTCGCCGCGGATCGACGGGGAGGCCCGAGGATGGCGACGGAGACCTTGACGATCGGCCTGGGTGCCGCCGAGGCAACCGCAGCGGGTCCGGCAGCATCGCCCATATTGGACCGGTCGATGGCGAAGCCGCGCATCGATTTCCTGTCGACAATGCGTCGGGTCGCACAAACGATCGGCAAGAAGCCGATGCAGCAATTGCGCGAGATCGCCGGGCTGCAGTTCGGCGCCACGCGGCTGTCGCCGGAGGAATATTACTATTACCGGCTCTATGACGACGCCCTCTATACGCCGGACCAACGCGCCGCCTTCGCCGGCCGGGCGATCTGGAACACGCTCTACCATCTCGCGAACGACCGGATCTGGTTCGGCGTCGCCCACGACAAGCTGATCTATTACGGTGCGATCGGCTCCTTCGGATTCCCGGTGCCGGAGACCTTCGCTCTCTACGCCCGCGGCCGCAGCCACCGCGGCCTGGAGACGCTGGCCGATCCCGAGGCGCTGATGCGGTATCTCCGGGACGGCCTCGATTTCCCCTGCATCGGCAAGCCGGTCAGCGGGATGCACAGCGTCGGCGTGGTGCGGATCGTCGGCTACGAGCGCGACCTGGACGCGCTCGTTCTGAGCGACGGCCGGCGCGCGCCGGTCGAGCGGTTCGCGACCGAGATCGCGGCCTATGCCCGCGACGGCTATCTGTTTCAGCGGGTTCTCGACCCGCATCCCGAGATTGCGGCGCTCTGCGGCGACCGGCTCGCCACCGTTCGCATGCTGGTGCTGTTGGACGATGCAGGGCCGGAACTGCTGCGGGCGCTCGTAAAGCTTCCTGCCGGCGCCAATGTCGCCGACAATTTCTGGCGCGAAGGCAACATGCTCGCGGCCCTGGACCTGGAGGACGGGACCTTCCGACACGTGCTCCGCGGTGTCGGACCCGATCAGGAGGAACTGGCCGCGCACCCCGATACCGGCCGATCGTTCGGGAACTTCCGCCTCCCTTGTTGGAGCGAGGCCAAGGCGCTGTGCCTGGAGGCGGCCACCGGCTTGCCGGGGCTGCGCCTTCAGGCCTGGGACGTCGCGATCACGCCGGCCGGCCCCATCCTGATGGAGGTCAATGTCGGCGGCGACTTCAACCTGCCCCAGCTCGCCGACCGTGCCGGCGTACTGGACGCGCGGCTGCGGCGCTTCCTGGCGTCGCGGCTGCCCACGGCACCGAAGGGACTGGTCGGCAAGAAGCTGCGGTCCGTCCTGACAGCATGAGGCGGCGCCCTGTGCCGCCCCCCGGCCAGTCCGCTCCTATGTCTACCGTCCGGGCTGCTTCACCACCCGGAGATAGGGTTTGAGGGTTTTCCAGCCCTCAGGGAACTGCTTCTTCGCCTCCTCGTCGGAGAGCGAGGGCACGATGATGCAATCATCCCCCTGACGCCAATTGACCGGCGTTGCGACCTTGTAGTTCGCCGTGAGCTGCAGCGAGTCGAGCACGCGCAGGATCTCCTCGAAATTGCGGCCCGTGCTCGGCGGATAGGTGATCATCAGCTTGATCTTCTTGTCCGGCCCGATCACGAAGACCGAGCGGACCGTCACCTTCGGGTCGGCATTGGGGTGGATCATGCCGTAGAGCTGCGAGACCTGCTTGTCGTGGTCCGCGATCATCGGGAAATTGACCGCGTGTCCCTGGGTCTCCGCGATGTCCTTCTCCCATTCGACATGGGAGTTCACCGGATCGACGCTCAGGCCGAGCACCTTGGTGTTTCGCTTCTCGAACTCAGGCTTGAGCCGGGCGACCTCGGCCAGCTCGGTGGTGCAGACGGGCGTGAAGTCGGCCGGATGCGAGAACAGGACCAGCCAGCTGTCGCCCATGAAGTCGTAGAGATCAATCTTGCCCTGGGTGGTATCCGCCGTGAAATTCGGGGCCGTGTCGCCAAGTTGGAGCGTCATCGCGAAACTCCCGTTCCAGAGGTTCTTGCCGGCTTGGGCTTGGAGGGCAAACCCGGCGTAGAATATCGCGCTTGCCGCCGAGCCACCAAACGGTATCGGTGGACGGCGGGCTGAAAGCTTCGTGACATTCCAGGAGCAGCAGTGCGATGGCGACGCCACGAGATTGGGCCACCTACTACAGCAGGACGGAAGGCCGGCCGCCGCGTGAGACGCTGCTTTTCGCCCTCGGCCGCTTCGATGCCGAGCCGGCCCAGGGCAGCCGCGTTGCGGTCGACCTCGGCTGCGGCAGCGGCCGGGACACGATGGAGCTGCTCCGCCGCGGCTGGACGGTGCTGGCGATCGATGCGGAGCCCGACGCGATCGCGATGCTGCGATCCCGGCCCGACCTGCCGACGCGGGGGCGGCTCGAGACCCGGGTGGCGCGGTTCGAAGACCTCTACTGGCCGGCCGCCGATCTCGTGAATGCGAGCTTCTCGCTGCCGCTCTGCCCGCCCGAGCGATTTCCAGAACTCTGGGAACGGATCGTCGCATCGCTGCGGCCGGGCGGCCGCTTCGCCGGCCAGCTCTTCGGTGACCGGGACAGCTTTGCCGGCGACCCCGGAATCACGACGCACGATCGCAAGGCGGCAGAGGCCCTGCTCTCGCGGCTCGAGGTCGAGCTGTTCCGCGAGGAAGAGGAGGACAGCGTGACGCCACGCGGCCGCGCGAAGCATTGGCATCTCTTCCATATCGTCGCGCGATTGCCCGAGAAATAATCGACACGCCGCCGCCGACACCCTCAGTCGCCGGGTACCTTGACCGGCGGCCGATTTTGCCGCACTTCCGGCCCGAGCAGCGAGCGGGGGGAGCGATGCCGAACGAAGAAGCGCTGACGCGTCGGGAAACAGCGGCGGCAGAGCTGTCGAAGATGCCGCGCCGTGCGCTTGCCGGCACGCGCGCAAGCACCGAGCGGCCTCCCGCAGCCTCACCTCGGGTCGCCTCATCGACCGCGGCGGGCAATCCCGGCGCATGACCGAAGGGCATCGGCTCATCCTGGCCTCGGCCTCGCCGCGACGGCTCGCACTGCTCGAGCAGATCGGCATCCGTCCCGATGCTGTCGACCCGGCCGCGCTGGACGAAGCGCCGGCCCGCAACGAACTGCCGCGCCGGCTCGCCGCCCGGCTGGCGGAAGCAAAGGCGCGGGCGGTCGCCGCCCGGCATCCGGGCGCCTTCGTGCTCGGCGCCGACACCGTGGTCGCCGTCGGCCGACGCACGCTGCCCAAACCCGAGGCGCCGGCGCAGGCGCGCGAGTGCCTCGCGCTGCTGTCCGGACGACGGCATCGCGTGTTCAGCGGCGTCGCCCTGGTGACGCCGGCCGGCCCGATACGGAGCCGGATGGTCATGACCCTGGTCACGTTCAAGCGCCTATCGCGCGAGGAGATCGAGGCGTATCTCGCCAGCGGGGAGTGGCGGGGCAAGGCCGGCGGCTATGCGATCCAGGGCCGCGCGGCCGCGCTGGTGAAGTCGATCAACGGGTCCTATTCCGGCGTGGTGGGCTTGCCGCTCTACGAGACCAACGCCCTGTTGCGCGGCGCCGGCTGGCGCCCGCCAAGATGACCCGCTCTGCCTTCACGCTGCCGCCACCGGAGCGCGTCGCGATTAGCGCCTCGCCGGGCGAGCTGCGCGTGGCGACGCTGCGCGGCGGCCGCCCCTGGGAGCTCCTGGTCGCGCGCGACAGCCGGCCGAGCCTCGTCGGCAATATCTATCTCGGCCGCGTGCGGCACCTCGAACGCGGGCTCGACGCCGCCTTCGTCGATCTCGGCGAGTCCGAGCCGGGCTTCCTCCCGCTTCCCGGCAGCGGCGGTATCGGCGAGGGGGATGCCCTGCTGGTGCAGGTCACCCGCGATGCCGTCGACGGCAAGGGGCCGACGGTGACGACGCGGATCGCCCTTCCCGGCCGGTATCTCGTCTACACGCCCGGGCGACCCGGCTTGGCGGCAGCCCGGCGGGCCGGAGACGCCGACAGGCGCCGACGATTGCAGGGTGCACTGCTGCCGCAGCTCGAACCGGATGAGGGGGTGATCCTGCGCAGTGCCGCCGCCATTGCGACGGAACCCTGGCTCACCGCCGAGCTGGGGGTGCTGCGCCGCCAGTGGCGGGCGCTGCGCGAGACGGCCACGGGAGCCGGTACCCCGGCCCTGCTCCATCGCGACCTCCCGGCCCTGCCCCGCTTTCTCCGTGACCGTGCCATGGCGCCGGAGATCCTCTTCGACGACGGCCGGGCGCTGGCCGAGGCCCGGGCCTATGTCCTTGCGCATGCGCCCGACCTCGCCGCGGCGCTCGGATCGTGGAGCGGGACCGATCCGCTGTTCGAGGCGCTCGGCGTCGAGGACGAGATCGAGCGCGCCGTGGGCGGCGCTGCGCCGCTGCCGTCCGGCGGCACGCTGCACGTCGCCGTGACGCGGGCACTGACCGCCATCGACGTCGACAGCAGCGGCCATACCGGCCGTGCCCCGCGGCGGCGCGGCGCCGAGACCTGGCTCGCCGTGAATCTGGAGGCGGCGATCGAGGCGGCACGGGTGATCCGCTTCCGCAATCTCGCGGGACCGATCGTGATCGATTTCGCGAGCCTTCGCGACCGTGCTGCCCGCAAGGCGGTGGACGACCGGTTGCGTGCCGCCTTCGCCGAGGATATTGCGGAATCTCGAATCCTTCCCATGTCGGAGCTGGGCTTGGTCGAGATCGGGCGACAGCGGCTCGGGCCCTCGCTGCCCGAACTGCTCGGAGCGCTCTGCCCGACCTGCGGCGGTCGCGGGCGGGTGGTCGACCCGGAAACGGTCGCGCTTGCCGGCCTGCGGGCGGCGCTCCGGGCTGCGGCGGCCGAGCCCGGTGGCCGGCCGTGCCTTTCGGCAGTGCCTGCGGTCGTCGGTGCGCTGCGGGGTCCGCTCGCGGCGGCGCTCCGCGAAACGGAGGCGCGTCTGGGCCAGTGCCTGGACCTGCGTGCCGACCCAGTCGCGCCGAGTGACCGGGCGACGGTGGAGATGATGCGGTGAATGCCGGGCGCAAACGGAGCGCGACACAGGCGAAATGCCCCATTTGTGGCCGTCCGGTGGAGCCGGCCTTCCGACCGTTCTGCTCGCGCCGCTGCGCCGATGTGGACCTCTGGCGCTGGCTCGACGGGGCTTACCGGATCCAGACGGACGAGGCACCGCCCGGCGGCCGCGACGACGAGCTGGAGTGATACCGGCGGCGATCGGAAGCCTGGACAGCCCGGCAGAACTTCTCTATAAGCGCGGTCTCCCGCGGGCCCAGGTAGCTCAGTTGGTAGAGCAGCGGACTGAAAATCCGCGTGTCGGTGGTTCGAATCCGCCCCTGGGCACCATTTCTCAAGCTGAACAGATACTTGACGGCCCGCCCAGCGGGGCGCGTCCGCGGCAGGACCGCAGAGGCGGCGGGGCCCGCCGGACCATCGGGGGCTCTACCGGAGCCACGCGGAAACGGCATCACAGACCGTAAGCGGCGGGGGCTCGAACAGGGCGAGCGGAACCTTGCATCCGGTCTCGGCCGCCGTCGTCTGAGTGCAGGCGAGTGCCGATAGCACTCCGCCGGACAGGAGAGCCGATCGGAACATCGCGGGTCTCCGACATCGACGATGCCGTGGCAATCGGGGCCTACGGCTTCCGTTCCGGTGCCGGCGGCCGGTCAGGCGGTGTCCGCCCCGCGCAGCAGCAGAGTGCCGTCCTCCTCGACGAGGTAGGCCTGCACACCCGGACGCGCCGCCAGGACCCGGTCGATCGCCTCGAGCGGGAGCAGCGCGAAGGCGGTCGAGAGCGCGTCGGCCGTCGTGGCATCCGGTGCGATCACGGAGACACCGGCATGGCGGCTTGCGCTGCGGCCCGTTCCCGGATCGAACAGATGGTGGAAGCGGCCGTCGGCATCGAACCGGAAACCATAGGCGCCGGAGGTGGCCACTGCACGGTCCGCGACCTCGACGGTACGGCTGACCCGCCCGGGGTGTCGTGGATCCTCCAGACCGATCCGCCAGGGGCTATCGTCCGGCCGGCGCCCGAGCGCGCGCATCTCGCCCAGGTCGAGCAACACATGCTCCATGCCTTCCGCACGCAGCAGGTCGGCGACGCGATCGGTGATGTAACCCTGGGCGATACCGTTCAACGTCACTGCCATGTCCTTCCTGACGAAGGCGACCCGCTCCGGATCGATCGCCAGATCCCGGTAGCCGACGCGGTCGCGGGCCCGCCGGACAGCGTCGGCATCCGGGCCGGCCGGCCCCGCGTCGCGGCGTGAGAAGTGTCCGGCGTAAAGCTGCCAGAGCGGCTGTACCGTCACGTCGAAGACGCCGCCGGTCAGCTCGCTGAAGACACGGCTCTCGGCGAGCAGACACACGAAATCGAACGGTGGCGCCGTGACCGCGCCTTCCGCATTCAGACGGCTCAGCATCGAGTCGGGGCGATAGAGACTGAACAGCCGCTCGAGCCGGTCGATCTCGGTCACGCAGCGCGCGATGAGCCGTTCCGCCGCGGCCCGGTCCGGATGGTAGAGCCGGATCGTCGCCCTGGCACCGAGGGCGGTCCCATGCCAGACGGCGGCCCGCGGCGCCGCTCTCGCCGTCGGCAGCGGCAGGCAGCCGAGGCCCGCCGCCGCCGCCGCGAAGCCGATGACGCGCCTTCGGCTGAACGTCCTCGCCATCCCGTGTCTCCTGTCAGTGCGAATGGCTACCCGCCGAATGGTCCACCGGGCCGGGCCCGTGGGACGGCCCCTCCGGGGTGCCCAGGACATAGTCCCGCGACACCCCGTCGAAAGGGACGACCTCGCCGCCATATCGCGCAGCGAACTCCCGTGCTGCCGCCTCCTCCGCGAACGGCACGACCTCCTCGGCCCCCATGCCGCCGCGCCGCGAGCTGCCGACGACAAAGACGGCAGTTCGGGCCTCCACCCAGGTCTCGGGGCCGGGGTCGTCCCAGCTTGCGGCCTTGCCCATATCGGTAACGTAGATCGCGGCGATGTTTTTCGGCTCCTCGGGCAGCATGGTGAACGCGAAGGCGTCGCGGGCGGAGGAGAACCAGACCGGATCATCGCGGCCGGTGAGCAGGATCTGCGCCTTCGGCCCCGGATGCTCCGTGACCTGCATACCGCAATAATGGCCGACTGCCGCGGCCGTCAGTTCCTGCGGCGGCGGAACCTTTGCCGTCTGCTCCTCACCGCAAGATGCGAGCAGGGCAGCGAGCGATCCGGTGATCAGGCCGGTCCTGGCCAGCGCCAGCACCCGTTTCATACATCCCTCCGTTTCAACAGGACGGTTGCCAGCCCCAACGGCAGGACGATCCACAGCGCCATCGCGGCGAGCAACGCGCCGGGGCTCAGCGTCGCGCTGCGGCTGACGCCCGCCATGCCGGCGAACAGACTGACGTCGGCGGTACTGGAGAAGTTGAGCAGCCGGTAGACATCGGTCGGGTTCAGGAGCAGCAGCAGGTTGAGCGCCTCGGCCGTGACCCGTTGCCCCTGGTCGGCGACCAGCAGTCCGAGCAGCGCCATGTCGTAGATGAGAACGAACAGCAGCCAAGCGCCGATCGCGATGCCGGCGGCGGTGCCGCGGTCGCGCACCAGCGTGCTGGCGGCGTAGCCGATCGCCAGGAACGCGGCGCCGAGCAGCACCGAGCTGCCGATCATGATCGCAAAGGCCCGCCATCCCGCAGCGCCCGGCGCTTCGCTGCCGAGCGCGAGCGCCAGACCGGCGGCGCCATAGCCGACCGCGGTCGCGATCGCCAGGATGGCGACATGGCCCAGGAACTTGCCGAGGATCACCTGGCCGCGCCCGACCGGATAGCTGAGCAGCAGCAGCAGCGTGCCGCGCTCCCGCTCGCCGACGATCGCATCGTGCGACAGCAGCAGCGCGATCAACGGCACGAGGAAGATCGTCAGGCTCGACAGGCTGACGACGATCACGTCGAGCGGGCTCGCCCGGACGGTCCCGGTCGGCGCGCTGCCGAGGAAGGCGAGGGTGAGGGCGAGCCCGGCCAGCAGCAGCGTGGTCGCGATGATCCAGCGGTTGCGCAGGCCCTCGCGCAGCTCCTTCCCGGCGATCGTCAGTACGGCGCTCATGCCGCCCGCCCCCGCTCTTGCAGGAAATGCGCGTAGAGCTCGTCGAGAGACGGCGGCAAGATGTCGATATCGTCGACGGCGGCGCCGAAATCGGCGATCCGGCGCAGCACCGTCATCTTGTCACGTTCCGGGCAGGTGACCTCGATCGCCGGTACTCGGCCGGTCACTCGGGCGATCTCGGCGAGCCGGCCCGCCATCGCCTCGGTCCACCCGCCGCCGACTGCGAGCCGCAGCCGCACCGGCAGGTCGGCGAGGCGCCGCAACTCGCCGACGGTGCCGTTCGCCAACAGCCGGCCGCGATGCATGATGACCATGCGGTCCGCGCGCTCCGCCAATTCGGTGAGCGCGTGCGAGGACAGCAGTACCGTCGCGCCGCCGTCGCGCAGTTCCCGGATGATGTCGTAGAAGCTCTGCCGCAGCGCGGGATCGAGCCCGGTGGTCGGCTCGTCGAGCAGCAGCACCTGCGGCGCCCCGAGCAACGCCTGCGCCAATCCGAGCCGCTGGCGCATGCCCTTCGAGTAGGTGCCGACCCGCCGGTCGGCGGCGTCGGCGAGACCGACGCGGTCGAGCAGCACCATGCTCTTGCGCACCGGCTCGCGCTTCAGCCGGGCGTAGAAGCCGAGCAGCTCGCGCCCGGTCAGGCTGTCGGTGAAGGCGACATTCTCCGGCAGGAACCCGATCCTGCGGCGCAGATGGGCGCCGCTCGCGGCGGCGGGATCGCCGCCGAGCATCCGCACACGTCCCGCCGTCGGGCGGATCAGGCCGAGCATCAGCTTCATCAGCGTCGTCTTGCCGGCCCCGTTGTGGCCGACGAGCGCCACGCATTCGCCCGCCGGCAGTTCGAGGCTCACCTCCCGGACGGCCTCTTGGGCGCCATAGCGCTTCGAGACACCTTCCAGATCGACCCTCGTATGGCTCATGAGCCCTCATGCGCCGCCGGCGGCGGCGCGACCTCCGGCGGCCGCATCAGGGGTGCGCTGTCGATCACGCCGCCGGGATGCAGCGCCGGAAACTGGGATTGCGCCCAGCGGATCACCTGGACCGCCGGACTGTTGACCAGCAGCTTGGCAGCCGGCGCGGTCCACAGTACCCGGTCGATGATATCGTTGGGTCGATAGGCCGTGTCGGCGATGCCGTCGCCATTCAGGTCGAAGGCGGGATTGTCGCTCCAATAATTGCCCCGCCCGTCGCCGGACCAGTCGAGGGAGCGCGTGCCGACATATTTCACCTGGCTGCGGTTGTCGATGAAGGCATTGCCGATGATCTCGTTCCGTTCGGACCCGGCCGTGAAGTGGATGCCGACCTCGCAGCCCTCGAACCAATTGCCCAGAAAGCGGTTGAAATTGGCATTATAAATGAAGACGCATTTTTCGCCGCCGTCGCGAACGATATTTTTCTCGATGAGCGAACGGTTGGCATAGTTAAAGAGGAGGCCATGGTCGCGGTCGCCCTGGGACAGATTGCCCGTCACCTTCAGGCGGTCCGAAAACATGATTGCGAAGCCGACATGGTTGCCGATCGAGACGTTGTCGCGAACCTCGCTGTCATGGGTGTACATGTAATGAACAGCGAACCGCACATCGCGCATGCGATTCCCGCTGAAGACGTTCCGCTTGCTGGTGATCACGAAAATGCCGTCGCGGCCGAAACGGAACTCGTTCTCGATCACCTTCGACCCTGGCGCGTTCCACACCGATACGCCATTGCCGTTTTCGCTGAGAACGTCTTTGCGCAGGCCGCGGATGCTGTTCCGACGCACCACAGCGTCGTCCGGACCCCAGAGATAGACGCCGAACAAATTGCCCTCGATCAAATTATCTTCGACAAGGGCACGGTCGCCTTCCTTGCCGACGAAGACGCCGGAGTCCATCGCGTCGATGTCGGTACCGGAGCCCCGGATGGTCAGGCCGCGCACCGTCACGTCGGGCGCCAGAATGGAGACGACGCTGCCTGTGCCCGGGCCGCGCAGCTCGGCACCCGGCTCGCCCTCCAGCGTGACGGGGCGGGTGATGCGGATCGGGCCGTAGACGCCGGGGGCCAGCCGCAGCACGGCGCCGGGCGCGGCGGCGTCCAGCAGTTCCTGCAGATTGGGGCCGTCGGCGGCCACCATCGTCGGCGACGCCGACGTTATCGGTGACAACAGGCTAATGCCGGCGGCGAGCAGCCCCACCGCCGACATGCGCACGACCCCGGCCATGCGGGATGGCATCACAGTCAGGCCGCGGTCGGCTCGACCAGCATCCGCCCCCGCATTTCCATATGCATGGCGTGGCAGAACCAAGTACAGAAGTACCAGTACACGCCGGGCCGGTCGGCGACGAAGGTCACGGAGGCCGTCGCCTGCGGCGCCACCTCCATGTTGATACCGTAATTGACGATACAGAAGCCGTGGGTGAGATCCTCGACCTCATCCATGTTCGTCACATAAACCGTGACCTCGTCACCTTGCTTGACGGTGAACTTATCGAGACTGAAGGTCGGCGCCACCGAGATCATGTAGACGCGTACCTTGTTGCCGTCGCGGATCACGTCGGCTGCCGATTCAAGGTCTACGCCGTCGGCGGCCGCCTGCTTGACCGCATCCGCAAACATCGGATCGTTGCGGTCCCAGACATGGACCGGATTGACCTTCGAGCGATGCACGATCACCGCATCATGCGGCTCGGCAAAGCTCGGACCGTCGTGGACGATCCTCATCTCGTCGCCCGAGATATCGATGAGCTGATCGTTCTCCGGCTTCAGCGGCCCGACGTTTAGGAAGCGGTCCTTGGAGAATTTGTTCAGCGACAGCAGCCATTTGCCGTCCGCCTCCTTGGTCTCGCCCATCGACGAATGGTTGTGGCCGGGTTGATAATGGACATCGAGCTTCTGGATGATCGGATCGACCTGCTCACCCTTGAAGGCACGGAGCGCCCGATCGATGTTCCATTTCACAATCTGGCTGTCGATGAACAGCGTGGTGTAGGCGTTGCCGCGGCCGTCGAAGGCGGTGTGGAGCGGCCCGAGGCCGAGCTCAGGCTCATCCACCACCACGTCGCGCGGCTGGATCTTGTAGGCGAAGAGATCGTCGAACAGCCGCACGTCGAACACGCTCACGGTCGGCGACAGCTTGCCGTTGGCGACGACATGGATACCGTCCGGTGCGGCGTTGATGCCGTGCGGGCTGTTCGGAATCGGCACATAGCGGGTGTAGGGCGAGCCGTGGCGACCGTCGATTACCGGCACGCCGTTGATCTCCTTGAAGTCACCCTTCCGGACGGCCTCCTCGATGCGCTGGATGTTGAAAATCACCACCCAGTCCTGATCCTTGGCCATCATGTCGGGCAGGGTCATGCCCATTTCCGAGTTGTAGCAGGTCGAGAAGGCGTATTTCCCCTGGTAGTCC
>CAZVAR010000102.1:9849-14080 GCA_964625225.1 uncultured Alphaproteobacteria bacterium | reverse complement strand
GGGTTCCTCCCGGCGCTCGGCCGAAGGGCGCGTGCAGGAGGTGTCCGAGATCACCACCGGCCTCAAGGCGCTCGCGAAAGAGCTCAATGTGCCGGTGATCGCGCTCTCCCAGCTCTCCCGCGCCGTGGAACAGCGGGAGGACAAGCGGCCGCAGCTCGCGGACTTGCGTGAGTCCGGCTCGATCGAGCAAGACGCCGACGTGGTGATGTTCGTGTTCCGCGAGGAGTACTATGTGGAGCGGCGCAAGCCGTCCGAATCGAACGTCGAGGAGTTGTTGAAGTGGCAGCAGGAGATGACGCTCGTCCACGGCAAGGCCGAGGTCATCATCGGCAAGCAGCGCCACGGCCCGACGGGCACCGTGCAACTGTCGTTCGAGTCGAACTTCACCCGGTTCGGCAATCTTGCACGGGAATATCAGCTGCCCGAGCGCGAGTGAGTTGAGCAATGGACGCCAGAACAGCACGCGAGCAGGAGGATCGTATCCCGGCCGATGCACGGGCCGTGCTGCGGATCGATCTCGATGCCCTGCGTGCCAACTGGCGCAAGCTCGACGAGGCGTCGGGAAATGCCGAGTGCGCCGGCGTCATCAAGGCCAATGCCTACGGGCTCGGCATCGAGGAAATCTGCCGCGCGCTGACCGAGGAGGGCTGCCGCACCTTCTTCTGCGCCACGCTCGAGGAGGGCCGGCAGATCCGCGCCGTGCAGCCGGGAGCCGTCATCTATATTCTGGACGGCCTGCTACCGGGCGCGGCCGAATACTATTCGGGTTTCGATCTCCGGCCCGCGCTTTCCAGCCTGCTCGAGATCCGGGAGTGGGCCGCCTACTGCCGAGATCGCGGCCGGCGCCTGTCCGCAGCCATTCACATCGATACCGGCATGAACCGGCTCGGGCTCCCCGACTACGAGGTGGAGGAGCTGGCGGGCAATCCGGAGGTGCTCGAGAATTTCCGGGTGTCGCTCATCATGAGCCATCTGGCCTGTGCGGATGTGCCGGAAAACCCGATGAATGCCGCACAGAGGGAGAAATTCGAGCGGCTCACGTCGCTCCTGCCACCGGCACCGCGCAGCCTCGCCAACTCCGGCGGGATCTTCCTGGGGCCCGACTATCACTATGACCTCGTGCGGCCGGGAATCGTCCTTTACGGCGGCCGCGCGCACGAGAAGCGCCCCAATCCGATGCAGACCGTCGTGCGGCTCTCGGCCAAGGTACTGCAGGTCTTCGATGCCCAGCCCGGCGAGACCGTCGGTTATGGCGGAGCGTACGTCATCGAGCGGCCGAAACGCGTCGCGACGATCGCCTGCGGCTACGCGGACGGGTTCCTCCGGGCGCTCAGCGGACCGACCGGCAATCCCGGCCCGGTCGGTTTCATCGGTCCGCATCCGGTGCGCGTCATCGGGCGCGTGTCGATGGACCTCATCACGCTCGACGTGAGCGACGTGCCTCCGGAAAAGGTGTACCGCGGAGCCTGGGTCGAGGTGATGGGCGACCGCGTCACGCTCGACGACCTGACCGACCGGGCGGGTACGATCGGTTACGAGCTGCTGTCGCGTCTTGGACGCCGCGTGCACCGCATCTACGAAGGAACCGGGGTCTGATCTGCCAGTGCAGGCAGCCCGTGTCAGTTGGCCTGCACGCCCGCGGCTCAGGCAGTTGGGGGGATGACACCGATGGCCAAGGCCGCGAAAGCCACGTTCGTCTGCCAGAGCTGCGGCGCCGTTTCCAACCGCTGGACCGGCAAGTGCGCGAGCTGCGAGGAGTGGAATACGCTTGTCGAGGAGGCCAGCGCCGGCCCCACTCCGCCCGGCTCCGGTCTTTCCGGTTCGTCGCGCGGCCGAGTCATCACGCTCGAGCCCCTTTCGGGCAGCACCGAATCGGCTCCCCGTCTTCCCACCGGCCTTGAAGAGCTCGACCGGGTGACGGGCGGCGGCATCGTGCCGGGCTCCGCGCTGCTGATAGGCGGTGAGCCCGGCATCGGCAAGTCTACCCTGCTGCTGCAGCTCTGCGCCTCTCTCGCCGTCAGAGGCCAGCGCGCGGTCTACTTCTCCGGCGAGGAAGCCGTCGCGCAGGTGCGGTTGCGAGCGGAACGGCTGGGGCTCGCGGCTGCACCCGTCGCACTCGCCTCCGAGACGAACCTCGCCAACATCCTCGCGACGCTCGCCGATGGCCGCCGCCCCGACCTGGTCGTCATCGACTCGATCCAGACGCTCTGGGCGGATGCCCTTGAAGCCGCACCCGGCACGGTCAGTCAGGTGCGGGCCGCAACCCAGGCTCTTATCCGGTTCGCCAAATCACACGGCAGCGCGCTGCTGCTCGTCGGCCATGTCACCAAGGAGGGCCAGATAGCCGGTCCCAAGGTGGTCGAGCACATGGTTGATACGGTGCTCTATTTCGAGGGCGATCGCGGCCACCCGTTCCGCATCCTGCGCGCGGTCAAGAACCGGTTCGGCGCCACGGACGAGATCGGCGTCTTCGAGATGGTGGGCCAGGGCCTGCGCGAGGTCGCCAACCCGTCCGAGCTGTTCCTCGGCGACCGCGACGCGCTCACGCCCGGTTCGGCGGTCTTTGCCGGGATCGAAGGGACGCGTCCCCTGCTCGTCGAGATCCAGGCTCTCGTCGCACCCACCACGCTCGGCACCCCGCGCCGTGCCGTCGTCGGCTGGGACGCAAACCGGTTGTCTATGCTGCTCGCCGTTCTCGACGCCCGCTGCGGTGTGAGCTTCGGGCAGAACGACGTGTACCTGAACGTCGCCGGCGGCCTGAAGATCACCGAGCCCGCCGCAGACCTTGCCGCCGCCGCCGCTCTGCTCTCGTCGATTTCAGGTGTTGCACTGCCCCAGAATCAGGTTTTCTTCGGCGAGATCAGCCTTTCCGGCGCGGTTCGGGCCGCTGCACACATGACCACGAGGCTGAAAGAGGCACAGAAGCTCGGGTTCGGGCAGGCCACTCTGCCGCAGGCCGGGGAGGTCGATGCCTCAGCGTTGACGCTTTCTTTGCAACGTATCCCACATTTGAAGAAGCTTGCGGAGCAGTTGTCGCCGTGCGACTGAAGTTGCGGGGACACATCCCGCTTGCCGAAGAGTACCTGAGGGAGCCTCGATCATGATCGGGCCGCTGACCTATCTCGACGCTGGCCTTCTGGCCATCTGCTTTCTGTCCGGCCTGCTGGCCATGTATCGCGGTCTGACGCGAGAACTCCTGTCGATCCTGTCCTGGCTCGCTGCGGCTGCGGCGGTGCTCTACTTCGTCCTTTTCCACAGGCCGTTCGCCGAGGATCTGGCGCAGCAGATCAACGCGCCCGTCTCCATCGCGCAAATTGCCGTCGGCGCGGTCATCTTCCTGATCGTGCTGGTCATCGTGCACCTGATCACGGCGCGCATCTCCGATACGATCCTCGACAGCCGCGTGGGAATGATCGACCGCATCCTGGGCTTCCTGTTCGGCGTCGTCCGCGGGTTCGTGCTCGTTGTAATCCCGTACATGTTTTACGAGTCGTTCGTGCCCGACCCGCAGCAGCAGGTTCCGTGGGTGCGAGAGGCCAAATCGCTGCCGATGATCCGCAGCACGGGCGAGACCTTCCGGATCATCCTGTCGCAATACGTGCCCTCGACCCTCACGGAGCCGAACGGTTTCGATCAGCAGGGCGCGACGACTTCTCCAAAGTTTCAGGATGTCGCGGTGTTGTATCCGGTCAAATTTCATATATCAGTCACGCACACCGGGAGCCCCGCCGATCACGGCTGATGCGGCAAGGCGCTCGGGGTAGCGAGCGTTCCATCATCATCGAGACGGATCGGAGACTCTGATGGCGGGCAAAGCGGATTCTGATCTGGAGCTCGATGACCCCCGCTGGCTGCGGTATGGCGACGACCGGCTGCGCGAGGAGTGCGGCGTTTTCGGCGTCATCGGCCACGACGATGCGGCGGCCCTGACCGCGCTGGGCCTGCACGCCCTGCAGCACCGCGGGCAGGAGGCGGCGGGCATCGTCACCTTCGACGGCCAGCAGTTCCATTCGGAGCGGCGGCTCGGCCTCGTCGGCGACAACTTCAACAAGGTCGACGTGATCAAACGGCTGCGCGGCCGCATGGCCGTGGGGCACGTCCACTACTCGACCACCGGCGAGACGATCCTCCGCAACGTTCAGCCGCTGTTCGCCGATCTGGAGACGGGCGGCTTTGCTGTCGGCCACAACGGCAATCTCACCAATGCCTTGATGCTGCGCCGCGAGCTCGT
>CAZVAR010000102.1:5821-9839 GCA_964625225.1 uncultured Alphaproteobacteria bacterium | reverse complement strand
GATACCGAGGTCATCCACCACCTCATCGCGCGCTCGCAAAAGCGGCGCATCGTCGAGCGCCTCATCGACGCGCTCCGTCAGCTCGAGGGCGCGTACGCCTTCGTCTGTTTGACCAACGACATGCTGATCGGTGCCCGTGATCCCGTCGGCATCCGCCCGCTGGTGATCGGCCGGATCGGTTCGGCTAACGTGCTCGCTTCCGAGACCTGCGCGCTCGACATCGTCGGCGCCGAGTTCGTACGCGAGGTCGAGAACGGCGAGGTGGTGGTGATTACGGCCGAGGGCCTGGAGAGCCATCGTCCCTTCCCCATGCGCCCGGCCCGGCCCTGCATCTTCGAGTACATCTACTTCGCCCGCCCGGATTCCATCGTCGGCGGGCGCAACGTTTACGAGGTCCGCAAGCGGATGGGCTCCGAGCTGGCGCAAGAGGCACCGGCCGCGGCGAACGTGGTCGTGCCCGTGCCCGACTCCGGCGTGCCCGCCGCCATTGGCTATGCGGAAGCCGCGTCCTTGCCGTTCGAGCTCGGCATCATCCGCAACCACTACGTCGGACGCACCTTCATCGAGCCGGAGCAGCGCATCCGCCAGCTCGGCGTGAAGCTCAAGCATTCGGCCAATTCCGCCGCCATTCGCGGCAAGAGCATCGTCCTGATCGACGACAGTGTCGTGCGCGGCACCACCTCGAAGAAGATCGTCACCATGATGCGGGAAGCCGGCGCGCGCGAGGTGCACATGCGTATCGCCTCTCCCGAGATCAAATACGGCGACTACTACGGTATCGACACGCCCTCGCGCACGGAGCTGCTGGCCGCCGAAATGTCACTGGAGGAGATGCGCGCCTTCATGGGCGCCGATTCGCTCCAGTTCCTGTCCGTGGACGGGCTTTACCGTGCAATGGGCTACGACGGCCGCGACAACTTCACTCCGCAGTTCAGCGACCATTGCTTCACCGGCGAATACCCGACGGACCTCACCGACGTGACCGGCGGCTCGGCACCGCGCCAGCTCTCTCTTCTCGCCGAAGCCCGGTGACGGCGCACCCTGGCCGGCAGTCAGGCTTGCGTCATCCGTTCCGGATATGATCTGCTCCTGAACCGAAAGAGCTGCGTTCCCTGAACGAAGCTCCCGGCTGGCCCGATTGGGGAGGTTTGCCCAATGATCGCAAAGCATGTGCTCGCCGCAACAGCCTTCGCGTCCCTCCTGGGCGGTGCCGCCGGACAGGCTTTTGCCGAGCGCATCAATACGGGCGAGGAGGCCGGCACCTATCACGCCCGCTTCTGCCCGGTACTCGCCGATCAGCTCGCCCGTGCCGAGTTTGCCTACACGTGCGAGCCCTCCTCCGGAACGGCGGAAAACATCCGCGAAGTGATGGCCAGCCCCGCGCAGCTCGGCTACGGCCAGCTCGATGTGTTCGCGCACAGGCTGGCGAACGCAGAGGATGCCGGCGCCGTCGTCGCCGTTCGGACGGACGATGTACGCCAATGCCTGTTCGCCGTGTCAACGCGGCGCGACCTTCAGAGCTTCGGCGAGTTGTCAGCCCGCGCGGCCGAGTTGAGCTTCCATCTGCCGCCGCAGGAGTCCGGCAGTGCCGACACGTTCGGCATTCTTCACCAGATCGACGCGGCCGGCCTCGGCAAGGCCGCCGCAGTCCAGCATGCAGCGAGCGCTGAGCAGGCCATCCGCGAGGCGCTTTCGCAGGAGAACGCGGTGGCGTTCTTCGTCGAGTTCCCCGATCCGGACGATTCCCGTTTCGCTCTGGTCCGTGAGCTCGGCGGGCATTACGTGCCGATCATCGATCGCGAAATTCTCCGCCAGCACATCGGGGGCCACAAGGTCTATTTCGCGCAGGAGACGCAGGTCTCGAATGCGGACTGGTTGACCACAGCGCGAAAGGTCGTGACGGCCTGCACGCCGATGGTGCTGTTCACGGGTTCGCCGGAAAAGATCGCTGACCCGAAAGCCCGGCAGGACCACGAGGACCTGATTGCCACGGTGCGCGCCCTGCGTCCCGAAACCCTGCTTCCGCACGAGAGCACCATCGCGCGCGTGATCGCCCGCACGAAGGAGCTGTCAGCGGCCAGCGCCGAGAAGCTGATGCAGGCCTCCGAGAAGGCCAAGGAGCAGGCGCAGCCCTATCTCGAGCGCGCCAAGGAGGCGACCGACAAGGCCGTCGAGGCCGCCAAGCCTGCTTTGGAGAAGGCCAAGGACTACGGATTGAAGATGTACGAAAGAGCGCGCGAGGGCTTGAAGGAGTTCATGGAGCCAAAGCCGAACGATGAGCAGCCACCGGAAGGGCAGCCCCCGGCACCTGACACGGATCCGCAGCAGTAGGCCGGAGTCCGACAGGTCGTAAAATCGTGAGTTCGTGAAGGTGAAATCGGATCGGGAGCAGGCGAGCGGATGACCAAAAGCCTTCAAGGCCGAATTGCCCTCATCACCGGCGCCTCGCGCGGGATCGGACGCGCCGTGGCAGTGGCTCTTGCCCGTGAAGGCGCTCACGTGGTTCTGCTCGCCCGCACGCAAGGTGCCCTGGAGGAGGTGGACGACGAGGTGCGCGACGCCGGCGGCTCGGCCACGCTGCTCCAGCTCGATTTGCGCAACGGCGACAAGCTCGACGGGCTCGGCCCCACTCTGTTCCAGCGCTGGGGCAAGCTCGACATCCTGGTCGGCAACGCTGGCATCCTCGGGCCGCTGTCGCCGCTGGGGCACATCACGGCCGACGCGTGGCAGGACGTCATCAATATCAATCTCACGGCCAACTGGCGCCTGATCCGCACCTGCGACCCGCTGTTGCGCAAGTCTGATGCCGGCCGGGCGATCTTCGTAACCTCCGGAGCCGCCACGGGCACGCATGCCTACTGGGGGCCGTATGCCGTCTCGAAGGCCGGCCTCGAAGCGCTGGTCAAGACCTACGCCCAGGAGATGGAGCGTACCCCGGTGCGCGCCAATCTCATCAATCCCGGCGGCGTCCGGACGGCCATGCGCGCCAAGGCCTATCCGGGCGAGAACCCCGAGACGCTGCCGGCGCCCGAAGAGGTGGCCCCTCTCTTCGTCGAGCTGGCAAGCCCCGACGACACCCGCAACGGCGAGGTGATCAGCTTTCGGCAATGGCGCTCGACCACGAAACAGGTGACGTGATCGCCTCGGCGTGACGAGCGTGAACCGGCCTGTCAGCACGGCGTTCTTCTGATCGGAAGACCCCTCCCCCGCCTTACACCAGGATCATCGGGTCGGGAGGGCTCCGGAGGAGCGCCCGACCTTGCGTGCCGTTGCCATCGTCAATGCCAAAGCCAGCACCGTACTGGAATTGGGACCGGCCATTGTCGATGACATCGCCTGCCGGTTCAGCGAGCAGGGCCACGACCTCGAGCTCTCGCTCGTCTCTCCGGAGGAGATCGAGGCGGCGTTGAGGAGCGCCGCAGCCCGCCCGGATATCGATGCCATTATCGTCGGCGGCGGGGACGGCTCGCAGAGCCTCGCCGCCTCTCTGCTGGCTGGCACGGGCAAGGCCCTCGGCGTGCTCCCGCTCGGCACCGTCAACCTGCTCGCCCGCGATCTCGACGTTCCCTTCGATTTTCTCGAGGCCGTCGATGCGCTCGCCGAGGCGGGCGTCGAGAGCATCGACCTCGGCGATCTCAATGGCCGCACCTTTCATTCTTTGGCCGGGCTGGGTTTCCTCGCCAGAATGGCGCGTGAACGCCAGCGCGCCCGCGCCGACGTTCCCTTCGCGCGCTGGCTCGCATTTCTGCTGGCACTGGTTCGGGCCATCGCCCGCGTGGATCGCATGTCGCTCCAGATCGAAACGGAAGACGGCAAGCTGGTACGCCGGTCATCGGCGGTGCTCGTGACCAACAACATCTACCGCGAGACGGAGTGGACGCGGGCTCGCATGAGCGACGGCCTGCTCGAGGTTCACATCGTCAAGGGCTGGACGTGGCTGCCGCTGCTCACGGCGGGGTTCGACGTGATGCTCGGCCGCTGGCGGCAAACCGGGCGGATCGAATCCATTCTGATGAGT
>CAZVAR010000102.1:0-5811 GCA_964625225.1 uncultured Alphaproteobacteria bacterium | reverse complement strand
TGGTCTACGAGCGCCGGCCGTTGCGATTTACCGTGCGGCGCGGGGCCCTCAAAGTGCTGCGCCCCGTCTATGCAGCCGCCGGGGCGGAGCGATCGCCCGCGGCCTGAGCGTCCTTCCTGGCGGAGGCACGAAGAGTTGCCGCCCGTTCACGAATGTGTGAACATTGTTCAGTGAGGGGGAAATCGCGCGCGCCGGGGGGCGAGATGCGGTGAGCGCCGGACTGTGGTTGCCTCGGATCGTTCCGCAGGGCACCAATCGATCGACATGGACGTGGGGCGCGGCCCTCTTGCTCTTGCCGCTCCTCGCAGCCTGCTCCCCAAGCCCCGGTCTGGAGATCGGCTTCAGCCAAGCGAACGTGTGGACCGCCGAAATCCGTCCGGACATGAGCGCCATCCAGCCGATCCGGGCTTTCGTGCTTCAGCACGCGCCCTACAAACAGGTCGAGCCGCGAACCGGCGCGCCGAACAAGGAGATCGGCAGAACGCCCGGATCGGCCTGCGAAGTGATCCGCTTCCTTGCAGCACTCGCCCGCAGGGATCGTTTCGATACGGAGGCCATCGACAAGGCCAACGAGCTGGCCGGTTGGGTCATCCGTCTGCAGGATACACGGTCCGCCAGCCCCACCTATGGCGGCGTGCCATCAACGCCTGATCTCCCTGAGCCCGCCAGCCGCTACTTCTATGCGATCGACGCCGGATTCTGCGGCGCGGCCATGTTCGAGCTTCACGACCTGACGAAGGACGAGAGGTATCGCCAGGCAGGCCTGCGGTTCGCGGACTTTCTGGTCCACATGCAAAGCGGCCGAGGGCGCCCCTACGCGCGATCAACCGGCGCTCCGGACGGCTTCTGCGAGTTCATCGTGAATACCGGGCCCGAACCGGCGTGGAATTGCGACCGGCACGTGAAGACGCTTTCCGCCCTGCCCGTCCTGCGTCGCGCGACAGCGCTTTCCGGCAAGGCGCATTACGAGGAGGCGGCCAAATCCGCGCGCGAGCTCCTCGTCGAAGGGCTCACCGGGGCGTGGGAATACGCTAAGGCCGCTCAGCTGGCGCAATGCCGTGACAGCACCTGCCCCAAAGCGTGGCGTCGTGTGGCGGGACCAAACGGAGAGCGCGATTACTTCGTTTACGGTGACACGCTGGCCTACGCGCTTCGTGGTCTGTTCGAGTATGAGGGCCCCTCCCCGGCCGTCCGCATGCTCTACGACCGGTTTGCCGGATACAGCGGCAAGGACAGCAAGACGCGCCAGTACGACGGTCGGATCGCGTTTGCCGGGTACATGCGTCCGGCAAGCGCCTCGCCCGACCCGTTCAGCGCCTACTACGACGTCGTGACGCTTGGAATTCTGCACGGGCTGCGCCGCGCCGTGCGACCCGATCACTATGCCATCGCCGACAAGGTGCTCCGTTCCCGCCTCGTTTCGGCTGCGCAGCTCTCCTGGAAGATGGAGTTCGACCTCAGCCTCCCGAAAGGCGAGTTCGTCGACCTGACGACGCTCGCCAATCTCGGGGAGGCGTTGGTGTTGCCGGCAGCCACGGCACGCTGAGCACACGGGCCACCGGCACGATCCTCACGCGTACTGACCGCCGCTCGTGAGCACGCCGGCACTGTCGCCGGGGAAGTAGTCCGTCCCCGACGCATTGACGTTGATGACGCCGTTGAGCATCGCCTGGTAACGCGGACCCGTTGCGCTGCCCGACCAGCTCATGCCGTATGAGGTCACCAGCCCGGTCGACTGCGCGAACGCGAATCCGAACGGGAACGCCAGCGTGCCGTTGATCGTAGCGGTTCCAACGGCATAGAAGACGTGCCCGCCTGCGTCAGCGTAAAGATGATGCGGCGCGGCGCCGTCGATGATGATTTCGCCCCCCAGCATCTCGACGAACGCGCCGTTGTCGGCGCTGATGTGCCGGAAGTTGCATGCACCGAAAACGTTCCTGCCCGTCAGGAACACGACGGCCCCGTAGCGCGCCCAGACGCCGACATCGCCGCTGATCTTGAGGCCTTCGAGGCGCACCTTCGCCCCGGCGGCATCCACCAGGAACGCGTTGGCGCCGCTGACCGCGACCTCGACACTCTCCGGAGCTGCCGGATTACCGATGATATTGAGCTGCGAGCCGTCGAACATCGGCCGGTTCACCCATCCACCGCTGGTGTACGTGCCATCGGCAAGCTGGATCGTGACGGTGTTGCCCGCCGCGTCGACGTTGAGCGCCGAGTCGATGGCCTTCTGAATGGTGAGGAACGCGGACTGAGCAGAGAGCCCGTCATTCGAATCGGAGCCGCTGGCCGGATCGACGTAGTACGTTCGACTGGTGGACAGAACCTCGCGATGCGGCGTCGCCGGCAGGCGGACCCGTCCTGTCGACCGGTCGATGACGATGGCTTCGTGCCAGGCGCTGCCATCGGGGCTCACCTTGAAATGGAAGTCATCATCGCCGGTGAGTCCCATCTCGGCTCGGCCGGACCAGTTGGTCTGGTACAGAATGGCCCCCGTATCGCTTTCCGTCGCCTTGTTGATCTTGAGCTGATGGCCTCCACCCTCGTGGTTGAAGAGCGAGGCTGGCGACGCCACCGCGAGCCGGTTGGTTGCATCAGCCGTCGCATTGATGCCGAGCTGCGGTGCCGGATCGATAACGCCCGCCGCCGGCACCCACGCTTCGCCGTCCCAGGCGACAAGCAGATCCTCATCCGCAATCCAGGCCACCCAGCCTTCGCGTGGCGCGTAGAAGGCCCACGCGCCATCCTGAAACGCGGCGATCATCCCCGGCCGCCCCGACCATTCGCCTGCAGCAGCATCAGCGACGATATAGCGGGCGCCATCAGCGGCCTCTGCCGGCGGTTCAGCCAGATCCCGGTCCTCGACGGCGATATGCACCAGCGCATCGAGCGCGCGGATCGCTTCGTTGTGCGTCACATGCTTCTGCGCCTGGGCGGGTGCGATGTAGGGCAGCTTCAGGTTCGGTGTTTCCAGCATGCTCAGGTCTCCTACTGGTACTGACCTGCCGAGCATGACCCCGGTTATGGGGGGCGGGGATAACTTCGTCAGCCGAGGCGCTCTCGGCAGCGCAAAGGCTACTGATTTGCCCAGGCCGCGACATGCGCGAGCATCGCTGGCGCATGTTCGGGATCGCCAGCGTACTCCGCCAGCTCCGATAACCTCAAGACACCACTCAGGATATCGACGCGCTCGGCGTCGGGAACCCGGCCGGTGATGCGGCCGTACTCCGCCATGATCCGCGCCGTGAGATCCCGCGAAATGAAGTTTGAGTAGATGAACTCCTGCTGCAGCTGACCGAAGCCGGAGTCGGCGAAGTCGTAAATCCCGTTCAGCCGATGGGCGGCATGGTCGAAGGCCATGTTCCAGCCGTGCCCGTCGAAAAAGCCGTAGGTCGTGCCATACGGGTCAGGCGAGAGCCGCTGCCACGCGTTGACGGTGCGCTCCGCAAACTTGCGCAACTTTGCCGGCAGAACCGGCCAGACGCGGCGCAAGATGTCGTCCGGCTCCAGCCAGGGCCTGATCGGGCCCGCACCCGCGACTTTCAGCTTTTCGGCCTCGAGAGCGTGCAGCTCCGCGTAGAGGATCGCCAGATCCGAGGAGAGCCGCTGCCGGGCCATTTCTGACAACCGCTCGTACTGCTCCGTGACCAGATGCTCGCCCCTGATCTTCTCATGCCACGAGAAGAGAGGCGGCCCACGATGCAAAACGGGATCGGGCACCCGCATGGTCACGGCGGGACGGATCACCACCAGCAGGCTTGCCTCCCTCACCAGAGCTCTGTGCGCCGTCTCGTGCCGCGGGAACTTGAAGATCAGCCGGTCATCGACCTCGACAGCCATGCTGTCCCAGCCGGCCGTCAGCAGCTTGAATTTCGAGGCCGCGAGATGAGGAAAGGTCTCAGCAATGATTTTCCGCAAGGGCTGCAGATCGGCTGTCGATGCCATTACATCTTGAAGGTGTGTTTCATCCGGCGCGATGGTGTCAGGCCTCCTCCGCGTGATAGTACCCCAGAGCGAAGCAAGACTGCCGCCCTCAATACGACCTTCGAGATGTTGAAGCAAAACCCTCCCAGCGCCCGCCGCTTCTCAGTAGCACCGATGATGGATTGGACGGACCGGCATTGCCGGTTTTTCCATCGCCTGCTGACGCGACAGGCCCTGCTCTATACCGAGATGATCACCGCGGAGGCCGTTATCCACGGAGACCGGCAGAAACTGCTCGGCTTCAGTCCGGAGGAGCATCCGGTAGCGCTGCAGCTTGGGGGCTCTGATCCGGAGCGACTGGCGATGGCGGCGCGGATCGGTGCCGAATTCGGCTACGATGAGATCAATCTCAACGTTGGCTGCCCGTCGGACCGGGTGCAGGACGGCCGTTTCGGCGCCTGCCTGATGGCGGAGCCGGGCCTTGTTGCCGAATGCATCGCCGCGATGCGGGAGGCCTGCAACGTGCCGGTGACGGTCAAGTGCCGCATCGGCATCGACGACCAGGATAGCGAAGCCGATCTGGAACGGTTCATTTCGACCGTAGCCGCTGCGGGCTGCACGATGTTCACCGTGCACGCGCGCAAGGCCTGGCTGCAGGGTCTCTCCCCCAAGGAGAACCGCGACGTGCCGCCGCTCGACTACGGGCGCGTCTACCGCCTGAAAGCTGCCCATCCCGAGTTGACCATCATTCTCAATGGCGGCATCCGCTCGCTCGATGAGGCGGAAGCGCATCTGGCCCGGGTCGATGGTGTCATGCTCGGCCGCGCGGCCTACCAGACGCCGTATCTCCTGGCCGAGGTCGACCGGCGCTTTTTCGCCGCTAGTGAGGCACCTCTCACCCGGCGTGAGGCGGTCGAGCGTCTCGTCCCCTATATCGAGCGCCACCTTGCACGCGGCGGCCGGCTGAACAACGTGACGCGGCACGTGCTCGGGCTCTATCATGGCGAGCCGGGGGGGCGCCTGTTCCGCCGGCACCTGAGCGGCCCTGATCTGCGCGACGGCTGCGGGCTCGAGCCGCTCGAGCGGGCGCTCGCTGCAGTCGAACGCGCCGGCCACGAGTCACGCAGGGCGGCCGCATAGGACAGGTCATATGGAATTGGGGATTTCGGCCGGCGCTGTGGCGCTGCTGGTGCTGGCGCTCGGCGCCGGCGGCCTCGCGTCGGGATTGCTCGCCGGGCTTTTCGGCATCGGCGGCGGCGCCATCCTCGTTCCAGTGCTCTACGAGGTCTGGGCGGCGCTGGGGATTGCGCCAGAGATCCGCATGCATATGGCCGTGGGTACGTCGCTCGCAGTCATGATCCCTACCACCCTGAAGTCATTCGCATCGCACCGGGCGCGCGGCGCCGTCGACACCGGTTTGCTGAAGCGTCTTGCCGGGCCGGTCATTTTCGGGGTCGTCGCCGGTGCCCTGATTGCGAGCATCAGCGCCAGCGCGGTGCTGAAGTGGATCTGGGCGGTCTTTGCCTCGACGATGGCGGCCCGCTTGCTGTGGGGCCAGGATGGCTGGCGGCTCGGAGACGACATCCCGAAGAGCCGTTTCGTAGAGCTCTATGGCGTATTCGTCGGTCTGATCTCGAGCCTGTTGAGCATCGGCGGGGGGGCGTACATGACGATGCTCATGACGCTTTACGGCCGGCCCATTCATCAGGCGGTCGGCACGTCCTCCGGCTTCGGGCCGCTGATTGCCATACCAGGCGCCATCGGCTTCGTGCTCGCAGGCTGGGGCGCCTCGGGGCTGCCGGTCGGCTCGCTGGGATACGTCAACCTGATCGGCGCAGCCGTCGTCATTCCGGCGAGCGTCTATGCCGCCCCCTGGGGCGCGCGCCT
>CAZVAR010000101.1:0-14142 GCA_964625225.1 uncultured Alphaproteobacteria bacterium | reverse complement strand
ATCTGCCAGAAGGCTAGGTTTTTCGCGGGTTTTCCGGATTACCGTGGACAACCTCGGAGAGAGTTCTGGCGGATGGGGTGGGATTCGAACCCACGGACGCTTGCGCGTCGCCGGTTTTCAAGACCGGTGCATTCAACCGCTCTGCCACCCATCCTTCGGCCCGTCTCGGTCGCGCCGCCGCGCCGATGCCGTCCGCAGCCGCGGGGCCGCGGCCCGTCGGAACGGTCCGGAGCGGCGCATCAATACGCAGCACGGCGCCCGCCTGCAAGCCGGCGGGCGCAGCGCCCCGCGGGCGCCCGGCACGGGCGCGGCTCCGGGGATACGGCCGGCGCGCGCCCGCCCGTGCTGCCCGGGTCTGCGGTTCCGCCCCGGACCGGTTATTTGGGCACGCCGAAGGCCGTGAAAAGATGGGCGGTCCCGTGGACGATGCCGGCGGCCGGGCACGGGCGGGGCGCAGCGATCTTCCTCTTCCGCGCAGGCGGCGTGCGCAATTGCGCGCATCGGCCGGTCCGGATGGGATACAATTATCGAAAGTATAAGAACCGGATGGAGTAGGAAAAGGCAATGCCAGGCCGGGCAGGAGTCTTATCGTAAGGCACGGTTTACTGCATCGGATCCCTGTCTTGTTCCGAGCCGATCCGGCATGATGCGGGCCCATTCGCTTCCGACACCGGGGAGACGTGCGAATGAGCATGGGGCCGAGGAAGCGCACGCTCGTGTCCGGGCTTATCCTGCTGTTCGGCGGCTGCGCGCCGGTCGGCGGCGTCGTCGATGCGCAGCGGGCCGACCTCCCGGCCGATCGTCCGGCCGAAACCGGGCGGCCGGCCGCCGGTCCGATCCGGCTCGGCTGGGCGCGGCCGGCGGCGCCGGAGCCGATCCCGGCGACGGTGCCGGAAAAGGGCGGGGATGTGATCCATATCACCGGCTCGTTCCTGCGCTCGACCGAGAACGACCTGATCCAGATGAACGGCGGCGTGCGGCTGGTCGCGGTCGCGACGGGGGGCGGCACCGCCTGGTGCACGCCGCTGGATCGCGCGGCGCACTACACCCGCTCCGGCCTGCCGGCCTGCCTCTACGACACCGATGGCGACGGCCTGTTCGAGCAGGCTGCGATCGTGGGACACGGGACCGGAACCGTCATGCCCATTCTGCCGCTGTCCTACGCCTCCGCCCGCGAGTGATCCGGCTCCCGGCGCAGCCACTTGTAGGCTTCCATCACCGGGATGATCGTCAGGGCCAGCGGGACAACGATCAGCCAGTGCTCGATCGAGAGCGGGCGCATGTCCAGAACGTCGTTCAGGCCGGGAATGAACATGGCGGCGATATGGATGCCCTGCGCCGCGACGACCGCGAGCACCAGCAGGCGGTTGTTGCGCAGCGGCACCCGGAAGGCGCTGCGATATTCGGAACGGCAATTGAAGACATGCGCGTTCTGGAACGCGACCATCAGCAGGAACATGGCGTTGCGCGCCTCGAACTCGCCCCAGCCGCGGTCGAGCGCCCAGGCGAAGAAGAGGATGCAGACCACGCCGATCCAGAGGCCTGAGATCACGGTCTCCTCGATCATGCGGCGGTCGAAGATCGGCGCGTCCGGAGGGCGCGGCGGGCGGTCGAGCATGCCCGGTTCGCCCTTCTCGAAGGCGAGCGCCACATCCTGCCCCCCGTTGGTGACGAGGTTGAGCCACAGGAGCTGGGCCGCGAACAGCGGCAGGGGCAGCCCGAACAGCAGCGCCAGGAAGAACAGCGCCACCTCCGCGGCGCCGGTGCTGATCAGCAGCCAGATCACCTTGCGCACATTGGCATAGGCCACCCGCCCCTCCTCGATGCCGGCGACGATCGAGGCGAAATTGTCGTCGGTCAGGATCAGGTCGGCGGCGTCGCGCGCCACGTCGGTGCCGGCGCGGCCCATCGCCACGCCGATATCGGCCGCGTGCAGGGCCGGCGCGTCGTTGACCCCGTCGCCGGTGACGGCGACGATATGGTCGGCCTGCTGGAGGGACTGGACGATCCGCGTCTTCTGGGTCGGCTCGACCCGGGCGAACACGGCGGCGCGCTCCACCAGCGACCTCGCCTGCTCGGGGCGGTCAGCCAGCGCCGCGAGCTCACTGCCGGTGACGACCTGGTCGGGTCGCTCGGCGAAGCCGAGCTGCCGGGCGATCGCCAGCGCGGTGGCCGGGTGGTCGCCGGTGACCATGCGCACCGCCACGCCGGCGCGACGGCAGCGGGCGACCGCCTCCGGGACCTCCGGCCGCACCGGATCGATCAGGCCGGCGAAGCCGAGCAAGGTGAGGCCGTGCAGCCTGTCCTCCGGCCTGCCTTCACCCGCCGGACCGGTGGCGACCGCCAACACGCGATAGCCCTCGGCGGCCATGCGGTCGGCCACGGCGGCCGCCTCCTCCGGATCGATGCCGGTGCACATGGGCAGGATCGCCTCGGCCGCGCCCTTGACATGGACATGAAGCCCGTCGTGGTGGCGGTTGACCGTGGCGGCGTAGCGGCGCTCGGCGGAGAACGGGATCAGGTCGCGTTGGGGGTGCTGGTCCGTCGCCTCGTCCTGGCTGATGCCGAGCTTCGCGGCGAGCACGAGGAAGGCGATATCGACCGTGTCGCCGACGCCGTCCGGCTCACCGGGCCCGGCGCGATAGCTGGCCTCGTTGGCCAGCGTCGCGCTAAGCGCCAGGCGGCGGAGTGCCTCGTCGGCCGCCGCATCCAAGGGCTGTCCGTGGCGACGGATTGCCCCGGTGGGCGCCAGCCCCTCGCCACCGACCGTGATGTCGCCGTGTCCGGGCAGCCAGAGGCGGGTCAGGGTCAGGCGGTTGAGAGTGAGGGTGCCGGTCTTGTCGCTGGCGATCACGGTGCAGGCGCCGAGGCCCTCGACCGCCGGCAGCAGCCGGACGATCACGTTCCGCTTGGCCATCCGCGCCGTCGCAACCGACAGTGCGACCGTGACCGCGACCGGCAGCCCCTCGGGGATGGCCGACACGGCGAGCGCGACGGCGACGAAGAAGACCTCGTGCAGCGGCGCGCCCATCGCGAGCTGCACCGCCATCAGGCCGGCGACCGCGGTCACCGTGACCAGGCCGACCACCCGGCTGAATCCCTCGAGCCGAACCAGCAGCGGCGGCGGGGCCGGCCGACGCTCCAGCGCCCGAGCGATCCGGCCGATCTCGCTCGCCGATCCGGTGCGGACGACCACGCCGACGCCCCGGCCGGACATGACGGTCGTGCCGGCATGCAGGAGCGTCGTGCGGTCGCCGAGTGGCGCGTCGGGAGCAAGATCCGCCTCGACGGCTTTCTCCACCGGCAGGGACTCGCCGGTCAGCAGGGACTCGTCGGCCCGCAGCTCGACCGCCTCCAACAGGCGGATGTCGGCGGGAACGCGCGCGCCGGCTTCCAGAATCACGACATCGCCGGGAACCAGCTCGACGCTGTCGATAGGGCGGATGCCGCCGGCGCGTCGCACCGTGGCCACCGACTGCACCTGGGCGCGCAGGGCCGCGGCGCCGGTTTCCGCTTTCCATTCCTGGATGGTGCCGATCACCGCATTGATCTGCAGCACGATGAAGATGAAGGCGGCGTCGGCCAGGTCGCCCAGCGCCACCGCCACCGCGGCGGCCGCGAGCAGCAGGTAGATCAGCGGGCTGCGGAACTGCTTGATGTAGACTTCGGGCAGCGAGGCGCGGCGGGGCTCCGGCAGCGCGTTGTCGCCGAACCGCTGGCGGCGCTCCGCGGCCTCGGCTTCGCCCAGGCCGTTCGCATCGGTTTCGAGTGCGCGCAGGACCGCGTCGGCCGGCAGGGCGTGCCAGGGCCGGCCGAGGTCGATCCGCTCACTCGGCGCCGGGTCGGACGCGTCCATCCGGATCGTCTCCACTGGCGACGGAAGGGGCCGCAGGCGGCATGCGGTGGGTCGGCAAGGTAGGAAGGATCATCCGCCGCCGTGTCGCCGTGCGGTCACACGGGGCGACGGATCGGGCAGGGCGCCCGCGACCCGGACGGTGCGGAGATCGTCGCCGCGGCCGGCAGGACCCTGCCGGGCGATGCGCGGCGCCGGCTCCCCGGGCCCGGCGAGGCCGAAGAGAACGGGTGCGCTCTTGCTGTCGGAGCCGTCGATCTGAAAGAGCTTCACCCTGCCGCCTCCCCGGCATGTTACGGGCCGCTGCGCCCGTACCCGCCCGATCTACACGATCATGATAGGGCCGGGTGCCCCGTTGTGTACCCCTTCCGGCGGTAGCCTCGGCACCCGAAGGCCGGCCCGCCGGGCGCATGGTTCGTGCCGGTCGCGGCGTGCCCGCATCGGACCGATCGTGCCGCCGCCGCTGCACGCCCTTCCACGCGTGCAATGCCGGGCGAGTCTACGATACACTCGGTCGGCTTCGGAGCCTTCTCGGCTCGACCCGCCGCGTTCTTGTTGCAGCGACTTTCGTCGCTTCCACCGTCCCGCGCCTGCCCGAGCCGAAGAACCCGGGGCAGCCTTCCGGAGGCGCATACCGGCCGGCACGAGGATCGAAGGAGTGTCGGGCACTCCAAGACATGGCCGTCTATCGTCGGGCTAACGTCGTAGGTTGTGTGGCAAGCGGAGGCATCCATGGCCGAACGATCGCGGTCGGACCCGATCCCGTGCGAACATTGGCGCGTCGGGCTGCTGCCTTTAGCAGAATTCGCGCCGTAGCGGAATCCACGCCACAACCACCGCACCCGGAATCATGCTGCCGACGTTGAGACAAAACCTCGTCGAGGTCCTTAGATCGGTCGCGCCGATCATCGGATTGATCTGTGTACTGCAGCTTGTTCTCGTTCAAGCGCCGTTCGGGGTTTTTCTGCAGTTTCTTGCAGGGGCGGTTCTAATCGTCGTCGGAATGCTGTTGCTGTTCATCGGGGTCGATCTCGGTATCCTGCCCATGGGACGGTTCATCGGGGCCGAGCTTCCCAAGCGAGGGTCGATTGCGCTGATCCTTGCCGTGGGCCTGGCCATGGGCTTCGCGACGACCGTCGCCGAGCCGGACGTGCTGGTCCTGTCTAGTCAGGTCGATCGCGTTACCGAAGGCCGCATTCCCGAGCAGCTCGTGCTCTATGTCATGGCCGCCGGCGTTGCCCTGTTTGTGGCCGCGGCGATGGCACGCATCGTCTATGGCGTTTCGATGCGGCTTCTCCTGACGGTCGCCTATGCGCTCGTGATCCTTCTCTCCTTTGTCGCTCCGGCGGATCTCGTGCCGCTGGCATACGATGCCGGGAGCGTCACGACCGGCGTGCTGACGACGCCGGTCGTGATCGCGCTCGCCGGCGGCCTGAGCGCCGTTCTGGCCGGCCGCTCCGCGGTGTCGGACGGTTTCGGCCTCCTGGGATTCTCCTCGATCGGCCCGATCATCCTCATCATGCTGCTGGGGATCATGCTGCGGTGATCGAGACATCATTCCTGGAAGAGCTGAGATCCACGGCATCGAGCGTCGTTGTGGCCGTGCTGCCGCTGACGGTGATCTTTCTGGTGTTCCAGGTTTTTCTGCTCAGGCTACCGCGCAAGAACGTCCGGGACATTCTGACCGGAACCCTGATTGCCGCCGTCGGCCTGTTCCTGTTCCTGCTCGGTGTCGGCATCGGCTTCCTGCCCTTCGGACATGCCATCGGCGAAGCGCTGGGTTCCCTGTCCCACAAATGGCTCCTGCTTCCGGCCGGCCTGATTCTCGGATTTTTCACGACCTGGGGGGAACCGGCGGTCCGGATTCTGGCCGATCAGGTCGAAGCGGCCTCCAACGGCTCCATCCGCCGGTCGATGGTGTTGCAGGCGGTCTGTATCGGTGTGGCGGTCTCGGTGGGGCTCGGGCTGCTCAGGATCGCCTACGAGATTTCGCTATTGTACCTGCTCGTGCCGGGATACGTCCTGGTCATCATGGTCATGCGGTTCAGTGACAAGGGCTTCGTGGCGATTGCCGTCGATGCCGGCGGTGTGGCGACGGGGCCGCTCGCCAACACCTTCCTGCTGGCGCTCGCACTGGGCGTCTCGGCATCGATGGAGGGGCAGGATCCGGTCGTTTACGGACTCGGCCTCGTGGCACTGATCGCGCTGGCGCCGATCGTCTCGGTCATGATGCTGGGACTCCTCGTCCGAATGAAAATGTCCCAGAAGGAGCAGTGACAATGCCGACTCCCTCTCTGATTGTAAGCATCGTGCGCAAAGGGTGGGGCAGCACCGTGCTGGAAGCCTCGGTCAAGGCCGGCGCCCATGGCGGCACCATACTTTTCGGGCGCGGCACGGGGATCAACGAGCAGGACTCGATCCTGGGCATTCCGATCGAGCCGGAAAAGGAGATCGTGCTCACCGTCACCTACGAGGATCAGAACGACACGATCCTCCAGGAAATCGGCCGTGCCGCCGAGCTGGACGAGCCCGGGCGGGGACTCGCTTTCGTCGTGCCCGTTCAGAAGGTTATCGGCGTGCCTCATCTTTCCGGCACGAAATAGCATTGCGGACCGGTGGCATTTCGAGCGCGATCGCCCCGGATTGCCGGCCGGCATCCGGCCTCCGGTTCCGCACCCGATTTTCTGGCGAGTGGCGGAGCAGGAGGCACGCGGCTGCGGATCGGGCTCCTGCCCGCGCGGGGTACGCCGCCCGCGTGCCGGGCGACGGGACCGGGAGCGGGCATATCGGGGCAGGGCGGGATCGTTCGGGTCCGCACGACCCGCGCTGCCGGGACCACCCGCCGGGGCATCCGCGTCTCGAGCCCGCGTGCGACGGACACGGTCGTGCGGCGGTCCGGGACGCAACCGGCGGCGGGTGGCATGGGCCGGGATCGCCCGCCCGGTCGAACCGAGCCACTCAGCGTGGCGTATCGCCACGGCGAGTCGGTTCTCCCGCCTCCGCCTGCCCGCCGACCCGGACATTCCGGTGTCGCAACGGCGACGGCCGGGGCAGGTGCGGCCGCCGCTGCGGCGCGATCGTCAGTTGACGACGGCCAGCAGCCGATCGGGGAGGGTACGCAGGCGGCCGTCGCGGCAGTGGACCATCACCCGGATCCGGTAGCCGTGTTCGCGGACCCGCCGGGCATCCGCTACGGCCGAGCGCATGGCGGCTTGCCGGTCCCGGTAACGCCCGACGGATCGACCCTGATAGGTGACCGTCCAGTGCCCTTCGGCCGGCTCGACGACGTATTCGATGCGCGCTGGCTGCCACATCGTATCCTCCCGTCCCTTAGAGCGCCGCGTGCACGGCGCTACGACGGCACCTTCGCCGGTTCTCCCGGAGCGCGCTATGCCAAAGGTCAAAGTCCCTGCCACCCGGTGAGCGGTCGGCGGAGCGGCCGCTTGATGCCGGCCCCTCGCTAAGGGTATGCAGGCCCGGCACGGTTCGCGGCGTCTCCGGAGGGCCGGAGCGCGCCCGGACAGCGGGGGGATGCGATGCGTGGGGCGCGGCTGTCGATTATCGTTGCGTCGGTGATGGGGCTCGCGCTGGTGGCGGGCTTTCTGATGCTTCGCTACGAGTTCTACCCGGCCAATGAGGCCACCGTCATCTGGCGCGCCGACCGGCTCACCGGCGGCGTCGAACTCTGCTACTCCAATGCGGGCCGCATTCAGTGCGAGCCCTACGAGCCCGGTCGTCCCTGGCGGAACCCGTAGGCGGCGTCAGCTCCACCCGTAATGGGCGACAGGAGTGACCGCCAGATGGTTGACGACGCCCCGCACGCCGGGGGTCGTCTCGGCGGCGACGGTCGCGGCCCGGCGCTGTTCGTCGGAATCGACGATCCCCCAGAGATGGACGATGCCGTCGGTCACCATCAGGTTGAAGTGGATGCCGGCGGCCCAGTCCTGCGCGCGCAGCTTGTCATACAGGCGCTGCCGCAGGGTACGGTCGTCGGCCGTGACAGCCGTCTCCGGCTGTGCCGCAACCAGGCCGCGCAGCAGGTCGGCCCGGGACACGATGCCGACGATCCGATCGTCGCGTACCACGGGGACCCGCTTGATCCGGCGTTCGGCAAACAGCGCTGCGATTTCCTCCAGCGGGGTCTCCTCGGTTACCGTGATGACTTCGCGCGTCATCACGTCCGCGGCCCGTACGCCGTGCGTCTTCAGATAGGATGCTGCCGCCTCCTGGGGAGCGGTGAACAGCGCCACCCACCACGGGCGGCGCTGCTCGGTGCCGGTCTCGGCCCGGAACATCAGATCGCCCTCGCTGACGATCCCGAGCAGACGGCCCTCCGCGTCCACGACCGGCACGCCGCTGATCTGCCGCTGCAGCAGCAGCCGGGCGACCTCGGCGACCGGAGTCTCGGGCGACACCGTCGCCACGCCCACCGACATGATATCCTTGGCTTGCATGGCACCCTCCCCTGCGGGGTTCGGCTGGTAGCCCAGCGGAAATAAACGCGGCAGCCGCGGTTCCGGGTCCGCCTCCCCGATCAGTGCGACAGCAGCACCGGCACGGTCATGTGCCGGATGATCGTGCGCGTGACGCCGCCCAATATGGTCTCACGGATGCGGCTGTGCCCGTAGGCCCCGATTACGATCAGGTCGGCACCGATATCGGAGGCGTAGGACAGCAGCACGTCCCCGGCCTGGATGTCGTCGGCGGTGAGATGCGCGGCCTCGGCCTTCACGCCGTGCCGGGCGAGGTGCAGGCAGATGTCGGCCGAGGGGATGTCGCCGTGGCCGTCGATGCCCCCCTTGGGGTTGACCGCCAGCACGGTCACCGCTTCGGCGCGGCGCAGCAGCGGCAGCGCGTCATTGACCGCACGGGTCGCCTCGCGGCTGGCATTCCAGCCCACCAGCACCCGCCGCAGCGCCTTCGGGGCACCGATATAGGGGACCACGAGGACCGGACGGCCGACGGCGAACACCAGGTCCTCCGGCAGCGAGGCGGGTGTGCCGAAGACCGGCTCGTCGGGGTTGGTCTGGCCGACGATCAGCAGATCGCCGTAGCGCCCGTTCATCGCCGTGACGGCGGTCGCAGGGCCCTCGGCGTCGCGCCACTCGGCGGAGGCGGCGCCGGCAGTATGCTTCTGGAACAGCTGGTGCGATTCCGCCGCTTCCTGCGCAATCCAGCGCTGATGCTGTTCGACCAGCTCCGCGCTCGGCTCGACGTAGAAAGGCAGGACGCCGAGATCGCGCGGATGCACGCCGACGAGATGCGCCTCATGTTCGGCGGCCAATGCCACCGCGAGCTCGAGACGCCCCGGGGTGGCGCGTCCGCTGTCGACATGGACGACGATGGTCTTGAGCGACATATGCCATCTCTCCTGTTGCCGGGGCGCCATTGCGCCGAGGCCTCGAATGCCAATGCTCCTCGGCCGGGCCGGATCGCGCATTGACGCAAATCAATCGTAACTGGCGACCGACGTAAATCAACGCCGAGCGACATCCTTCGGCGCCTGCCCGTGCCCGCCCTTGCACGAGGGCCGTGTCTCCGGTGCGCGGCAGAGCGGCCTTTCGACTCTGCCGAAGCCGGGAGCCCGCTGCCGTTCGTCGCGCCGCGTGCGGTCGCTGTAGCGCGCATGGCCGGCCGCCTGTGCGCGTCACGCTTCGATCACCCGCCTTGCCGCCCGGCGTCGCGTCCGCCGCGCCTGGATCGGCGGTGGGAGGCGGCCGCGTGCCCGTCAAACCGCGGACTCGATGCGCTGAGTCTCCTCCTCCAGCAGTCCGAACACCGCCCGGCGACGCCGGAAACCCCGGAACTCGAAATGCCCGATCTCGAACGCCGGCTCGCCCAGCGCGGCGGCGAATTCCGCCGACATCAGCAGCGGCCGGTCGAGCGGCTCGCACAGGCGCTCCAGCCGGTCCACCAGATTGATGTCGCGGCCGATCGTCGTGAAGTCGAGTCGGCTGCCGGCGCCGACATTGCCGTAGGCGACCTCGCCGTAATGCAGCGCCACGTCCATCCAGAGCGGCAGGTCGCCGCTGAGCGGATCGGTCCGGCGGGCCGTCGACAGGGCCTCGAGCGCGTTCTTCGCGGCCCGATGCGCAGCCTGGCAGGCCTCGCGCGCCGTCCCATCGGTGCGGAACACGGAGAGCACGCCATCGCCGACGAATTTGAGCACTTCCCCGCCCTCGCCAACGACGGCCGGAACGACGCAATCGAAGTAGAGGTTGAGCAGGTCCGTCACCCGCTCCTCGGACATCTCGTCGGCGAGACTGGTGAAGCCGCGCAGGTCGGTCAGCAGGATCGCCGCGCGGAGGCGTTGGACCTCGCCGCGCTGGACCGCGCCGGCCATGATCCGCCGCGCCGGATCGCGGCCGACATAGGTCGCCAGCAGTTCCGAGGAAATCTTCCGCAGCGTCTTCGATTCCAGGACCAGCATGAGCGGTTGCGCCAGTGTCCGGAACAGCCGCAGATCATCCGCGGAGAATCCGTGCGGGGCGTCACTGGCCCAGGAAACGCCGTTGACGATTCCGTCGGAGAAGATCAGCGGCGCCATCACATAATGGGTGATGCCGGCCGCATGCAGCTCCCCCAGCATGGGAAACTCGCGTTCCGTCTCCGCATCGAGGCGCCGGTCCAGCCATTCCCGCGTGTGTACGACGAACTCGAGCGGGCTGCCGCGGTAGCTCGGCGTGTTCTCGACACCGTGGCGAGGCATGAACTCCTGGATCGGCATGCCGGGCTGCCACAGACAGGCGACCCCGCGAAACTCGGGATGCAGCGTGCGGACGTGGGTGCTGGCCCGGGCGAGAGGGACGCCGGCGGCCAACAGGCGCTCGCTGAGATGCTGCAGGAGCGTGCCGATGTCCGGGGCGAAGCGCCCTTCGTCGATCAGCCAGCCGGCAAGTGCAGCGGCGCGGTCGGAATGATCGGGCGACATCTCGGGCGCGGTTCCGGTCGGGTGAGGCGAGAGCCCCTTATATCGTGGCGAATGCGGCACTGTTGATCCTATCTGCGGTCGATCGAGGCGGTCGGTCGGCCGGCCGGGCCGTCGCCGCGCCGCCCGGTTACGGTCCTGCTCCGGGCATCTTTCGATCCTGCGCCGCGGGCCTCGCGATTCCGGGGCTCCTGCGCACACCCTGCGCGTCGGGCCGCGACCCGCCCGCGAATGTCGCCGCCTCCGCCTGCTCGAACTCGCGCAGCGCGAGCGCCACCGTGGCGCCCCAGACGAGATGGGCGGCCACCATCAGCGCGTTGCGGTGCCGCGGATGCCGGGTCGCGGATTCCAATATGCCGAAAGCCGGGATCCAGCCGAGATAGCTGGCTGCCCAGACCAGCACGCCATAGGCGGCCCCCGGCAGCAAGGCGTCGCCGGGCCGGATCAGCGCGTAGAGCGCCCCGGTCGCGGCGCCATAGCCGAAATGGGCTGCCATTGTCAGCTCTTGCCGGCCGCTTTCGCTGAGCGCGTCGCTCGTGGCGTGCGGCACGACCTGCTGCACGATCTCACGTGGCGGCAGTGGATAGCGCTCCGGCGGAGGCAAGCGTCGGTGCAGCCGCCGCATTACCGCGGTCATGGCGGCGGTTCCGACGATTCCGGCTAGAGCGCCCAGCAGCAGCCGGCTCATGGGCGGCGCTCCTCGGTCGTGCCGGTATAGTCGGCATTGCTCAGGCCGGTGATCAGGCGCGCGCCGCGACCGAAGGTGATCCAGGACCAGACCCAGGTCACGAACACGGTCAGGCGGTTACGGAAGCCGATCAGCAGGTAGATGTGCACCAGGCCCCAGAGCAACCATGCGAACCAGCCGGTCAGCCTGATGCGGCCGAAATCGGCGACGGCGGCCGACCGGCCGATCGTCGCCATCGTGCCGCGGTCGCGATAGACGAAGGGGCCGGGCTCCGGGCGGCCCTCCAAACGCGCCGTAACCAGGCGGCCGACATAGTCGCCCTCCTGCGCTGCGACCGCGCCCAGGCCGGGCAGCGGCTTGCCGTTCGCATCCAGGACGTGAGCGGCGTCGCCCAGCACGAAGATCTCGGGATGTCCGGGCACCGACAGGTCGGGATTGACCCTGACCGTGCCGTTGCGGGCGGTTTCGACGCCGAGCCATTGGCCGACCGGGGTGGCCTTGACGCCGGCGCACCAGATGACCGTTGCGCAGGCGATACGCTCGCCCTTGGCGACGACGCCGTCGCGGTCGATCGCCTCGATCGGGCTCTCCAGCCGGACCTCGATGCCCATTCGGGTCAGGGCGCGCACGGCATAGTCCGCCAGATCCTGCGGAAAGCCGGACAGCAGCCGTGGCGCCGCCTCCACCAGCACGATGCGGGCGGATTGCGGGTTGATGTGTCGGAAGTCGCGCGCCAGCGTCGCCCTGGCGAGTTCGGCGATCGCGCCGGCCATCTCCACCCCGGTCGGTCCGCCGCCGATCAGCACGAAGGTCAGCAGCCGCTGCCGCAGCTCCGGGTCCGGCGTGGACTCCGCTTTCTCGAAGGCGAGCAGCAGCCGGCGGCGGATGTCGGTCGCATCCTCGACCGTCTTGAGGCCCGGCGCGCGGCGCGGCCAGTCCTCGTGGCCGAAATAGCTGTACTCGGAGCCGGTGGCGAGAATCAGGTAGTCGAAGGGGCGGCCGGCATCGTCCCGGGTCAGCATGCGCCGTGCCGCAATGTCGATGCCGATCACCTCGTCCATGAGCACTTCGGTGTTGCGCTGGCGGCGCAGGGCCGCCCGGATCGGCGCGGCGATGTCCGCGGGGGACAGGGCCGCGGTCGCGACCTGGTACAGCAGCGGCGGGAAGAGATGGTGATTGCGCCGGTCGATCACCGTCACGATCGCCTTCGCGTTCCCGAGGCGCTTGGCGGCGGCCAGGCCGGCGAAGCCGGCGCCGACGATGACGACATGCGGCAGGCGTCCCGCCCCGGCATGCGTCTTGCGGGTGCCGGGCGACCGCGCCTCGGGGGGGCCGATGGGCGTCGTGCGTTCGAGCTGCCGTGACGACTCGGTCGGGGACACGAGGCATCTCCGATTCACAGGAGCGATCGGTCTGCCAACGTCGCGCGCACGCCCGCCGTTCCCGCGCCGGCGAATATGCGGCATGATCGCAGACGGGCCGGGCGAGCCGCGCCATGGGGGCCGAAGAATGGACCGACATCCGGGACGTTGCGCGAGCTATCGCGAGTTCTGGCCGGTCTATCTGCGCGAGCACGCCCGTCCGGCCACGCGGGCGCTACATTATCTGGGCACGTCCCTGGGACTCGCCTTCGCCGCGGCGGCGCTGCTGTCCGGGCGGTGGATGCTGCTGCCGCTCGCGCTGCTGCCCGGATACGCCTTCGCCTGGCTCGGCCATTGGCGCATCGAGCGCAACCGGCCGGCCACGTTCGGCCATCCCTGGTGGTCCTTCCTCAGCGATTTCCGGATGCTCTGGCTCTGGGCCACCGGCCGGCTCGGCCCGGAGCTGGCGCGCTGCGGCCTCGGGCCCGGTTCCACCGGAGCAGACCGGCCGCCGGGCGGCGATCCGGGGCCTCTGCCGCAGTGAGTCGCCGGTTCCGGGCGGATGTCGGCCGCGGTTCCGCGCACGCCGGCATCGCCGCCGATCGTGAGCGGTACCGGAGCGGGCGGCGCCTCGCTGTGGGGCATGTGGTCGATGCGGGCGCGACGGTCTCGATCCGGCCACCGTCCGCTGTTCCGGGCAGGCGGACGTCCGGTGGCGGGCAGGAGATTTCGGGGAGGTTGCGGCGGCGCCCGGCGGCGAAGCGCGGCACGGTGCTGCCGACACGCGCAACGCCTTCGCCGATGCGGATCCCGTACCGGAACGCGGCCGGGGTGCGACGCCACGAGCCGGAGGCGATCGTGGCGCCGCGCGGTGGCCGTCAGGCGGCCAGCCGGTCCAGCTCCTCGATGATCGCGTCGCCCATCCGCGTGGTGGAGACCGCCTGCATGCCGGGGCCGAGAATGTCGGCGGTGCGGATGCCGGCGGCGAGCACGTTCTGCACCGCCTGCTCGATCAGGTCGGCGTCCTCGTCCATGTCGAAAGAGTAGCGCAGCAGCATCGCGAAGCTTAGCATCTGCGCCAGCGGATTGGCCTTGCCCTGGCCGGCGATGTCCGGAGCGCTGCCGTGGATCGGCTCGTAGAGCGCATTGCGCCGGCCGGTCGCCGGGTCGACTGCCCCGAGGGTGGCGGACGGCAGCATGCCGAGCGAGCCGGTCAGCATGGCGGCGCAGTCGGACAGGATGTCGCCGAACAGATTATCGGTGACGATCACGTCGAACTGCTTCGGCCAGCGCACGAGCTGCATCGCGCAAT
>CAZVAR010000100.1:0-14219 GCA_964625225.1 uncultured Alphaproteobacteria bacterium | reverse complement strand
GGGCGAGGTCCGCGTCGCCCACGAGCAGCTCGACGACATGGTGCTGCTGCGCGCCGACGGCACGCCCACCTACATGCTCTCGGTCGTGGTCGACGATCACGACATGGGGATCACCCACGTGATCCGCGGCGACGATCACCTGAACAATGCCTTTCGCCAGGCGCAGGTCTTCAAGGCGATGCGCTGGCCCCTGCCGGAGTTCGCCCACATTCCGCTGATCCACGGCCCCGACGGTGCCAAGCTGTCGAAGCGGCACGGCGCCCTGGGCATCGAGGCGTACCGCGACATGGGCATGCTGCCCGAGGCCATGCGCAACTATCTGCTGCGGCTCGGCTGGGGGCACGGCGACGTCGAGATCGTCGACACCGAGGAGGCGATACGCCTGTTCGATCTCGGGGGAGTCGGCCGCTCGCCGGCCCGGTTCGACATGGCGAAGCTGCTGAACCTGAACGGGCATTACATCCGGGAGGCGGACAACGACCGGCTGCTCGAGCTGATCCGTCCCCGGCTGGAGGACGCCGCCGGGCGCCCCCTGTCCTCCGAACTGCTCGATCGGGTCCGCCGCGGCATGGACGGCCTGAAGACCCGGGCGAAGACGCTGGTCGAGCTGGCCGACAATGCGGCCTTCTACGTGCGATCGCGGCCGCTGCCGCTGGACGACTCCGCGCGGCGGCTGCTGAGCGGAGACGCCCGCCCGATGCTCCTGGACCTGCGCGCCGCGCTGGCGGACCTGACGGACTGGTCGGAGGCGACGGTCGAATCGGCCGTCCGCGACTTCGCCCAGGAGCGTGGCCTGAAGCTGGGCAAGGTGGCGCAGCCGCTGCGGGCGGCGCTCACCGGCTCGACCGTGTCACCGGGGATCTTCGAGGTCGTGGCGATCCTCGGCCGCGACGAGGTCCTGGGCCGCCTGAGCGACGTCGGAGAACCCGCCGATACTTGATTTTCCGCCGGCTCCACGGAATTGCCTAACGGGAGCGGCGGCACTATTCTCTGGCCGGACAGCAGGGGCGCCTAGCCCGTCCTACTCCTAGGGATCGGATAAGATGGCTGATTTGAAGTCCAACGAGACCGTCACGGTCACCGACAACGTGACGGGCAGGCAGACGACGTTCCCGCTGTTGAGCGGCACCGCCGGCGCCAAGGTCATCGATATCCGTAATCTCTATAAGGATCTGGGGTACTTCACCTACGATCCCGGCTACACCGCCACCGGAAGCTGCCAGTCGAAGATCACCTATATCGACGGCGACGAAGGCGTTCTCCTCTATCGCGGCTATCCGATCGAGCAGCTTGCCGAGAAGAGCGATTTCATGGAGGTGTGCTACCTCCTCCTCTTCGGCGAACTGCCGACCCGGCAGCAGAAGGACAAGTTCGTCTGGGACGTGACGCACCACACGATGGTGCACGACCAGATCAACAACTTCTTCCGCGGCTTCCGCCGCGACGCGCACCCGATGGCGGTGATGTGCGGCGTCGTCGGAGCGCTGTCGGCCTTCTACCATGACAGCATCGACATTTCCGATCCGTGGCACCGCACCGTCGCGCCGTACCGGCTCATCGCCAAGATGCCGACGATCGCGGCGATGGCTTTCAAGTATTCGATCGGGCAACCTTTCGTCTATCCGCGCAACGATCTCGACTACGCCTCGAACTTCCTGCGGATGTGCTTTGCCGTTCCCGCCGAGGATTACGTGGTCAATCCGGTCGTGGCGAAGGCGCTCGACCTGATCTTCATCCTGCATGCCGACCACGAGCAGAACGCATCGGCCTCGACGGTGCGGCTGGCCGGCTCGACCGGAGCCAATCCCTTCGCCTGTATCGCCGCAGGCTGCGCCGCCCTTTGGGGCCCCTCGCACGGGGGCGCCAACGAGGAGGTGCTGAAGATGCTGAACCAGATCGGCGACAAGGCCCGCGTCGGCGAGTGGGTCAAGAAGGCGAAGGACCCGGACGACCCGTTCCGCCTGATGGGCTTCGGCCACCGCGTCTACAAGAACTACGACCCGCGCGCCAGCGTCATTCGCAAGGCCGCGCACCAGGTTCTCGGCGAGCTCGGGATCCACGACCCGCTGCTCGAAGTCGCCATGGCGCTGGAGAAGATCGCGCTCGAGGACGATTACTTCGTCCAGCGCCGCCTGTACCCGAACGTGGACTTCTACTCCGGCATCATTCTCAAGGCGATGGGCTTCCCGACCAGCATGTTCACGGCCCTGTTCGCGGTCGGCCGCACGGTCGGCTGGATCGCGCAGTGGAACGAGCTGATCGAGGACCCCTCGCAGAAGATCAATCGCCCGCGCCAGCTCTATACCGGGCCGGCGCGGCGGGACTACGTCCCGCTGGACCAGCGCTGACCCGCCCCTGCAGGACGGAGAAGACACGAAGGGCGGCCCCGCGGGGCCGCCCTTTCCTTACGGGAACACCGACGCCCGCAGCGGCGGGAGGAGCGCGTCGCCGCCGCAAGCCGGCGACGATGCGCTCCCGAGGGCGCTCAGCGGCGTTTCATTTCCGCTCGATCAGCTCGATCTTGTAGCCGTCGGGGTCCTCGATGAAGGCGATCACGCTGCCGCCGTGCTTCATGGGGCCGGGCGGGCGCGGGATCTTGACCCCTTCCTTTTCGAGCGCGCTGCAGGTCGCATAGATGTCCGGCACGCCGATCGCCAGATGCCCGTAGCCGTCGCCAAGATCGTAGGGCTCCGTCCGCCCCCAATTGTGCGTCAGCTCGACGACGGCGGTGGTGTCCTCGTCGCCATAACCGACGAAGGCGAGCGTGAACTCGCCGCTGGGATAGTCCTTCTTCCGGAGCAGCTTCATCCCGAGCAGCCGCGTGTAGAAGTCGAGCGACTTGTCGAGGTCGCGGACCCGAAGCATCGTGTGCAGCAGACGGAACCGGTCGTACTGAATGCCGGCCGTCCCCTGCGGCGACGTCGAGGGGGTGGCATCGTTCATCGCTCTCCTCCGTGTGGCTTGAGATCCGGAATCTGGCCCGGCCGTGCCGCTCCGGCAAGGGCGAGCACGAGTTGGGCGGCACGCATGCTGGGCGGCGGCCCGCCCTGGTCGAGGCGGCGGCGGAGCTCGACGAACCCAGCGCGCTGCCGCGACCGCTCGGCCGGATCGCACAGCGCCAGCCGGAGCGCATCGGCAAGCGCGTCCGGGCGGCAGGCGTCGCCGAGCAGCTCCGGGACCAGCCCGCGCTCCAGCAGGATGTTGACGAGGCTCACATGCGGAACCCGGATGAGGCGGGCGGCAAGCCAGATCGTCAGCGGATGGGCGCGGTAGGCCACGACCATCGGCACCCCGCTCAGGCCCAGCTCCAGCGTCACCGTTCCCGAAGCCGCCAGCGCCGCGTCGCTCGCGGCGAAGGCATCGCGCTTCTCGGACTCGCTCCGAACGGTCGCGGCCGGCAGCCCCCAGCCGGCGAGGGCCGTCTCGACCGCCTCGGCGACCAGCGGAACGGTCGGCGCAACGACGCGCAAGCCGGGAACGACCGCGCGCAGACGCGCGACGGCCGCGCCGAACACGGGCAGCAGCCGCGTCACCTCCCCCGGGCGACTACCGGGGAGGATGCAGAGGAGCGGTGCCTCCGGCCCGATGCCGTGCCGGTGCCGGAAGGCAGCACCGTCGCCCTGTTCCGCCTCGATCGCCGGATGGCCGACGCAGGTGGCCGGCAGCCCGGCCGCCTCGAACAGCGGCGGCTCGAACGGAAACAGGGTCATGAGATGATCGAAGCGGCGCGCCATTCCGTGCACGCGCCCCGGGCGCCACGCCCAGACCATGGGTGCGACGTAATGGATGCGGGGCGCGGCAACGCCGGCCCGGATCAGCCGATCGGCCAGCCGCTTATTGAAGCTGGACGAATCGATGGTGACGATTGCGGCCGGCCGGCGGGCGCGGATATCCCGCACGATCGCCCGCTGCCGCCGCAGCAGCCGCGGAATGCGCGGCAGCACCTCCGCGAAGCCCATGACGGCGAACTCCCGCAGCGGATAGAGGCTGCGGAAGCCCTCCGCCGCCATCCGCTCACCGCCGAGCCCGGCGAACCGCACGGCGCCGCCGGAGCGGCGGCGCAGGGCCGCGATCAGGCCGGCGCCCAGCGCGTCGCCGGAGGGCTCACAGGCGACGATATAGACCAGCGGTCCGGCGCCGGGCTCCGGCGCGTCATCCCGGCGGGGCGGTGGGGATTCCGACAACGAACAGCTCCAGGCGGTCGGCCAGGGCGGCGACCTCCTGCCGGTGGATCACCAGCACGCCGCCGGCCTCCACGGCGATGCCCCGCAGCCCGGCGGCCGCCGCCTGCCGCACCGTCTCCGGCCCGATCGCCGGCAGATCGACCCGGCGGTCCTGCTGCGGCTTGCTGCGCTTCACGAGCACGCCGCCGGGACCCTCGCGGCGCAGCCCGCCGGCGCGGGCGATCATCGCGTCGGTCCCCTCGATGGCCTCGACGGCCAGCACTAGCCCCTGCTGGACCACGACCGCCTGGCCGACATCGGCGCAACCGATCGCCCGCGCCACCTCGAGGCCGCGGCGGATGTCCTCCTGCGCAATCGGATCCGGGACGAGGCGGCCGATCGGACCCTCGGCCGCCAGCAGCTCGCCGAGCACGGCCTGCGCCGACACGACCCGGAATCCCTCCCGCTCGATACGTTGCACGATCAGCCGCAGCAGCCCGTCGTCGCCCAGCGCCTTGATGCCGATCTCGGCGAGAAAGCGGGCGGTGGCGGCGTCGGGGCGCAGGGCGGTCAGCGAGGGCCGCCGGATCCGACCGGCGAGCACCAGCTCCTCGACGCCCGCCGCCCGCAGATGCGCCAGGCTCGCGGCACCAGCGCCGAGCCGCACCCAAGCGTGCGGAACGCCCTCCGGCATGGCGAGGTCCGCCTGCCCCTCGATCGCGAGGACGAAGCACTCCCGCCCGACGGCACGGCAGGCCGCGATCAGACGCCCGGGGAGATCGCCGCCGCCGGCAACGATGCCGAGCCTAGACGACATCGTCGCGCGGCCGGCACAACGCTCGCGAGGAGTCGGCCGAGACGAACGCGATCAGATCGGCGACCGTCCGGCTGCCCGCATAGCGCTCCGCGATCGCGGACAGCCGGTCGGCCATCGTACCCTCGGACGCGAACAGCATGCGCATCGCCTCGCGGAGCTGATCGATCTCCTCACGGGAGAAGCCGCGCCGGCGCATCCCGATCAGGTTGGCGCCGGTCAGCCGGGCGCGCTCGCCGACCACCACGGCATAGGGCAGCACGTCGTGATCGACCCCGGACATGCCGCCGATCATCGCGTGCGCCCCGATCCTGACGAACTGGTGGACGGCAGCGAGACCGCCGACGATGGCGAAGTCGCCGACCTCTACATGGCCGGCCAAGGTGGCATTGTTGGCGAGGATCACATGGTTGCCGATCTGGCAATCGTGGGCGACGTGGGCTCCGACCATGAACAGCCCGTGGTCCCCGACCCGCGTCACCATGCCACCGCCCTCGGTGCCGGGGTTCATGGTGACGTGCTCGCGGATCGTGTTGTTGCGGCCGATCTCCAATCGCGACGGCTCGCCCCGGTATTTCATGTCCTGCGGACGGTGCCCGATCGACGCGAACGGATAGACCGAGGTGCCCGCGCCCACCTTGGTGCGGCCGGTCACGACCACGTGCGACAGCAGTTGAACGCCGTCGCCGAGCTCGACCTCGGAGCCGACGACGCAGAACGGCCCGACCCTGACGCCGTCGCCCAGGACGGCACCGGGCTCGACGATCGCGGTCGGATGCACTTCGGCCATTCAGTCGTCCAGGATCATCGCGCTGTAGACGGCCTCGGCCACGAGCGCGCCGTCGACCATGGCCCTGCCGCTGAACTTCCAGACATTGCCCCGCTGGCGGGTCTTCTCGACGTGGATGTGCATCTGGTCGCCCGGCGTCACCGGGCGGCGGAAGCGGGCGCCATCCACCGTCATGAAATAGACGAGCTTCCCTTCCGCTTCCGGACCCAGCGTCTGGACGACGAGCACGGCAGCCGTCTGGGCCATCGCCTCGATAATCAGGACACCGGGCATGACCGCCCGACGCGGGAAATGGCCCTGGAACTGCGGCTCGTTGATACTGACGTTCTTCACGCCGACGGCGCGCTCACCGACCACAAGATCGATCACCCGGTCGATCATCAGAAACGGGTAGCGGTGCGGGATCATCTCCATGACGCGGGCGATGTCCACACAATCGACCGCAACCGGCCTATCCATAGCGTCCTTCCGTTCTCTGCCCCCTACGGCCCGCACCGGGCCCCACTGCCGGCTGCACCCGCCGATGCCTACCCCCGAGGCTGCCACGCGCCCCGCGTCCGTCAGCTCCGCGGCACCTCGACGGTGACGTTCGGAAGCTGCGCATCGAGCTGTCGCAGCACCGGGTCGGTGAACTCCATGCGCTGGTCAGCGAAGACGAGGTCCGCCTTCTGCACGACGACGTTGGCGCCGTTGCTCCGCGCGACGTTCTCGACGATGCGCACCAGTGTCGCGCGCACCGTCTGCATCGCATTGCGCAGCGCCTGATCGAGCTGCGAGCGGCGCGTCCGCGCCTTCACCTGCAGCGCCGCCGCCTTCTGCTGGAGATCCTGGCGGCGCTGATTGAACGCCTCGGCCGACAGAAGCTGGCGCTGCTGCGCGATCTCCTGGTCCAGCCGCCGAAGCTCATCCTCGTCGCGCTTGATCTCGGCCTGGAAGCTGCTGCGGATCCGGTCGATCTGCTCGCGGATCGACTTCATCGCCCGTGCCTCGGCCATGATCCGATTGGTGTCGATCACCATCACCACCGGCGGCGGAATCTGCTGCTGCGCTCGCGCCTGACCGATGGGCAGCATCGCCGCGAGCGCCAGAAGCACCGCGGCGGCAACCCGTACATGTGTCTGGTTCATCTAGAACCTCGTACCGAAACTGAACAGGAACTGGTCCACGTCGTCGAAGTCCTCCTTCAGGATCGGCTGTGCGAAATCGAGGCGGATCGGGCCGAAGGGAGACCTCCAGGTCAGGCCGAAGCCGACCGACATGCGGGGCGACGAGCTGTCCTCGATGAACGGATCGCTGTCGTCGATGCCCCACAGCGATCCGAAGTCGGTGAACACGCGGCCCTTCAGGCCGAGCTCCTCCGGCAGCCCCAGCGGGAAGGTCAGCTCCGCCGTCGCGATATAGTACTGGTTTCCGCCGAGCGCGTCGTCGTCGCCGGAAGGATCGTTCGCGCGCGGGCCGAGGCCGCCGACGCTGAAGCCACGGAACGAATCGCCGCCCTTCTGGAACCGATTGCGGAGTCCGACATCCTCACCCAGGCCGAATATGTAGCCGCCGCGCGCCGACAGACCGAGCACCCATTCCTTTGCGAACGGCACATAGTAGGCGCCGAACAGCTCGGTGCGGAGATAGCGCGCATCGCCGCCCAGCCCGGCTACCTCGTTGGATAGACCCAACACATATCCGGTCGTCGGATCGAACCGGTTGTCGCGCGTATCGTATACCAGATCGTGGCCGATCGCGGAGGTGTATTCCACGCCCTCCTCGGCCTGGATGAAGCGCGATGCGCTGGATTGCGGGTCGAGATCGTCACGCCGGAAGCTGTAGCGCCAGCGCTGGCTCAACGGCTCGGTGATGCGGTACCCGGTCCGGAGCGTGAAGCCGGCCGTATCCAGGTCGTAGGAACTCTCGTCGGTGACGTCGCGGATGATCCGGAACACGTCGAAGCCGGCCAGCAGCGGTCGCCCGAGGAAGTAGGGCTCGGTGAAGCTGAGATCGATCTGCTGCTGACGCTCGGAAACCTGCAGCCCGAGCCGGAGATCCTGGCCGCGGCCCAGCAGGTTCCGCTCACGGATGCCGATGTCGGCCAGCGCACCCTGGGTCGTCGAGTATCCGGCGCCCAGCGACAACTCGCCGGTAGCCCGCTCCTCGACACTGACGTTGATCGTCGTCCGGTCGGGCTGGTCGGTCGGCAGGTTGGTGATGTCGACCTTCTCGAAGTAGCCGAGATTGATCAGACGCTGGCGCGTCTGACGCAGCTTCTCGGTATTGAAGGCATCGCCTTCGGCGATACGGAACTCGCGCCGGAGCACGCGGTCGAGCGTGCGGACATTGCCTTCGATCTCGATCCGGTCGACATAGACCCGCGGACCCTCGCCGATCTCGAAGGTCACGTCGATGACGCGCTCCTCGCGGCGCCGATCGATCCGCGGCCGAACATCGACGAAGGCGTAGCCGAAGCGTCCGACCTCCTCGGTCAGCCGCTCGATCGTGGTCTCGACCGCCTCCGTACTGTACCAGTCCCCCGGCTTCGCCTCCACCAGCGGCCTGAGCGCCTCCACCTGCAGCTCGGGTATCTGGCTGGTCACGTCGACTTCGCCGAACTTGTAGCGTTCGCCCTCCTCGACGGTGAAGGTCAGGAGAAACGCGCTGCGGTCCGGCGTAAGCTCGGCCACCGCCGAGACCACCCGGAAATCCGCATAGCCCTCGTTCAGATAGAAGCGGCGCAGAAGCTCGCGGTCGAAGGCGATCCGGTCAGGGTCGTAAACGTCGTCGGAGCTCAGAAAGCGCCACCAGCGGCTCTGCCGGGTACGAATGACGGACCGCAGTTCGCTGTCGCTGAACGCCTCGTTGCCGACGAAGTCGATGCGGTCGATCCCGGTGGTCTTGCCTTCCTCGATCTCGAAGACGAGGTCGACCCGGTTCTGCTCCAGCGGAATGATCTTCGGCTCGACGGTCGCCGCGAACCGGCCGCTGCGGCGGTATAGATCGAGTATCCGCTTCACATCGTTCTGGACGCGGGTCCGCGTATAGACCTGGCGGGGCTTGAGCTGCACCTCCGCCGCCAGCGTGTCGTCCTCGATCCGGCGATTGCCCTCGAAGGCGATGCGATTGATGATCGGGTTCTCGTCGACGTGGACGACGAGCACGTTGCCGTCCCGCCGGAACACCACATCGGCGAAATAGCCGGTCGCGAACAGCGCCTTCAACGACTCGTCCAGCCGCTGCGGATCGAACGGATCGCCTTCCCGGACGGTCATGTACGACCGCACCGTTTCCGGATCGACGCGCTGCATCCCTTCGATCCGGATCTGCGCGATCAGATCGCCGGGCGCCTGCGCCAGTGCCGGAGACTGCCATTGGGCGTGTGCCGGGCGCGCCGGGAAACCCGCGGCGGCCGCCAACAGCACGAGCACAGTCGAGAGAACGGCGCCCCAAACGATCTTTCGCATATGGTCAGCTGGCAATCTGTTTGACGAAATCGACGACGCGGAAATAAACGAGATCGTTCCATGTCGCGAACAGCATCAGGCCGATCACGAGCGCGAACCCGATCCGGAAACCGTACTCCTGCGCGCGAGGCCCCAAGGGGCGGCCCCGGATCGCCTCAATGGCATAGAAGAGAAGATGGCCGCCGTCCAGCATCGGGATCGGGAACAGATTGATTAATCCCAGATTGATGGACAGCATGATCATGAAATTGACTACGGCCACCAGGCCGACTTGGGAAACTTCCCCCGAAAGATGCGCTATGCGGACGACTCCTCCGATCTCGTCGGCGGGGCGCGCGCCGGTAATCATCTGCCCGACGACGTGAAGGATCATACGGGTCATCACGACCGTGTGCTCGCCGGCCGCCCAGAGCGCCTCCAGCGGGCCGAGCCGCACCGTCTCCAGACCGCTGCGCGCGATCCCGAGCCGGCCGAAGATGTGGACGTTCCCGAACCGGTCGATCTCCTCGTGCCGCTCCGGAGTCACGGTCAGCGTCAACCGCTCGCCGTCCCGCTCGATCACCGCCGTCAGCGGCGTGCCCGGGTTGAGCTGCACGATCCGCTGGATATCCTCGAAGCGGTCGATCTTGCTGCCGCCGAGCCCGACGATGCGGTCCCCGGGCTGCAGCCCGGCCCGCGCAGCGGCGCTTTCCGGCAGAACCGACCCGACCTCGGGAGGCGTGAACGGCCGCCCGACCGTCATGAACAGGAGGGCGGCCAGCACAATGGCAAAAAGGAAATTCGCCGCCGGTCCGGCGGCGACGATCGCGGCGCGCTGTCCCAACCGCTTGTGGTGGAAGGCGAGCGCCTTCTCCTCGGGGGACATATGCGGGAGGTCGTCGCCCGGGGTGCTGGCCGCCCCGGCATCGCCGAACATCTTGACATAGCCGCCCAGCGGGATGGCGCTGAACTTCCAGCGGGTGCCGGCCCGATCGGTGAAGCCGAACAGCTCGGGTCCGAACCCGACCGAGAACACCTCCACCCGCACCCCGTTGCGCCGCGCAACCCAGAAATGACCGAGCTCGTGTACGAACACGAGCACCGTCAGAATCGCCAGAAACGGGACGATATACTCGGTCAGGAGCGACATGCGGTGGACCTTAAACAGCCTTGCCGAGCCGGGCAACCGCCAACCGGCCGATCAGACCCTGCGCAATGTCGCGCGCCTCGGAGTCGGCCTCCAGCACGTCCCCGATCCCGCGAAGGACCCGGTGGGTCGTTTGCGACACCGTCTCCTCGACCACGTCGGCAATGTCGAGAAAGCCGATTCGCTGCGCAAGGAACGCAGCGACGGCGGCTTCGTTCGCGGCATTCAGAGCGGCCGTGGCACTGCCGCCGCGCTGCAGCGCCTCGCGCGCCAGGCGGAGTGCCGGGAAACGCTCCGGATCCGGGGCCTCGAAGGTGAGGCTGCCGATCGCCAGAAGGTCGAGCCCCACCCCTGCGACGGGCATGCGCTCGGGCCAAGCGAGCGCCACGGCGATCGGCGTCCGCATGTCCGGCGCCCCGAGCTGCGCCAGCACCGAACCGTCGCGATAGGCGACGAGGCTGTGTACCACCGACTGCGGATGCACCAGAACCTCGATACGGTCCGCCGGCACCGGGAACAGGTGAAACGCCTCGATCAGCTCCAGGCCCTTGTTCATCATCGTGGCCGAATCGATCGAGATCTTGGCTCCCATGTCCCAGTTGGGATGCGCCAACGCCTCCGCCGGGCAGACCCGGCGCATCTCTTCGCGCGACAGACACCGGAACGGGCCTCCGGACGCGGTGAGGATGATCCGGTCCACGAGGTCCGGATTGTCGAAATCGAACACCTGGAAGATCGCACTGTGCTCAGAATCGACCGGCAGGAGGGTGGCCCCGTGCTGCCGCACCGCGCCCATCACCAGCTCGCCGGCACAGACCAGACATTCCTTGTTGGCGAGCGCGACCATGCTGCCGCGGCGGATCGCCGCCAGCGTCGGCGCAAGGCCGGCCGCGCCGACGATCCCGGCCATCACCCATTCAGCCGGCCGGCTCGCCGCCTCGACCACCGCATCCGGTCCCGCCGCGATCTCGATCCCGGTCCCACCGAGCTCCCGTTTGAGCGCCGGATATCCGCTCGGGTCCGCAATCGCCACGAAGCGGGGCCGCAGCCTGAGCGCCTGCTCGGCGAGCCGCGCACAATTGCTGCCGCCGCTCAGCGCCTCGACCTCGAACCTGTCGGGATTGGCGGCGAGCAGCTCGACCGTGCTGCAGCCGACGGAGCCGGTCGAGCCGAGCACCGAAACCCGCTTCGGCGACGAAGGACGATCGCGCATCAGAACGGGCTCCAGCCGGCCAGAACGAGCAGCGCCGTCACCGAAGCGGCCGGGAGCAGACTGTCGACACGATCGAGCAGCCCCCCGTGGCCCGGAATGATCGCGCCGGCATCCTTGACGTGGAAGTGACGTTTCATCGCAGACTCCAGGAGATCCCCGCCGGCTGCCACCAGCCCGAGCAGGAACCCCGCCAACGCGCCCTCGATGCTGCGGCCGCCGCGCAACGCGGCATAGGAGGCCCCGACCAGCGTCGCCGCGGCGAGACCGCCGAACAGGCCGGACCAGGTTTTTCCAGGGCTGATCCGCGGTGCCAGACGGGGCCCTCCGACCGTTCGGCCGACGGCGAAGGCAGCGGTATCTGCGGCCCAGGTAACCAGCAGCGTCCAGATCACCAGATCGCGTCCGACTCCCGGGACATCCCTGAGCCAGATCATCGCGGCGCACGGAACGGCAATATAGAGAAACCCGGCTACGAGCCAAGCGGCGCTCGCGCGCCCCGACAAGCGCGCTCCGGCCGCGGCAGCTCCCGCGCCCAGCGCGACCACGCCCAATGTGGGGCCGAGACCGCCCGGGGCGAACGCCGCCGCCGTGACGGCGGCCCCGACCGCGCCGGCCAGCACCGTGCCGGCGCCGCCGACCCGGCCGCCGGCACAGAGCCGGACCCACTCCCAGGCGAGTACCAGGGCGGCGGCCAGGACGAGGACGTAGAACCAGGGATTGCCGAGCAGGACCGCGGCAAGAACCGCGGGCGCCAGTACCGCCGCCGACAGAACCCGCATCCGGAGGTTCGCGCGCCGGTCCTCAGCGGCCGGCTGCGCCATAACGCCGGTCGCGACGGTGGAACTCCGAGATGGCGTCCTCGAGATTGTGGCGCGTGAAGTCCGGCCAGAGGGTTTCGGTGAAGACGAGTTCCGAATAGGCCGCCTGCCAGAGCAGGAAGTTGCTCAGCCGCTTCTCGCCGCTGGTGCGGATCACGAGGTCGGGGTCCGGGATGTCGCGCGTATAGAGCGCGCGCGAGACCGCCGCCTCGTCGATCGCGTCCGGCGAGAGCTCGCCCGACGCGACGGCGCTCGCCAGCCGGCGCACCGCATCGACGATCTCGCTCCGGCTGCCGTAGCTCAATGCGAGGATAAGCTGGATGCGCCGGTTCTCGGCGGTCAGCTTCTCCGCGTGCTCGGCCAAGCCGACGATGTCGCCGGGAATGCGGCGGCGGTCACCGATCAGCCGCAGCCGCACCCCGGAGCGATGCAGGTCGGCCACCTCGCTGCGGAGATAGAGGCGGAACAGCCCCATCAGGTCGTCGACCTCGGTCGGCGGACGGTTCCAGTTCTCGGAGGAGAAGCTGTACAGGGTCAGATAGGCGATGCCGAGATCGGCCGCGGCCTTCACGATCTGCCGGGCGGCCTCGGCGCCGCGGCGGTGCCCGAAGATCCGCGGCAGCCCGCGGGCACGCGCCCAGCGCCCGTTGCCATCCATGATGATCGCGACATGGCCTGGCGGCGAACGGTTCGGTGCGGCGGTCGCGGCGTCCATCGGTTCAGACCTGCAGGATGTCCCGCTCCTTCTGTGCGAGCGCCTCGTCCACCAGCTTGATGTGCTTGTCGGTCAGTGCCTGAATCTCGTCGGCCCAGATGCGGTGTTCGTCCTGCGAGAGCTCGCCGTCACGCTCCATGCGCTTCAGCATGTCCATGCCGTCCCGCCGGACGTTCCTGATGGCGATCTTGGCCTGCTCGGCATAGCGATGCGCGACCTTGACCAGCTCGCGGCGCCGCTCCTCGCTCAGCTCGGGGATCGGGATGCGCAGCAACTGGCCCTCGCGCGACGGGTTGAGCCCGAGATTGGCCTCGCGGATCGCCTTCTCCACCGCGCCCGCCAGCCCGCGGTCCCAGACGGTGACGGTGAGCAGCCGCGGCTCCGGCGCCCCCAGCGTCGCGACCTGATTGATCGGCATGCGGCTGCCGTAGGCCTCCACCGTCACCGGCTCCAACAGACCGATCGACGCGCGCCCGGTCCGCAGGCCCTGGAACTCGCGGCGCAGGGCTTCGAGCGCACCATCCATGCGACGTTCAAGATCGGCAACATCTGGATCGGCCACGGCACTACTCGCTGTTCTGGCTGTTCTGACAGATGATCGTCGATCGGCCCTGGCCGGTCAAAACGTCGGCGAAGGCTCCTGCATTGTGGATCGAAAAGACGAGAATCGGAATTCCGTTTTCTCGGGCGAGCGCAATCGCCGAGGCGTCCATGACCCCAAGCTCCCGCGCCAGCACGTCCTGATAGGTGAGCCGGTCGTACCGGACGGCGTCCGCATTCTTCTTCGGGTCGGCACTGTACACCCCGTCCACCTGCGTCGCCTTCAGCAGGGCGTCGCACCCCATCTCCGAGGCGCGCAGCGCCGCCGCCGTGTCGGTCGTGAAGAACGGGTTGCCGGTGCCGGCGGCGAAGATCACCACCCGGCCCTTCTCCATGTGCCGCTGCGCCCGGCGGCGGATATAGGGTTCGCACACGGTCGACATCGGGATCGCCGACTGGACCCGGGTCGGAACCCCGAGCTTCTCCAGGGCGCTCTGCAGGGCCAGCGCGTTGATCACGGTCGAGAGCATGCCCATGTAGTCGCCGGTGGCGCGATCCATGCCCCATCCCGCGGCGGAGACGCCGCGGAAG
>CAZVAR010000099.1:14153-14368 GCA_964625225.1 uncultured Alphaproteobacteria bacterium | reverse complement strand
GTGCATCTGTTCGAGCGCGACTGCTCCATCCAGCGCCGCCATCAGAAGGTGATCGAGGAGGCGCCGGCGCCGCACGTCCCGGAGCCGGTCCGCCGCGCTATGGCCGAGGCCGCGGTCGCCGCCGCCCGCGCGATCGGCTATAGCGGCGCGGGCACCGTGGAGTTCCTGCTCGACCGCAGCGGCGCCTTCTACTTCATCGAGATGAACACGCGCCT
>CAZVAR010000099.1:3725-14143 GCA_964625225.1 uncultured Alphaproteobacteria bacterium | reverse complement strand
GAGCATCCGGTGACCGAGATGATCACCGGTTTCGACCTGGTCGAGTGGCAGCTCCGTGTCGCGGCGGGTGAGCCGCTGCCCGTGCGGCAGGACGAAATCCGCGCGACCGGAGCGGCCATCGAGGTCCGGCTCTATGCCGAGGATCCCGCCCGCAACTTCCTGCCGCAGACCGGCCGGCTGCGCCATCTGCGCCTGCCGGAGGAGGGCCCGCATGTGCGGGTGGACAGTGGCGTGCGCGAAGGCGACGCGATTACCGTCTATTACGACCCGATGATCGCCAAGCTCGTCGTCTGGGACCGCGACCGCCCGGCCGCGCTGCGCCGCCTGCGCCAGGCGCTGGCCGCGGTGGAGGTGGCCGGCGTCGTCACCAACCGCGCGTTCCTCACCGAGATCGTGGCGCATCCGGCTTTCGCCGCCGGTGAGGTCGATACCGGCTTCATCGAGCGCTATGCCGCCGACCTGTCGCCGAAAGGGGAGCCGCTGTCGGACGAGGCGCTGGCGCTCGCCGCCGCCTGGACGCTGGCGCGCCGAGCACGTGACGCCGCGGCGGCGGCGCTCCGGTCGGCCGATCCCTGGTCGCCCTGGCATTCCGTCGACGGCTGGCGGCTCAACGGTACCGAGGACGATTTGCTGCATTTCCGGGACGGAGGAGAGACGGTCACCGTGAGGGTCTCGTACCGCAAGGGCGGTTGGCGGTTGGGGCTTCCCGGCGGTGCCCTCGACCTGGCGGCTCAACTGAGCGAGACCGGCACGTTGGTGGTCGACCTCGGCGGCCGCCGGATGACGGCGACCGTATTGGAGGAGAGTGGGGGGCTGCTGGTCATGGCCGGCGGCAAGGTCCACCGCGTCGTGCCCTACGACCCCGGCGCCGCGGCGGCCGCCCAGGACGTTTCCGGCGGCCATCTCACCGCGCCGATGCCGGGCAAGGTGGTGCGGGTGCTGGCGACCGAAGGCGAACGGGTCAGGCGCGGCACCCCGCTGATCGTCCTGGAGGCCATGAAGATGGAGCACACGATCGTCGCCCCCGCCGACGGCATCGTGGAGCGCCTCGCCTTCGCCGTCGGCGATCTGGTCGAGGAGGGGGTGGAGCTCGTGTCGTTCCGGGCGGAGGGGGCGTAGCCACGGGTGCATCGGCTCCCGTCGCCCGACCCTGTCATTCCGGCCGGAGCGCGCGACACGGGAAGGGACGGAGTCGCTAAACTCGGTATCCCGCGCCCTCGTCGGCGCACCCCTTCAGACCGACCGCAGCATCGCCCCCATGCCCAAGCCCCACCCGACAGCGCAACGAGCCGCGGCGGCCCTGGCCCGCATCCCGGTGCTCCTCTCGCTTCTCGTCCTCGCCGCCACGGCCGCGTTGCTCCTGCTGCCCCCGCCGCCCGGCATGCCGGAGCCGGCCGCGCGCGCCGCCGGGCTCGTGCTGTTCGCAGTCGGCTTCTGGGCCACCGGGATCATTCCGGAGGTCGTGACCGCGATCTCCTTCTTCCTGCTGGCGATGCTGTTCGAGGTCGCCCCGCCGGCGGTGGTCTTCTCCGGCTTCGCCTCGACGGCATTGTGGCTGGTGTTCGGCGGCCTGTTCATCGGCGTCGCGGTCGCCCGCACCGGCCTCGGCGCGGTGCTCGCGCGTGCGTTTCTCGACCGGATCGGTGCCTCCTATCTCTCGGTCCTGAGCGGCGTCGCCGTCGCCTGCATCGGTCTCTCCTTTCTGATGCCGTCGGTGATGGGTCGGGTGCTGCTGCTGGTGCCGGTTGCCGTGGCGGTGGCCGACCGCATCGGCTTCGGTTCCGGCAGCCGCGGCCGCGCCGGAATCGTCATGGTCACGCTGCTGACCACCTACATGCCGTCCTGCGGCATCCTGCCCTCGAACGTGCCGAACATGGTGCTGGCCGGCGCGGCGGAGACGGCCTACGGCGTGACGATGACCTACGGACGCTACTTCCTGTTGCACTTCCCGGTGCTCGGGATTGTCAAGACCGTCATCATCGTCCTGCTCGCCTGGGCGTTGTTCCGCGACAGCCCGCGCCCGCCCGAGCCGGCGCAGGCACCGGCGACGATGAGCCGCGGGGCGCGCCGGCTGCTGGTTCTGCTGCTGATCGCGCTCGGCTTCTGGATCACCGATTTCCTGCACCACATCTCGCCGGCCTGGGTGGCGCTGGCGGTCACCGTGGTGCTGCTGCTGCCGCGGGTCGGGCTGCTGCCGATCGCCGTGTTCAACGAGGGGGTCAATTTCGGTTCCTATTTCCTGGTCGCGGCGATCCTGGGAATCGGGGCGCTGGTGGGCGGCAGCGGCCTGGGCGACGTGATGGGGCGGCTGCTCCTGTCGGCCCTGGATCTTGCGCCGGGGGAAGACTTCCGGAGCTTCATGGCGCTCGGTGCGGTGTGGACGCTGCTCGGCGTGCTGTTCACGGTCGCCGGGCTGCCGGCGGTGCTGACGCCGCTTTCGGCCGACGTCGCGCAGGCGGCCGGCTGGCCGCTCGAGACGGTGCTGATGACCCAGGTGCTCGGCTACTCGACGGTGCTGCTGCCCTATCAGATGGGTCCGCTGATCGTCGGCGTGGCGTTGGGCGGCATCACCGCCGCCGACGGCGCGCGGATCATGCTCCCGCTCGCGGTGGCGACCTTCGCGGTGGTCCTGCCGCTCGACTTCCTGTGGTGGTCCTGGCTGGGCCATTTCGGCTGAGCGGCCCGCGGCATCCGTTTGCGCCGGCGGGTCCGCTCCCATATACCGAGCCGAACCCCGATCCCCACCGCCGCCGGAGGAGCCGATGCAGAGCCAGTGGTCCGACGCCGATGCCCGCGCCTATGTGGACCGCTACGCGCAGCAGGGCGTCAACGAGGACATCGCGCTGCGCGTCTACACCACGCGCCTGCTCGGTCGCGACCCGAAGCTGGTCCTGCATGGCGGCGGCAACACCTCGGTCAAGACGCGGGTCAACGACATCACTGGCGAGTCGGTCGAGGTGCTTTGCGTCAAAGGCAGCGGCTGGGACATGGCCGAGATCGAGCCGGCCGGGCTGCCGGCCGTGCGCCTCGAGCCGCTGAAGCGCCTGATCGGGCTCGAGGCGCTGACGGACGAGGACATGGTCACCCTGCAGCGCCGCAACCTGCTCGACCCGGGTGCACCCAATCCCTCGGTCGAGACGCTGCTGCACGCCTTCCTGCCGCACAAATTCATCGACCACACCCATGCCAACGCGGTGCTTGTGCTGACCGACCAGCCGGACGGCGCCGCCCTCTGCCGGGAAGTCTATGGCGACCGTCTCGCGCTGGTTCCCTACCGGATGCCCGGCTTCGACCTCGCCAAGGCGGTGGCCGGGATCTATGCGGAACAGCCCGACTGCGAAGGCATCGTGCTGCTGCAGCACGGTATCTTCACTTTCGGCCCGACCGCGCGCGAAGCCTATGAGAGGATGGTCGAGTTCGTGACGCTGGCCGAACGGCGGGTGGCAGCGGCCGGGCGCAAGATCTTCCCATCGATCGCGCTGCCGGCCGCGATCGCGGCGCCCGCTGCGGTGGCGCCGATCCTGCGCGGCCTCCTGGCCCGGCCGGTCGACCCGGCCGAGGGGATCTTCCGGCGGTTCGTCCTGACCTTCCGCACCGGCGAAGCGATCCGCAACTTCGTCGACGGCGCCGAGGTCGGCCGCTACAGCCAGCAGGGGACGATCACGCCCGACCATTCGATCCGCACCAAGGCCTGGCCGGCGGTGCTGCCGGCGCCGGATGCGCGCGACCTCGCCGGCTTCGCCGAGGCGGCGGCCCGGGCGATCGCCGACTACGAGGCCCGGTACGACGCCTATTTCCGGCGCCACAATCCCCGCTTCGGCGGCGGCAAGACGCCGCTCGACCCGGCGCCGCGCGTGCTGCTGGTGCCCGGCCTCGGCATCTTCGCCGCCGGTGAGAGCGCCAAGGCCGCCGCGATCGCCGGCGATCTGGCCGAGGCATCGGTGGCGGTGATCACCGACGCCGAGGCGATCGGCCGGTTCGCCAGCATCTCGGAGGCGGATGCCTTCGACGTCGAATATTGGTCGCTGGAGCAGGCCAAGCTCGGCAAGGCCGAGGAGAAGCCGCTCGCGCGCCACATCGCCGTCGTCACCGGCGCCGCAGGGGCGATCGGCCGCGCGATCGCCGCAGCCTTCAGGGCGCATGGCGCGGAGGTGGCGCTGCTCGACCTCGATCGGGAGCGCACCGTCGAGGCGGCCCGCGCCGTCGGCGGCCTCGGCATCGCTTGCGACGTGACCGACCCGGCGGCCGTCCGCGCCGCCTTCGACCGGGTGGTGGAGGCGTTCGGGGGGGTCGACATCGCCGTGTCCAACGCCGGCGCAGCCTGGGAGGGCCGCATCGGCGAGGTGGATGAGGCCGTGCTCCGCCGCAGCTTCGAGCTCAACTTCTTCGCGCACCAGCATGTCGCGCAGGCGGCCGTCGCGGTGATGCGGGCACAGAAGACGGGCGGCGTGCTCCTGTTCAACGCCTCGAAACAGGCGGTCAATCCCGGTCCGAACTTCGGCCCGTACGGGCTGCCGAAGGCGGCGACGCTCGCGCTGATGCGGCAGTATGCGGTCGACTACGGCGCCGAGGGCATCGCTGCCAATGCGGTCAATGCCGACCGGATCCGCAGTGGCCTGCTGACCGACCGGATGGTGGCGTCCCGGGCGAAGGCGCGCGGCGTCTCGGAGGCCGACTATATGCGCGGCAACCTGCTGCGGCGCGAAGTGACCGCAGCGGACGTTGCCCAGGCCTTCGTGGATTTGGCGCTGGCGCGCAAGACGACCGGCGCCGTCCTGACCGTGGACGGCGGCAACATCGCCGCCGCGCTGCGCTAATATCATCGGATGGCCGTCGGCTCGGCCGCGGCGAAACGGGACGGGAGGACAAGGTGGCCAAGGCGATTCTCGGGCTGGACCACGTCATCATCGGCGTCAACGATCTTGAAGGCGCGCGGGCCGACTATCTGCGCCTCGGTTTCACGCCGGCGCCGCGCGGCGATCATGCGGGACGGGCGACCTCGAACTACTGCCTGATGTTCCCGGACACCTATCTGGAGCTGCTGGGGGTCCTGCGCCCGGAACTGGACTCGGGCGGCCTGCTCGAGGGCCTGGCCTCGCGCGGCGAGGGCTTGCAGCGGCTGGCCCTCGGCACGCCCGACGCGGACGCTGCGAAGGCCGATCTGGCGGCGGCCGGCCTCCATCCCGACGGGCCGCATGACCTTGCCCGCCCGCTTCAGGACAGCGGCGAGATGGTACGGTTCCGCAATCTGTTCATCCCCCCGGCCGAGACCGCCGGCCTCGGCATGTTCCTGTGCGGCCACAAGACGCCGGAGCTGATGCGCACGCCGGAGCTGGTGCGCCATCCGAACGGGGCGAAGGCGTTCGTCGGCATCACCGGGCTGGTGGCGGACCCGGCCGCCGCGGCGGCAGCAATGGCGCGCGTATTCGGCGAGGATGCGGTGTCGGCCACCGGCTACGGGGCCGTGGTCGAGACCGGCCGCGGTCGCATCCATCTCGCGACCCCCATGAACTTCGCGATGCTGCACGAGGGGGCGGCAGCACCGGCGCTCCCGTTGCCGTCCTGGTATGCGCTTCGGATCGCGGTCGGCTCGATCGACGCGACCGCCGACTATCTGAACGCGCAGGGCGTGCCGGTCGAGCCGTTCGGCGGCGGCATCCGTGTCGATCCGCAGCATGCCCGCGGCGTGTTGCTGGAGTTCGTCGCGGCGTGAGCGGGGAGGCGGTGGCCGACCGCGTCGCCCGGCTCGACTGGGACGCGGTCGCCCGCGATCTTGCGGAGCAGGGTCATGCGCACATCCGCGGGCTGCTGACCCCGGCGGAGTGTGCCGGTCTGATCGCTCTTTATTCCGACGATGCGCGCTTCCGCCGCAGGGTCGACATGGCCCGCTACCGCTTCGGGGAGGGCGACTACGCTTATTTCGCGGAGCCGCTGCCGGCGCTGGTGGCCGATCTCCGGCACGCGCTCTATGCGAGGCTCGCCCCCATGGCCGATGCCATGATGGCGGCGATGGGCCGGCCGGAGCGCTACCCCGCGACGCTGGACGCGTACCGCGCCCGCTGCGCTGCCGCCGGCCAGACCAAGCCGACGCCGCTGCTGCTCCGCTACCGCGCCGGCGGTTACAACTGCCTGCATCGCGATCTCTATGGCGACCTGCTCTTCCCGCTGCAGGGAACGGTCCTGCTCAACCGTCGCAGCCGGGATTTCGAGGGGGGCGAGTTCCTGCTGGTCGAGAACCGGCCGCGCCAGCAGGCCCGCGGTGAGGTCATCGTCCTCGACCAGGGCGACCTCATTCTCTTCCCGGTGAACGAGCGGCCGGTCGCAACCGCCAAGGGAACCGGGCGCGCCGCCATGCGCCACGGCGTCAGCCGCGTCCGCGCGGGCGAACGCTACACGCTCGGCATCATCTTCCACGACGCCGCGTGACCGGAGCATCGGGCGTGCGACCGTTCCGGCCGCGGTCACGCGCCAGCGCGAGGAAGATCTACAGGCAGGGCGCCCGGACCCTGACCGGGCGTGTGCTGTCGGCCCGGGACCGGCTCAGGCGGCGTGCATCTCGGCCGTCGACAGCGCATGCGCAATCGCCGTCTTCAGCGTGTCCGGCTCGAACGGCTTGGTGATGACGAAGGCCGGCTCCAGCGTCTTGCCGGTCAGCAGCCGTTCGGGGAAGCCGGTCACGAAGATCACCGGCACCTGGGTGCTGCGCAGGATCTCCTGGACGGCCACGATGCCGCTGTCGCCTTCGGCGAGCTGAATATCGGCAAGGATCAGGTCCGGAGAGGTCTGCCGTGCCAGCGACAGTGCTTCCGCCTGCCGGGCGGCGGTGCCGATCACCTTGTGCCCCATCTCGCGGACGATCTCGGCGTTGTTGAGGGCAATGATGGCGTCGTCCTCGATGATGAGGATGTTCGCCATTGTCCGCTGCGAGATATCGACCCGCGCGCGGCGGATCAACTCGTGCACCTCCGACTCGGGCAGGTCGAGTATGTAGCTCGTCTGTTCGATGGTGAAGCCTTCCACCGAGACCAGCAGCAGGGCCTGACGTTCCTTCGAGGGGAGATTGGCGAGGCTCTGCTTCAGCCGTGCCTCGAGATTGCTGCCCATCGTTTCGTCTTCGGGCAGTGCGCTGTCCACCATGTTCCAGATCTGGTGGAAGCGTCGGAACAGTTCGAGCCGCGCGTCGGCGGCCTCGTACATGCTCTCCGGCTCCTCGACGATCGCCTCGAGGCAGGCACCGACATAGTGATCGCCCCGCTCCTGCGAGCCCGTCAGCATGCGCGCATAGCGCCGCAAATAGGGCAAGTTTAGGAGAATTCTTTCCTGTATATCGGCCATTCCGATCAGTTCCGCTCTTTCGGGCCGTGGGGGCTGCAGCCACCGGGCGGCATCGCCCGCGGCGCCGCCCGCCTGGATCGTGACCCGTTTGGGTGAGTTCGCTCGGAAAGTAGGTGTCGATTATACCACACTGCCGATAGCGTCTTGTAGCAGTCCCGGTAAGCCGGCGCAAACGGCTTGACAGGTCGGCCGGTTCCGCCGGCGGCGATCGACCCTATCCTAGCGATTCCCGACTCTCCCCGATTTGAATTTGGCAACCGGATTCCCGGTTCCGCTCATCCGACATGCTGCGCGAAGAATTCCAGCGTCCGCTGCCGCGCGAGCCGGGCGCTCTCGGGATGGTAATCGGCCCGTTGTTCGCAGTTGAAGCCATGCCCGGCCGGATAAACGAAGACGGTTACGTTCGGTTGCGCCTCCCGGATCGCATCGACGTCCGACATCGGGATGCTTTTGTCGGTCTCGCCGAAATGCATCATGACCGAGCAGCGCGGGCGCTCGTCCTTGAATCCGGCGATCTGGCCGCCGTAGTAGCAGACGCTGGCCGCGAGGCCCTCGATCCGGGTCGCCGCCAGCCAGGCCAGGGAGCCGCCCCAGCAATAGCCGACCGCGCCGACCTTGCCGTAGCGGAGCAGCGCCTCGACGGTGGCCGTCATGTCCATCACCGCCGCGTCCCAGGAGATCTTCGCCCGCACGTCCCGGCCCTTGGCGATGTCCTCCGGCGTGTAGCCGACCTCGAAGCCCTTCTCGGCCCGATCGAACAGGGCCGGCGCCATCACGGCATAGCCCTCCGCCGCAAAGCCGTCGGCGACGCTGCGGATGTGACTGTTGACGCCGAAGATTTCCTGGATGACCAGCAGCGCGCCGCGCGGCTTTCCTTGCGGATCGGCTCGGTAGACGTCGAAGCTGAAGCCGTCATTGGCCGTAAGCTGCATGACGTGACCCATGCGGTGCCTCCTGTCCCGTGTTCGCGGCGGATGTCTCGCGCAAGTGTAGCGCGTCCCCGCCGCTCCGGACAACGTCGCCGGTCGCCCCTGCCGGTCTCGATCGAGCGGGCCCGGTCGTCGCGGCGCTGTCGGCGGGCCGGCTCGCCGCACCGTCGCGCAGCCGGGGCGACGAACCAACGGAAGCCCGTAACGATTGGCCACGCCGATGCCCGCAGCGATGCCGCGCGCGGAGCCGGTCGCGGTTGATATAGGACTAAAGTCATGATATGATTTTGCTTTGTCCGATCCGGGAGCCGCCGTCTGGATCGTGATCGAGGCCTTCGGAGGCGGCCGCCAGCCCATGCAACTCCCATCCGACCCCCATGAAGCCACACGTATCCCCCATTCCCCATCGAGCCCCATGAAGCCACATGAATCCCCATCGAGCCCCATAGAACCCCATGAACCCCCATGGAACCCATGGGTTCGACAGAGGTAGCGAGGCGCTGAATGTATCTGCCCGAGCCGTTCCTCGAGGACGATCCGGAGCGCATCCGGGACCTTATGCGCGACAACGCCTTCGCCACGCTGGTCACGACGGTCGAGGGGCGACCCTTCGCCACGCATCTCCCGCTGCTGATCGAGCCTGCCCCGGGCGCAGGCACCACGTTGATCGGGCATATGGCGCGCGCGAACCCGCAATGGCGTGGTTTCGACGGTATGGCGGAGGCGCTGGCGATCTTCGTCGGTCCGCACGCCTATGTCTCACCGCGCTGGTACGGGGTTCAGCCGAGCGTGCCGACATGGAACTATGCGGTCGTGCACGCCTATGGCGCGCCCCGGGTCATCGATGGCGCGAAGGCCGAGGCGATCCTGGCGCGGATGGTCGCGTGCTACGAGGGCGAGGGGCCGGGCGCATGGACGATGGCGGGGCTGCCGCGGGCCTATCTGGCGGGCATGATGCGCGGATTGGTCGCTTTCGAAATGCCGATCGCCCGGCTGGAGGCGAAATCGAAGCTGAGCCAGAATCGCTCGCCCGACGACCGCGCGCGGGTCGTCGCCGCGCTGGAGTCAGCGGATCGCCCCGGGGATCGCGGGGTGGCGGCGCTGATGCGGGCCCGAGCCGAAGGAAAAGGGAAATAGCCGATGCGCGTGCTGCATGTGCGCTGCGGCAGCGACATTCGGGACACGCTCCGGCAGGCCGGCAACGACGGCGACTATCTCGAATATGCCGACCCCGTGTGCCAGGGGCCGGTGCCGGCCGGCCTGGACGCGACCGCGTTCCGTGACGTTCGGGCCGGATTCGTCGCAGAGGCTTATGGCCGGCCGCTGCGGGAGATCCGCGAGCGGCTCGTCCGCGAGGAGGCAGCGCTGCAAGGCGCCGCCGCCTACGACCGGATCGTGATCTGGTTCGAGCACGATCTCTACGATCAGGCCGTGCTGATCCGCCTCCTCGACCATTTCGCCGGCCGCCCCGAGGCCGCGGCCAGGCTGTTCCTGATTTCCATCGACGGCTTTCCGGGTATGAGCCGGTTCATCGGCCTCGGGCAGCTCGCGCCGGATCAGCTCGCGACTCTGGCCGGGCGGGAGCGGTCGGTGACGGCGGAACAGCTCCTGACCGGAGCCCGGGCTTGGCGGGCCTTCCGGGCACCGGACCCTTCCGATCTTTCGGTGCTTGTACCGAGCGGCACGCCGTCGCTGCCGCTGCTGGCCCCGGCGCTGCGGCGCCACCTGCAGGAGCTCCCTTGGACCGGCGACGGCCTCGGCCTGACCGAGCGTCTGATCCTCCGGGCCGTAGCGGCCGGCGCCCGCCACTGGACGGAGATCTTCACCGAGGTCCAGCGGTGCGATCCGCAGCCGTTTCTGGGCGACCTGATGATCCTGCCCGTACTTCGGCGGCTGGCCTCCGGCCGGGTGCCGGCGCTCGAGCCGGAGCGCGCCGGCAGCTTCCGTCCGACGGAGGCCGGGGCCGCCGTGCTCGCGGGCGGCTTCGACTGGGTCCGGTCGGGCGGTTGCGATCGCTGGGTGGGCGGCGTCAGGCTGAGCGGCCGGCGGGCGGCATGGCGCTGGAATGCGGGCCGCGGCCGGGTCGTTGCGGGCAAGGGGGCCAGGTCGGGAGAGGGTGATGGCTGAAGCGAAGGACCATGCCGGCGTGATCGC
>CAZVAR010000099.1:0-3715 GCA_964625225.1 uncultured Alphaproteobacteria bacterium | reverse complement strand
GCCGCTGATCTATGCCGGCTTCCTCATTGCCGGCGCCGGGCTGGAGCTGCTGCTGCCGACGGAACTGCTCGCGACGGAGGCACGCTACCTGATCGGCAGCCTCCTGGTCCTGCTCGCCGGGCTGCTGCTGATCGCCGCGCTCGGCCAGTTCCGCAGCGCCGGTACGCCGGTGGAGCCCTGGAAGCCGACCACGACGATCATCCGCACCGGGCCTTACGGCTGGTCGCGCAATCCGATCTACGTCGCGATGACCGTCGCGTCGGCCGGGATCGCCATCCTGGCCAACAGCCTGTGGATGTTGGCGCTGCTCGTGCCGACGGTCGCCGTCGTTCATTACGGCGTGGTCCTGCGCGAGGAACGCTATCTCGAAGCCAGGTTCGGCGACGCCTACCGCGAGTACCGGGCGTCGGTGCGCCGATGGATCTAGCTCGCCCGCTTCGAGACGTTGAAGCGGAACAGCATTACGTCCCCGTCCTGGACCACATAGTCGCGACCCTCCTGCCGCATCCGGCCCGCGGCCTTCGCGCCCTGCTCGCCGCCATGGGCGACGAAGTCGGCGTAGGAGATCGTCTCGGCGGCGATGAAGCCCTGCTCGAAATCCGTGTGGATCGTGCCGGCCGCCTGCGGCGCCTTGGTGCCGGCCGGCACCGTCCAGGCCCGCGCCTCCTTCGGCCCGACGGTGAAGAACGTGATCAGTCCCAGCAGCTCGTAGCCGGCGCGGATGACCCGGTTGAGGCCCGGCTCCTCCAGCCCGAGACTCGCCAGGAATTCGCGCTTCTCCTCGGGGTCGGCGAGCTGGGCGACCTCGGCCTCGATCGCGGCGGAGATCACGACCGTCGCGGCACCCTCCCGTGCCGCGCGCTCCGCGACCGCGCGCGACCAGGCATTGCCGGTGACCGCCGAGCCCTCGTCGACGTTGCAGACATACATGACCGGCTTGGCGGTGAGGAGCTGCAGCCGGCGCAGGATCGGCTCCTGCTGCGGATCGAGCCGGACCGACCGGGCCGGGCGGCCGTCGCGCAGCGCCGTCAGCACGGGCTCCATCACCGCGGCCAGCTCCTTGGCCTCGCGATCGCCGGTCCGTGCCTTCTTTACCGTCGTGTCGAACCGTCGCTCCAGACTGTCGAGATCGGCCAGCATCAACTCGGTCTCGACCGTGTCCGCATCGCGCAGCGGGTCGATGCTGCCCTCGACATGCGTGACCTGGCCCTCGTCGAAGCAGCGCAGCACGTGCGCGATCGCATCGACCTCGCGGATGTTGGCCAGAAACTGATTGCCGAGCCCTTCGCCGCGGCTGGCGCCGCGCACCAGGCCGGCAATGTCGACGAACTCCAGGAAGGTCGGCACGATCTTCGCCGAATTGGCGATCCGCGCGATGGTGTCGAGCCGCGGGTCGGGAACCGCGACCCGGCCGACATTCGGCTCGATCGTGCAGAAGGGATAGTTGGCCGCCTCCGCCGCGGCAGTCGCGGTCAGCGCGTTGAAGAGGGTCGACTTGCCGACATTCGGCAGGCCGACGATGCCGCAATTGAAGCCCATCGCCTTTCAGCTCTCGTTGCCGGCCGGTCCCGTCCCGGCCACGTCGGTCCGGGCGCTCTTCGGCGCCTTCGGCCGCGGCGGCTGCGTCAGCAGCGCCACCTTGTTCATGAAGTTCGCGTCGTCGCCGGCCGCCAGCAGCGGTGCTGCCGTCGCGACCGCATCCAGCAGGGGGGCCAGCCACTCCGCGTCCGTCTTGGCGAAGTCGCTGAGCACGTAGCCGACGACCCGCTCCGGCCGGCCCGGGTGGCCGATGCCCAGCCGGACCCGCCAATAGTCCTTGCCGATATGGGCATCGAGGCTGCGGAGGCCGTTGTGGCCGGCCGCCCCGCCGCCCCGCTTCACCCGGACCTTGCCCGGCGCCAGGTCGAGTTCGTCGTGGAACACGGTTACGTCGCCGGGTTCGAGCTTGTAGAAGCGCATCGCCTCGCCGACCGACCGTCCGGACTCGTTCATATAGGTCAGCGGCTTGAGTAGAACGACGCGCTCTCCTCCCAGCCGGCCCTCGCTGACCTCGCCCTGGAAGCGCCGGCGGAACGCGGGAAACCCGTGCGCCGCAGCGATCGCGTCGATGGCCATGAAGCCGATATTGTGCCGCTGTCGCGCATATTTGGGTCCCGGGTTGCCGAGACCGACCAGCAGGCGCACCGTACGGAGCTCCCGCGCGTCGGCGCGCCGGTCGCGCGCGCCTTACTCCTCGTCCTTGGCCTGCGTCGCTTCGGCCTCGGACGGCGGCTGCGACGGCTCGCCGGCGACATCGGCGTCGCGCATGCCGGAGGGCGCCACGATGGTGGCCACCGTGAAATCGCGGTCGGTGATGGTGGGCGTGACACCGGCCGGCAGGGTGACGGCGCTGATGTGGACGGAGTCGCCGATCTCGAGCCCGGTCAGGTCGATCTCGATGCTGGCGGGAATCGCGTCGACCGGACAGGTCACCTCGATCTCATGGCGCACGGCGTTGAGCATGCCGCCGCGGCGGATGCCCGGCGCCTGGTTCTCGTTGATGAAATGCACCGGTACGGCGACCGTGATCGTCTCGCCGGCCGAGACGCGCAGAAAGTCGATGTGAAGCGGCTTGTCCTTGACCGGATGCAGCTGCACCTCGCGGGCGATCACACGGTCGGTGCGGCCGTCGATCGCCAGATCGAACAGCCGGCTGTAGAAGCCGGGTTGGTTCAGGTAGCGCTCGATCAGGCGGCTCTCGACCGTGGCCATCATCGGTTCGGCGTCGCCGCCGTAGACGATGCACGGCACGCGGCCGGCGCGTCGGACGGCGCGCGCCGCGCCGGTGCCGCTGGCCGTCTTGCGTTCGGCCTCAAGGGTGACGATGTCGCTCATGTGTCCTCTCCTTCCGGACCCGCGCCGGCGCGGGCGCCGCATGCCGCGCGGAATATAGGGAATGATCTGCGGTCGGCCAGATCTCGCTGAACCGGCGCTAGCTGAACAGGCTCGACACCGACCGCTCTTCGCTGATCCGGCGCACCGCTTCGCCGAGCAGCGGCGCGATCGTGAGCTGCCGGATGTTCTTCGCGACGCGGACGGCTTCGGTCGCCTGAATGCTGTCGGTGGAGACCAGCATCTCGAGCGGAGAGGAGGCGACCCGTGCCACCGCGCCGCCGGAGAGCACGCCGTGAGTGACATAGGCGGACACGGCGCTGGCGCCGGCCTCGATCAGGGCGGCCGCGGCGTTGCAGAGCGTCCCGGCGGAGTCCACGATGTCGTCGATCAGGATGCAGCGGCGGCCTTTTACGTCGCCGATGATGTTCATGACCTCCGACACGCCCGCGCGTTCCCGCCGCTTGTCGATGATGGCGAGGTCGCATTCCAGCCGCTTGGCCACGGCGCGCGCGCGCACCACGCCGCCGACGTCCGGCGACACGATCACCATCGGCTCGCCGTCGTAACGTTCGCGGATGTCGCGGCAGAACACCGGTGCAGCGAACAGGTTGTCGGTCGGAATGTCGAAGAAGCCCTGAATCTGGCCGGCGTGGAGGTCGAGGGTGAGTACCCGGTCGGCCCCGGCTACGGTGATGAGGTTCGCGACCAGCTTGGCGGAGATCGGTGTCCGCGGACCGGTCTTCCGATCCTGTCGGGCATAGCCGAAATAGGGAATGACCGCCGTGACGCGCCGGGCCGAGCCTCGCCGCAGCGCGTCCAGCGTGACCAGCAGCTCCATCAG
>CAZVAR010000098.1:4528-14495 GCA_964625225.1 uncultured Alphaproteobacteria bacterium | reverse complement strand
GCTCGCCGGCACCATGTCGGGCGGCGAGCAGCAGATGTGCGCCATCGGCCGGGCGCTGATGTCGGCGCCCAAGCTTCTGCTGATGGACGAGCCGTCGGCCGGGCTCGCGCCGGTGGTGGTCGAGCAGGTGTTCGACCTTGTCCGCCGAATCCGCCGCGAAGGCTTCACCGTGCTGATCGTCGAGCAGAACGTGCAGCAGGTCCTCCAGGTCTGCGACCGCGCCTACCTGCTCGAGGCCGGGACGATCCGGGCGAGCGGGACCGCGGCCGAGCTGCGCGAGAGCGCGCATGTCCGCAAGGCGTATATCGGGGTCTAGGAGGCCGCGCCCGTGTTCGAGCTGTTCGACATTTACCTTCTCGAGGCCCTGGTCAACGGCCTTCTGCTCGGCGGTGTCCTGGCGCTGCTCGCGCTGGGGCTGAACCTGGTCTTCGGCGTGATCGACGTCGTCTGGATCTGCTACGCGGAACTGGTGATGTTCGGCATGTACGCGGTGTACTTCCTGTATGCCGTGCACGGCGTGCCGCTGGTCCTGGCCGGCCTGCTCGCCATTCTCGGCGTCGCCGTGATGGGGCTGCTGCTCCACTACCTCGTGATCCAGCCCATCCTCCACACGGCGCCGATCAATCAGCTCCTGGCCACCGGCGGCGTGCTGTTCTTCCTGCAGAGCCTGGCGACCCTGCTGTTCGGCATCGAGTTCCGCAATCTCGGCCTGCGCCTGCCGATCCTCGAATTTGCCGAGATGTATATCAGCTTTGCGCGGCTGCTCGCCTTCGGGGCGGCGCTGATCGGGATGATCTGCCTCTATCTGTTCCTGACCCGTACCTTCATGGGTACGGCGATCCGCGCCATCGCACAGGATCGCGAGATCATGGTGTTGATGGGCGTCAACAGCCGGAAGGTCTATCTGACCACCTCTGCCATCGGCGGGGCGCTGGCCGGGCTGGCGGCCTGCCTCCTGGTCCTGCAATACGACGTTCACCCGGCGATCGGCCTCCAGTTCGGGCCGATCACCTTCATGATCTGCGTGCTGGGCGGGCTCGGCAACATGATCGGCGGTTTCGTCGCCGCCTTCGTCTTCAGTGAGATCATCGCGGTCGGCGGCTTCTACTTCGCCGTCGAGTGGGGCTACGTGATCGCCTTCGTCTTCTTCATCGTCATGATGTTCGTCCGGCCCGAGGGCATTCTGGGAAAGAGGTCATGAGCCGCGTTCTCGCGATCGCCGCCGCCGCGTTCCTGCTGTCGGTGCCCGTTCTCGGCGTGCCGGAATATTTCCTGCACCTGCTGATCCTGATCCTGATCTGGTCGCTCGCCTATACGGCCTGGTCGCTGATGGGGCGGTTCGGTCTCGTCTCCCTCGGCCACGGCGCCTTCATGGGGATCGGCGCCTATACGGTGGCGCTGCTCTGGAACGACCTCGGCCTGACACCCTGGCTCGGCATTCCGGTGGCGCTCGCGCTGGCGGCGGTCACCGGGGTGGTGATCGGCTATCCGTGCTTCCGCTTCCGCATCGTCGGCCATTATTTCGCGCTGGTGACGCTCGCGCTCGCGGAGGTGGTCCGGCTGACGATCGTGGCCCTGCGCGAGCATACGGGAGGCTCGCTCGGCCTGACGCCCCGGCAGCATGGCGACGGCATCTCCTGGTACGCCCTGCAGTTCGCCGACAAGGACTATTTCTACGTGATCGCCCTGATGGCCTGGGCGGCCGGGCTGTGGGTCTGGTGGAAGGTCGACCGCAGCATGGCGCGCTATGCCATGGAGGCGATCTCCGAGGACGAGGATGCGGCCGCCGCGGCCGGGGTCGACGTTACCGGACAGAAGCTGCGGATCACCGTGATCAGCGCGATGATGACCGCCTTCGCCGGTATCCTCTACGGTCAGTACCAGCTCTACATCAATCCGGACAGCGTGTCGGGCATCGCGGTCTCGCTGCAGATCGTCTTCGCGGTCGTGGCCGGCGGCATCTACGTCATGCTCGGGCCCACGGTGGGGGCCGTGTTCACCATCCTCCTGGCGGAGTTCCTGCGCGTGCTGATCGGCACCGACATGGTGGGGCTCGATACCACGATCTACGGCTTCCTGCTGGTGATCTTCATCATCTTCCTGCCGCGGGGCATTCTCGGCACCCTGCTCGCATCGTGGGCGAAGCGCCCGGCCAGCCGGGGGGCCGGTGCGGTCCCGGCCGCCCACGCCGAGCGGGCCTGAGTTCATGCCGGTCCGGGTCGGGATCATCGGCTTCGGCGCGATCGGCCGGGCCCTGTACCGGGCGATCGCCGAGGGAAGGGCAGGGGACGCGGTGTGCCCCGCGGTCCTGGTGCGCAGCGGCCGCACCGAGGCCGGCGTGCCGCTGACGGCCGAGCCGGAGCGGTTCTTCGGCGCGCCGCTCGACGCCGTCTTCGAATGCGCCGGCCACGAGGCGCTGCGGGCGCACGGCGCGACGGCGCTGCGCCGGGGGGCCGATCTCTACGTGACCTCGGTCGGGGCGCTGAGCGATGCGGCGTTGCATGACCGCCTGATCGGCACGGCGCAGGAAGCCGGTCGGCGTCTGGTGATTCCGTCGGCCGGCATCGGCGCGCTCGACATTCTCGGCGCCGCGGCGGTCGGCGGGCTCGATCGCGTGACCGTCACGGTGCGGAAGGATCCGGACTCCTGGAGGGGCACCCCGGCGGAAGCGGCGCACGATCTCGGCTGTTTGCCGGGGCCGGTGACGCTGTTCCGCGGCCCCGTGCGCGAGGGCGCCCGCCTCTATCCGGCCAACGTCAACGTATCGGCCGCGGCGGCCCTGGCGGGAATGGGGCTCGACGCGACGGAACTGCACATCGTCGCCGATCCCGGCATCGCGACGCATGTCGTGGAGATCGAAGCCTCCGGCGCCTTCGGCCGCTTCCGTTTCGTCGAGGAGGTGCTGCCCTCGGAGGAGAACCGGAAGACCGGCCGCATCGTCGCCATGGCGCTGATTCGGACGGTGCGTCAGCTTTCGGCGCCGGTCGTGTTCGGAGGATAGGGGCAGGCTGCGCGTGCGCGCCGAGCCCGGCCGGGGCGCCGGGATCGGGTCTCCGCCGCCTCGTCGTCGCGCCTGCCCTCGCTGGCGATCGGCAGGGCCGGTTCCCGCTGTACCTTCGGCAGCCGTCGGAGCGCCCGGCCGACTTCGATCGCCACCGCCGCCGCATCCTGCGCCGCGGGGACCGTGAGCCGCTGTGCCCGGCCGCCGTCGGGCAGCGCTCACCGGGTGCAGCGTCGCCGCGCGTGCGACTCGGAGGCGCAGGGCGACTCCGCCTCGCGGCTTTCATTCTCGATGTGTGATCGCGGGCTACTTTCTTTCTGCCCGCGAAGGTCCGGTTCCGAGTCGCGGCCGGCCACCGCACGGGCGGCCGGCCGGTTTCTCGTCAGAGCGCGCGCAGATTGACGGCTGCGACCTTGCCCTGTCGGCCCGGCTCGAGCTGGAAGCCGAGGCGTTGGCCCTCATGCAGGCTGCCGAGGCCGGCGCGCTCCACGGCGGAGATGTGCACGAAGACGTCGCTGCCGCCGCCGTCCGGGCTGATGAAGCCGAAGCCCTTGTCCGGGTTGAACCACTTGACCGTGCCGGTGCCGGGGGTTCCCGCTGCGTTGACCGGGCCGGCGTCGCGGCGCGGCGACGGCGATGCGGTCGATTCGTCGACCGAGTGGATGTTGACCACCTGCGGCCCGCGGCCGCCCTGGCCGAGGTCGCAGATGATGGTCGCCCCCTCCGGCAGTTCCCGGTGCCCCGCACGCTCCAGAACCGAGGCATGCAGGAACGCGTCCGGGCTCCCGTCGGTCGGGCTGACGAAGCCGAAGCCCTTCATCGCGTTGAACCACTTCACCCGGACCGTCACGTCGGTCCGGTCGGCTTCGGGCGCGCCCGAGCCGAAACCGGAGGGACGGGGCCGGCGCGCGGGCGGGCGCCAGTTATCGTGCGCAGCGTCGCCGAAGCCAGAGTCCCGGAAATCGCGAGAACGTCGGTTGGGTCCGCCGGCTCGGTCGCGTTGCCAATTCATCGGATGGATCGTCCTTCTTCACTGATTGCAGATGTACGAGCGGCGGGCCTGCGCCCCGGCCTCCGCGTGCCCTCCGCACGCCCGGTGCGTTACCGCCCTTCATGATGCCGGTCGCCGAACGCTCATCGGTCACCACAAATGTTCATCTTTCGATGCACAGGCAACATGAAACTTTGAGCCCGGATCACACCGGGCGGCGACGGGGAATACCGGCCCCCGCGGGACGCCGCGCTGCAGCCGTCGTGGCGCGGCGCCGGTCGATCGGGGCGGCGAAGGCCGGAGGCGCAGACCGTGCCGTCGGATCCAACGCCCGGGAATGTCGCGTGCTCGGTTCGGGCTGCCGGGCGTGACGGAGTCCGCGGGCCCGTTCCACGGCGAGGCGCCGTCGCAACCGGGGCCGGGCCGCATCGGAACGGAGCACTCGGCGGGCGGTGGACGAATCGGCATCCAGGCGACCCGTCCCACTCGATCGTCGGCAGTTTGTTTCGCTGTCTGCCGCAGCGGCCATAAACGCAACATCGCGAAACCGGGCCCGGCGTTCGGGCCGACGGGTCCGACAGCGGACCCGATCGATATGCACCTTATAGGAGAACGGCGGTCGATTGTCGTTAATTTGTGTTAACCGCCTCGCCCGGAGGCGGCAGCGCCGGGCGTGCCGGGTCGGTCCGTTTCGTCGGCCCGGGCGCCGGGCGCGCTCGGTCGGCTCCGGCGGCCCGATCGCTGTGATGCGCCTTAGTAATGCGGTGAGTCCGGTGCGAGATGCGTCTTGATCCCGCGGCATCGACATATCGGAGTCCAATGTGCGACAAGTCGTGCTGCATTCGTGGTGATCGCAATCATTGTAAGAATTGTCCCCGGGTTGACATCGGAGCATGACCGCATAGGTTCCCCCTATGCCTGATTGGACGCCGACGTCTCCTCACCCGATTTTCGGTTCTCCTGACTGTCTGCCGCGCCGCGGCCGTCGTCGCACCGCGATTGCAGGAGGCTGTTGAGATGTGCGGCATTGCCGGCGAACTGCGCTTCGACGACCGAGGCGCCTCGGCGGCCGCGGTCGCGGCCATGAACGCCTGCCAGAGCGCGCGCGGCCCGAACGGCGAGGGGCTGTTCCTTCAGGGACGGGTGGCGCTCGGCCACCGGCGGTTGAGCATCATCGACCTCTCGGAGCGGGCGCAGCAGCCGATGGTCGACCCCGATCTCGGCCTGGCGGTCGCCTTCAACGGACTCATCTACAATTACGAAGAGCTCCGCGGCGTCCTCGAGGGGCAGGGCTATCGCTTTTTTTCGAGCGGCGACACGGAGGTGGTGCTGAAGGCGTTCCATGCCTGGGGGGCCGCCTGCGTCGAGCGTTTCCAGGGCATGTTCGCCTTCGCGATCTGGGAGCGGGCGTCCGGCCGCGTCACGCTGGCCCGCGACCGGTTGGGGATCAAGCCGCTCTATCTCGCCGAGTGCGGCGGGCGGCTGCGCTTCGCCTCCAGCCTGCCGGCGCTGCTCGCGGCGGAGCGAGCCGATCCGTGCGGCCTCGACACCGACATCGACGCCCGGGCGCTGCACCATTACATGACCTTCCACGCCGTGGTGCCGGCGCCGCTGACGATCCTGAGGGGCATCCGCAAGCTGCCGCCGGCCACGACGCTGACGATCGAGCCGGACGGCCGGCGCTCGGAGCATCGCTACTGGGCGCCCGTGTTCGTCCGCGATCCGAAGGATGCCGGCCTCTCGGAGGCGGACTGGGAGGAACGGGTTCTGGACGCGCTGACCCGCGCGGTCGAGCGGCGGCTGGTCGCCGACGTGCCGGTGGGCGTGCTTCTGTCCGGCGGACTGGATTCGAGCCTGATCGTCGGGCTGCTGGCGGCGCTGGGTCAGAGCGGCCTCGAGACCTTCTCGATCGGCTTCGAGAGCGTGGGAGACGAGCGCGGCGACGAGTTCCGGTATTCGGATCTCATCGCGGAGCGCTACGGCACCCGGCACCATCGGATCTTCATCGAGTCCGAGCGGGCGTTGCCGGCGCTGCAGCACTGCATCGCCGCCATGGCGGAGCCGATGGTCAGTCACGACGCGATCGGCTTCTTCCTCCTGTCCGAGGAGGTTTCGAAGCACGTCGCCGTGGTGCAGAGCGGGCAGGGGGCGGACGAGGTCTTCGGTGGCTATCACTGGTACCCGCCGATGCTGGAGAGCGAGGATCCGGTCGGCGACTATGCGCGCGTCTTCTTCGACCGGGATCATGCCGAGTTCGCCCGTGCGGTACATCCGCGCTTCGTCGACGGCGATTACAGCCGAGCCTTCGTGGCCGAGCATTTCGCGGCGCCCGGCGCCGAGACGGCCGCCGACAAGGCGCTGCGGCTCGACACGACGGTCATGCTGGTGGACGACCCCGTGAAGCGGGTCGACAATATGACGATGGCCTGGGGCCTCGAGGCCCGGGTGCCCTTTCTAGACCACGAGCTGGTCGAGCTGGCCGCCCGGATTCCGCCCGAGCTGAAGATCCGCGAGGGCGGCAAATGGATCCTGAAGGAGGCGGCACGCAGGGTCATTCCCGACGAGGTCATCGACCGACCGAAGGGCTATTTCCCGGTGCCGGCGCTGAAATATCTCCAGGGGCCCTATCTCGACATGGTCAGGGACGTGCTGCACTCCCGCGCCGCGCGTGAGCGCGCGCTGTTCCGGGCGCCCTATGTGGAGGCCCTGTTGCAGTCGCCGAATGCCGATCTCACGCCGCTGCGCGGCTCGAAGCTGTGGCAGATCGCGCTGTTGGAACAGTGGCTGCAGACCCAGGGACTCTAGGCAAAGGGGGCAGGATGACAGAGCAGCGTTTCGTGCGCGCCGGGCGCGACCGGCTGCGGCACCGGCTGGAACGCCAGGTCTCGCCCAGCATCGGCGGGCGGACCGACGCTGCCGAATGGGCGCTCCGGGAGCGACCGCGCAACGTCGCGCTCGACTGCGGCTGGGGCCGCCTCATCTTCGGCCAGACGTTCGACGATCCGGCGGAGCTCGCCGACTGCCTCCGCGAGGAGCGCCCGGGTTGCCGGGACATCGCGTTCTATGTCGCCGATCCGCAGGTGGTCCTGGCGCAGGCGCCGCTCGAACTGTTTCTCGATCCGTCCCATGCTTACCGCCTCTGGATCGCCAATTACCGGCCCCGGCGTGACCGGCCCAAGGGCTTCCGCGTGCGGCGGCTGCAGACGCGCGCCGATGCCGATGCGGTCAACGAGATCTATGCCCGCCGCGACATGGTGCGGGTCGAGCCCGCCTTCTTCTGGTCCAACCGCGCCCGCAAGAGCCTGACGTTCTTCGTCGCCGAGGACGAGGACAGCGGGCGCGTGGTTGGGACGGTGACCGGCGTCGACCATGTGGAGGCGTTCGACGACCCGGAATGCGGGTCGAGTCTCTGGTGCCTTGCCGCGCATCCGGATGTGCCCTACCCCGGCGTCGGGGAGGCCCTGGTGCGTCAGCTCGTCGAACATTATGCCGCGCGAGGGCGTCAGTTCGTCGATCTCTCGGTCCTGCACGACAACGATCAGGCGATCGCACTGTACGAGCGGCTGGGCTTCCAGCGCATCTCCGTGTTCGCGCTGAAGCGCAAGAACGTCATCAACGAGCCGCTCTTCACCGGTCCGGCTCCGGAGGAGGGCCTCAACCCCTATGCCCGGATCATCGTCGACGAGGCGCGCCGTCGCGGCATCGTGGCGGAGGTCCTGGACGCCGAGGGCGGCTTCTTCCGGCTGACGCACGGCGGCCGCTCGATCGTCTGCCGGGAGTCCCTGTCGCAACTCACCGACGCGATCGCGATGAGCCGTTGTGACGACAAGGCGGTCACGCGCCGGCTGCTCGCCGCCAACGGGCTCGCGGTCCCCGATCAGACGGTGGCGGGCTCTCCGGAGGAGAACAGCGCCTTCGTCGCGCGGTGCGGGTCCGTCGTGGTCAAACCTGCCCGCGGCGAGCAGGGGCGAGGGATCAGCGTCGACGTTCGCGATCCCGACGAGGTTGCCTCGGCCATCGCACGTGCCCGGCAGCAGTGCGAGACCGTATTGCTCGAAGAATATTGCGAAGGCCAGGACCTGCGGATCGTCGTCATCGACTACAAGGTCGTTGCCGGCGCCGTGCGCAGGCCGGCCGAGATCGTCGGCACCGGGCGGCACACCATCGAGGCGCTGATCGAGGCCCGCAGCAGGCGGCGGCAGGCGGCGACCGGCGGCGAGAGCCGCATTCCGCTGGACGGCGAAACGGAGCGCTGCATAGCACGCGCCGGCTATACCCTCGATGACGTCCTGCCGGACGGGGTACGCCTGCAGGTGCGCAAGACCGCCAACCTCCACACCGGCGGTACGATCCACGACGTTACCGAACGGATGCACCCGGCGCTGGTGGACGCGGCCGAGCGGGCGGCGCGTGCGATCGAGATCCCGGTGGTGGGGCTCGATCTGCTGGTGCCGCGCGTGGATGGGCCGGATCACGTCATTATTGAGGCGAACGAGCGGCCCGGACTCGCCAACCACGAGCCGCAGCCGACGGCCGAACGCTTCGTCGACCTTCTGTTCCCTCACACGACGGTGGCCTGACCGGCGGCACCTTTCCGGAGCACCTTCCCGCGGCCGGCCCGGGCGTCGCGCAGCCCGAGAGGTGGCCGGTTCCGCCTGCGCGGGCGATTCGCGCCGCGGCGGGGTCCGTCGCTCGACTCCCGGGGCGAGGGTGGCCGGAGGTCGACGCAACGACGCCGATGACGACTGGACGACATGCGAAAACCGGAGATCGATCTCGACTATCTGCTGGCCATGCTTCGGGATCTCCTCGACATCCCGAGTCCCAGCGGCTTCACGGACCGCGTGGTGCTGCGCGCCTGTGCGGAACTGGAGCGCCTCGGGGTACGCTATGAGCTGACGCGCCGCGGCGCCATTCGCGCCGACCTGCTCGGGCGGCTGCACAGCCCCGATCGCGCGGTCGTGTCTCATCTCGATACGCTCGGCGCCATGGTGAAGCGCCTGAAGGACAATGGCCGGCTCGAGCTGGTACCGATCGGCCACTGGTCGGCGCGGTTCGCCGAGGGTGCGCGTGTCACGATCTTTACGGACACGCAGGCGCTTCGCGGCACGATCCTGCCGCTGAAGGCCTCGGGCCATACGTTCGACGATGAGATCGACCGGCTGCCGGTGGGGTGGGACTATGTCGAGCTCCGTCCGGACGTGATGGCCGAGAGCCGCGCGGATCTGGAGCGGCTCGGCTTCAATGTCGGCGACTTCGTGGCGATCGACACCAATTGCGAGATCACTCCGACCGGGTTCGTCAATGCGCGACATCTCGACAACAAGGCCGGCGCGGCGGTGATGTTCGCGGCCATCAAGGCCGTTCGGGATCATGGCCTGGAACTGCCGATCGACTGCCACATGCTGTTCACGATCTCCGAGGAGGTCGGCTCGGGCGCGTCCGCCGTGCTGCACGGCGACGTTGCCGAGATGGTGACGGTCGACAACGGGACGACCGCGCCCGGTCAGAACTCGCGCGAGACCGGGGTGACGATCAGCATGAAGGACTTGAGCGGCCCGTTCGATTACCATCTCACGCGGCGGCTGCTGGATCTTTGCCGCGAGTTCGAGATCCCGCACCAGCGGGACGTGTTCCGCTGGTACCGCAGTGACAGCGCGTCCGCCGTGGAGGCCGGTAACGATATCCGTACGGCCCTGGTCTGTTTCGGTGTCGATGCGAGCCACGGCTATGAGCGCATCCACGTCGATGCGCTACGGTCCCTGGCCGAACTGCTGACGGTCTATATGCAGAGCCCCGCCGTCGTGTCGCGCGACCGCGCCGCCATCGGGCCGGTCGCCGGCTTCCCCAAGGGGCAGCTCGATCCTGCGGAGTAACCGGGACGCCCTGCGCCGCGCAGCGCATGGCGGTTGGAGGCGGAGTGGCCGGGCCGCCGGCGCGTCCGGGCGCCGGCGGCCCGGAGGGAACGGGCCCGG
>CAZVAR010000098.1:0-4518 GCA_964625225.1 uncultured Alphaproteobacteria bacterium | reverse complement strand
TCCGGCGGCCGGGCGCGCTCCCGTCAGCGGGAGCCGCTGGTGCCGCCGCCGGTCGTGCCGCCGCCGGTGCCGAGCGTCGAGCCGGACCCCGTCCCGGATCCCGAACCTGTGGAGCCGCCGGTTCCCATCGTCGTCCCACTGCTGTCGCCGCCGGTCGTTCCGCCGCCGGTGCCGAGCGTCGAGCCCGATCCCGCGCCCGAGCCGGAACCCATCCCGGACCCGGAGCCCATGCCGGAGCCGGATCCCATGCTGGAACCGGTGCCGGACCCGCTCGAGCCGCTGGTGCCGGACGTGGTGCCGGTCGATCCGCTGCCGCTCGAGCCGCCGGTGCCGAGCGTCGAGCCCGACCCCATGCCGGAGCCGCCGCTGCCCAGCGTCGTCCCGGTGCTGCCGCCGCCGGAGGCGGTGCCGCCGGTGCCGAGCGTGGTGCCGGTCGATCCGCTGTCGCCCGCAGGGCCGCCCGCTCCCGCGGTCGAGGATGAGCCCTGGGCATAGGCGATGGCCGCCGTGCCCAGCATAAGTGAAGCTGTCAGAGCCACGAGCTTGATACGATGTGCCATTGCGACGTCTCTCCGTTAGCGTTGCCGGCTCGGCCGTCGGCGGGCGGCGGGTGCCCCCGTCGCCGCCGTCGGTCGAGGCCGATCGGCAGTGCGGATCTGCGCCCCGCCGATCGCGAGCAGGAAACCCATCCCCTGTCCCGGGGTTCCGCCCTGCGGCGGGCTTTCGATCCGGAGTTGCGTGGCACGCCTGCGGCGACGGCGCCGATTCGCCTTCCCGGCGCCGCCGGAACGGCACATATTGTTGGCGCATGCCCATGCGGACCGGACTCTTTGCTGTAATCGGGATCTCTCTGCCATGAAGCGGTCACGCCACATCCGGCTTGCCCTGTTGGGGACTGCCGGCCTGATGACGCTCACTGCCTGCGAGGATGCGGGCGATGATCCGCTCGCCTCTGGGCGCTTCTTCCCGGACGCCAAGGCTTGTGCCGCGGCCTACGACGGTGAGACCTGCGATCGCGCCTATCAGACGGCGCAGGACGAGCATGCCCGGACGGCTCCCAAATTCGCCGATCGGGAAGCGTGCGAAGCCGAGTTCGGCGCAGAGAACTGCACGCCGGTGCCGGCTGCCACGGCCGAGGCGGGCGGGAGCTGGTTCATGCCGATGATGATGGGCTACATGATGGGCCGCATGACCGGCGGCGCGTTCGCGGCCACGCCGCTTTACCGCGACACCCAGAACACCGCCTATACCGGCCGCAAGCCGGTCGGCCGCATCGATTCCGCCCGGATGCCGCCGCCGCAACGCGTGGCCGGCACTTCCGGGGTGCCGTCGTTCGGGGTGCAGCGCGGGATCCGCGACACCCCGCGCGGTGGGTTCGGCCGTACCGGCTTCGGCGCGGCGAGCTGATTCCGAATGCAGCGGCTTACGATCGCGCCGCGGCCCGACTGGCGGGCCCGGGTCGAAGCGCTCGACTTCCGCTTCCACACCATCGACGGCAAGACCTACTGGAACGAGGCGGCCTGCTACTGCTTCACCGCGGAGCAGATCGACCGGCTCGAGGCCGCCACGGCCGAGATCGAACGCATCTGCCTGATGGCGGTGGACCGCGTCGTTCGCGACCGGCTCTACGACCGGCTCGGGATTCCGGAGCCGGCGCACGCCCTGATCGACGCGAGCTGGCGCCGGTTCGACCGCAACCTGGTCGGCCGCTTCGATCTGTCCTGGGACGGCCGGGGCGAGCCGAAACTGCTCGAATACAATGCCGACACGCCGACCGCGCTCTATGAGGCGAGCGTCGTGCAGTGGGACTGGCTGGAGAGCACGCGGCCCGATGCCGACCAGTTCAACTCGATCCACGAGAAGCTGGTCGAGGCCTGGGGCGCCTACGGCCTCGATGACCGGATCTATTTTGCCTGCGTGCGGGATCATGCAGAGGATTTCGGTACGACGGAATATCTGCGCGACACCGCCGTGCAGGCCGGGCTCGACACCGCCTTCCTGTTCGTCGACGAGATCGGCTGGAACGGGCTCGGATTCGTCGATCTCGACGACCGGCCGATCCTGAATCTCTTCAAACTCTATCCGTGGGAGTGGATGATCGCCGAGGAGTTCGGAGCCCATATCGGGCCGTCGGGCCTGCGCGTGATCGAACCGCCCTGGAAGATGATCCTGTCGAACAAGGCGGTGCTCGCCTTGCTCTGGGAGATGTTCGAGGGCCACCCCAACCTGCTCCCGGCTTCCTTCGACCCGGCCCGCATCGCGGGGCCCTGCGTCGAGAAGCCCTTCTTCGGGCGCGAGGGCGAAGGGGTGGTGATTCACCCGGGCGGCGTCACCGCGGCGACGCCGGGGCACGTCTATCAGGCCATGGCGCCGCTGCCCGCCTTCGACGGCAATCATGCGGTGATCGGTTCCTGGGTGATCGCCTCGCAGCCGGCCGGGATCGGCGTTCGTGAGGACGACGGTCCGGTCACGACCAATCTCAGCCGGTTCGTGCCGCACTTCTTCGAATAGGCTATAGCGGGGGAATCGTGTTCGTCACGGAGCAGGACTATCTCAGCACGCTGCCCTTCTTTCTTGCCTTCTTCCTGGTGGCGCTGCTGCTGCTTGCGGCATTCGCCGCCGTCTATATGGCGATCACGCCGCACCGCGAGCTGCGGCTCATCCGCGAAGGGAATGTCGCGGCTGCGGTCAGCCTCGCCGGAGCCCTGCTGGGCTTCGCGGTTCCCCTCGCGAGCGTCATCGAGAACAGCGTCAGCCTGGTCGACATGACCATCTGGGGGCTGGTGGCGATGGCCATCCAGGTGCTGACCTTCCTGATCGCGCGCCTGCTGCTGCCCGATCTCGTCCGTCAGATCGAGGCGGATCGGATGGCGCCGGCCGTCTTCGTCGCCACCATCTCCCTCGCAGTCGGCCTCCTGAACGCGGCCTGCATCACCTACTGAGCGTGGCACTGCGCGGCCGTCAGCGCAGCCACTTGGCGAGGAGGAGGCGCGGGGTCTCCTCGTAGCCGAGCCGGTCGTAGAATCCGGCCACTCCGCTGTTGGTCGCACGCACCATGAGCTGCACCTTGGGAATGCCCCGCGCCCGCAGCCGCTCCTCGGCGGCCGCCACAATCCGCCGACCGAGCCCTCGACCCTGCCGCGTCGGCTCGACCGCGACATAGTAGATCCAGCCGCGATGGCCATCGTCGCCGACCATCGCGGTCGCGACCGGCGTCCCCTCGATCCGGCCGACCAGGATGGTCGCATGGCCGTCGCGCAGACAGAGGTCGATGTCCCGATCGGGATCGTTGTGGGGCACGACCAGCCCGCAGCGCCGCCACAGGTCGACGACCATGGCCCGGTCGGCCTCGATGAACGGCCCAATCTCCATGGGCCCTCAGCAGCCGAGCGCGTCGGCGAGTCCGACGAAACTGTCGACAATGACGTCGAAATCGTGCTCCGCCCGCAGGTCCTTGCTTTGGTTCGGCCCGTACTCGGTCGGCCGGTTGACGTAGGCAGTGCGGAAGCCCTCGGCGCGCGCGGCCAGCAGGTCCGCATTGTGGGCGGCCACCATCATGCATTGCCTCGGTTCGAGGCCCAGCAGTTCGGCAGTGATGCGATAGGCTTCCGGCTGCGGCTTGTAGGCGCGGGCGACTTCGGCCCCCAGGATCGCGTCCCAGGGCAGCCCGCCATGCTTGGCCATATTGACCATCAGCGCGACGTTGCCGTTGGAGAGCGTCGCGAGGATGTAGCGGGTCTTGAGCCGGGACAGCCCCTCGACCGCGTCCGGCCACGGATCGAGCCGGTGCCAGGCGCGGTTGAGGTGGTCCTTCTCGGCCTCCGACAGGCCGGCGATGCCGAACTCGTCGAGCAGCTCCTCCAGATTCTCGCGGTGCAGATCGTCGAGCTTGGTCCACGGCCGCTGGCCGCTGCGCACCCTCTCCATCGCCGGCTGGTAGCGCGCCCGCCAGCGCTCGGCGAAGGCATGCCAGTCCCGCTCGTGGCCTTTCGGGCCGAGGAGGGCGCCGGCCTCGCGGGCGATGCTGTCGCGCCAGTTCACCACCGTACCGAACACGTCGAAGGTGAGGGCCTTTACGTCCGCAATGCTCATAGTCGGTCGCTCCGGATGCAGTTCGGGGGCATTCTAACCCACGGCCATCCCGATCGGGCTGGGAACCTTCGCGGTCGCGCCGCGATCGCGGCCGCCGCGACCACCGGGAGCGCGGCGGTGGCGGCCGCATCCGCGCGGCGCGGCGGCGCAGCGTCCGGGTAGGCCGTCCGCACCCCGGCTCCTGGACATAGGACTATTTTCATGATATGGTCCGCCGTCCGTTTCCGCCCGGAGCGCTGCGTGCCCGAGCCTGCCCGCTACCCCCGCATCCACCCCCATGCCACCCCCATCGATCCCCATGAACCCCCATGGACCCCCCGCGCCCCCCCCGCCCCCCCCCACCCCCCACCCCCCCCCCCGCCCCCCCCCCACCCCCCCCCACCCCCCCCCCCCCACCCCCCCCCCGCCCCCCCCGCCCCCGGCCCC
>CAZVAR010000097.1:0-14606 GCA_964625225.1 uncultured Alphaproteobacteria bacterium | reverse complement strand
GCATGGGCAAGACCACGACCGTCCGGGCGATCATGGGCTTGCTGCCGCCCCTATCCGGCAGCATCCGCTTCCGCCGCACCGCGATCCGGGGCGAACCGCCGTACCGGATCGCCCGGGCCGGGATCGGTCTGGTGCCGGAAGGGCGGCAGGTGTTTCCCAATCTCACGGTCCGTGAGAACCTGGTCGCAACCGCCGCCGGGCCGCGGCACGGCGGTCCACCCTGGACGCTGGACCGCGTGCTCGAGCTCTTCCCCGCGCTCGCGGAGCGCAGCGACATCATGGGCGGCCGCCTGTCCGGCGGCGAGCAGCAGATGCTGGCGATTGGCCGGGCGCTGATGACCAATCCGCAGCTGCTGATCCTGGACGAGGCCACCGAGGGACTGGCGCCGCTCGTGCGCGAGGAGATCTGGCGGGCGCTCGCCCGCCTCAAGGCGGACGGCATGTCGATCCTCGTCATCGACAAGCACGTCGAAGCGCTCACGCGCATCACCGACCGCCACTACATAATCGAGAAGGGCCGGACGGTCTGGGCCGGCGATTCGGCCCGGCTCCGTGCCGACCCGGAGATCCGCCACCGCTATCTCGGCGTCTGATGCGCCGGCCCGGAGTGCGACCATGACCCCGCAGGACCAGTTGCCTGTCGCCGTCATCACCGGATTTCTCGGCAGCGGCAAGACCACCCTGCTGTCACGCCTGCTGAAGCACCCGAAGATGGGCCGCACGGCGGTCATCATCAACGAGTTCGGCGAGGTCGGATTGGATCACGATCTGGTCGCCGCCGCGACCGACGATACGGTGCTGCTGGAGGGCGGCTGCATCTGCTGCATGGTCCGCAGCGACCTCGTCGATACGCTGCGCAGCCTTTTCCTGCGCCGCGTCAAAGGAGAGATTCCGGCTTTCGAGCGGGTCCTGATCGAGACTACCGGGCTCGCCGATCCGGCGCCGATCCTGCACACGCTGATGGCGGACCCGCTGGTCGCCACCCGCTATCGGCTCGATGCCGTGATCGCCACCGTCGATGCCGTGAACGGCGAATCCCAGCTCGATCGCCACGAGGAACCGGTCAAGCAGGCCGCCGTGGCCGACCGGCTGCTCGTCACCAAGACCGACCTGGTGCGCGATCCCGCCTCGCGACATGACCTTGCCCGCCTGAAAGAGCGGCTGCAGCGGCTCAATCCCGCGGCACCGGTCCACGATGTGGTCGGCGGCGAGATCGACCCGGACCGACTGTTCGGCGCCGGCCTCTACGACCCGGACACGAAGACAGCGGACGTCGCCCGCTGGCTCCGTGAGGAGGCCTATGCCGATCGGCACGGGCACAGCCACGACGGCCATGATCACGGCCATGATCACGGGCATGACCACGATCACCGCCACGACGCCGGGATCCGATCGTTCTGCCTCTATCTGGACCGACCCCTGCCCTGGAACGCCTGGGTCGGCTGGCTCGAGGCACTGATCGCCACGCGCGGCGCCGACATCCTGCGGATGAAGGGCCTGCTTAACGTGTCCGGCCTCGACGCCCCGGTCGCCGTTCACGGTGTGCAGCACCTGTTCCACCCGCCGGCGATGCTGGAGGCCTGGCCTGGCGAGGATCGGCGCTCCCGGCTCGTCTTCATTACCCAGAATATCGGCGAGGATGCGCTCCGGCAGATGCTGAACGCCTGGGCCGACGCGGAGCCTGCGACCTCATGACCACCCTTTCCGACGCGGCCGTCGATGCCGCCCTCTCGACCATCGCCTTCGACGCCAACGGTCTCGTTCCGGCCATTGCCCAACAGGAAGGAACGGGCGAAGTGCTGATGATGGCCTGGATGAACCGCGAGGCGGTTGCGGAGACCCTGCGAACCGGCCGGGTCTGCTACTGGTCGCGCTCGCGTCGCGCCCTCTGGCGCAAGGGCGAGAGCTCGGGCCAGGAACAACGGCTCGTCGAGCTCCGCATCGACTGCGACGGCGACACGCTGCTGCTGATCGTGGATCAGACCGGCGTCGCCTGCCATACCGGTCGCCGGACCTGCTTCTACCGCGCCGTGCAGGGCAACGGCCTTGCCGAGATCGAACCGGTCGAGATCGACCCGGCGACGCTCTACGGGTGAGCCGGGCCCGTCGGCTGTCCCGCGCCGGCCGCCGCTCGACCGCGCTCACCCCTGCCTGATGCTGACCTCGAGGGCGAGCGGCTGCGAGAGGATCGCGTCGAGCACCATCTTGCGCGCCGCTTCGACCTGCTCGGCCGCGATGCGGGCCGCGGTATCGCCGTCGCCTCGGATCAGCGCGTCCACCAGCGCCTTGTGCTCGTGCTGCATTTCCTCGGTGCGGTTCCGCAGCGCGAGGCCGAGATGCAGCAGCCGCTCCATTTCGTCGAGCAGGCCCGCCATCGTGTTGGCCAGCCGCGCGTTTCCCGAGGCCTCGGCAATGGTCACATGGAAATCCCGGTTCGCCCGCAGGAAATCCGCCTCGCTCTCCCGGTCCCCCGGAACATAGCCGGCCCGGCAGATCGAATCGAGCTGGCGCAGCCGCTCGCCTTCGACGCGTCCGGCGGCCATGCGCGCCGCAGCCGGCTCGAGCAGCATGCGGAGCTCGAAAATGTCCTGGACGTCGCGCAGCGTGACTGGCGGCACCAGATAGCCCCGACGCGGCAGCGGTCGCACCAGTCCCTCCTGCGACAGGCGGGCGAGCGCGGCGCGGACCGGGGCTTTGCCGAGCCCGAGCCGGAGCGCCAGCTTGGCTTCCGTCACCTCCTCCCCCGGGACCAGGGCGCAGCGGATGATGTCGCGCTTGATGCTTTCGTAAGCATGATCGCTGAGCCGCGGCGTTCCGCCCGCCTCGGCCCGCGCCGGAGCCAGTGTCATCCCGACGGTTCCCGTTCCGATGGGTCGGCTGCCGGCAGTCGCTACCGGGCCGGATCGTCTCGCAACCTGTAGCACAGACTTGGGCTGCCGTGACAGGATGCGCAATATTGGCCGGCCCCGTACTGCGAAGAGGTAGGCTCTAGCAATGAAGATCACCGCGATCGAGGGCATCCGGGTCGCCATCCCGTTCGATCATGGCGGTCCGCCCTCCGGGTTCGGCGGCACCGCCTGGACCAAGCTCGAGACGCTGATCGTGAAGGTCGAGACCGACGCCGGCATCACCGGCTATGGCGAAGCCTTCGGCTATAACGCGATTCCCGCGACCAGAGCCGCACTCGATCGGATGGTCGCGCCGCTGGCGGTCGGGCGCGACGCAACGCAGATCGGTCCGCTCCTGCTGGACCTTCAGAAGACGCTCCACAATTTCGGCCGCTACGGCCAGACCCTGTTCGCCCTGTCCGGCCTCGACATCGCCCTCTGGGACATCGCCGGAAAGGCGGCCGGCCAGCCGCTGTACCGGCTGCTGGGCGGCGCGGTACAGGAGTCACTGCCGGCCTATGCCAGCCTGCTGCGCTACGGCGATCCCGCGTTGGTCGCCGATCGGACCGCCGCCGCGGTCGCGGAGGGTTACCGCTTCGTCAAGCTGCATGAGCGCGCCGAACCGGCCGTGCGTGCCGCCCGCGAGGCGGCCGGGCCGGACGTGGCCATCATGGTGGACGTAAACTGCCCCTGGACGGTGCAGGAGTCGCTGCGCATGGCGCGCGCCTTCGCGCAGTACGACCTCTACTGGCTGGAGGAGCCGGTGTGGCCGCCGGAGAATTTCGCCGGCCTGGCCGAGGTCACGGCAGCATCGCCGGTCCCGATCGCCGCCGGCGAGAACGCCTGCACCGCCTGGGAGTTCAAGGCGATGCTTGAGCGCCGCGCCGTCACCTACGCCCAACCGAGCGTGACGAAGGTCGGCGGCGTCACCGAGTTCCGCAAGGTGATGGCACTGGCCGAGGCGCACAATGCTCTCTTGGCCCCGCACTCGCCCTATTTCGGCCCGGGCTTCCTCGCCACGCTGCATCTGATGGCGGGCAGCGGCGAGCCGGTCGAGCGCTTCTACGGCAAGCTCGAGGCCAGCCTGTTCGGCGACCTGATCGAGGCTGAGGCGGGAAGGCTCCGGATCCCTCAGGGTCCGGGACTCGGCTGCGACCCGGATCCCGATGTCGTGGAGAAGTATCGGATCGACTCCTAAGGTCCGGACTGCGGTTGGCCCGCTCCCGTCCCGGCCCGTGAAACGCGGGCGATCCGAAGCCCGTCCCGACCGAAACCGCCGTCAGCCGAGCCCCATTCCGCCGTCGACGTGGATGACCTGGCCGGTGACGTAGCCGGCGTCCGATCCGAGCAGGAACGCGATCACCGCCGCCACCTCCTCGGCCCGGCCGAGCCGGCCCGCCGGGATCCGGTCGGTCACCTCGCGCCAGCGCTCCGGCGACAGCGCGCTGTGGGTGCCGGCATCCTTCTGGATGTAGCCGGGCGCGACGCAGTTGACCGTGACGCCGCGCGGTGCCAGCTCCGCCGCGAGCGACTTCGCCAGCGCCTCCAGCCCGGCCTTGGCGGCGGCGGTCGCGGGAAAGCGGTCGCCGTTGAAAGGGAAGCGGTGCGCTCCGAACGCGCTGACGGCCACCACCCTGCCCGCACCCGAGCGCCCGAGATGCGGCATGGCGGCACGGGCCAGCCGGAAGAAGGCCTCCGTGATCGCCGCATGCGGGGCCCGCAGCCCGTCCTCCGGCAGGTCGGCGATTCCGCGCCGGTCGGCGAATCCGGCATTGCTGACCAGCCAGTCGAGCCCGCCGAACCGTTCCACGGCGCGCGTTACCAGCAGCGGCGGCAGTCCCGCGTCGGCGAGGTCGCCCAGCGCCGTCTCGGTCTCGGCGCCGGCCGCGCGCGCCTCCGCTGCTACTCGTTCCAGCCCGTCACGGTTCTGCCGCGTGTGCAGGAGAAGGCGCAGGCCCGGCCGGGCTATGCGGCGGCAGACCGCCGCACCGATGCCGCTCGCCGCACCGGTGACCAGTGCGACCGTCACGCCACCCACTCGCTGACCGGCGCCCTGGCCTCGTCGAGCGGCTGGCAGATCACGTCGACCAGGGTCGGCCCGCCATGCTCGGCCGCCGCCGCCAGGGCCGGCCCGAGCTGTGCCGGGTCCTCGACGCGCCAGGACTTGACGCCGAACGCCTGGGCGACGGCGGCATGGTCGGTGCGCGAGAATTCGACCGAGTAGAAGCGCTTGTCGTAGCCATAGCGCTGACCGGCCTTGATCCAGCCATAGACGCTGTTGGAGATGACGACCATCATGATCGGCACGCCGAGCCGCACGATCGTCTCCAGCTCGCCCGAGGTGAAGCCGAACGACCCGTCGCCCATCACCGCAACCGTCTTGACCCCCGGCCGGCCGATATGCGCCCCCACGGCAGCTGACATCGAGTAGCCCAGCGCACCGTGCGCCCGGTTCGAGATGAAATGCCGCCCGGTCTCAAAGAACTCGTAGTAGGCGGAGAAATACGGGCAGGGCGTGCCGGGATCGCAGACCACCGTCGCGTCGCGGCCGAGCACCCGGTGCAGCTCGGCCACCACCCGTTCCGGCCGGATCGGCCGCTCGTCGGAGGCGGCGAGTTGCCGGAAGGCATCGAACTTCGCCTTCTTGGCCGCCGCGATCGCCGCCGCGACCTCGGCTCCGTCGGGCTTCGCCCGCTTGGCCACGGCTTCGGCCAGGCCGCCGAGGCACAGCTTGGCGTCGCCGACGATGCCCACATCCGCCGGATAGTTCGCCCCGATCACCAGCGGGTCGGCGTCGATATGGACAATCTTGACCGTGCCCGGCTTCGGATGGCGCCAGCGCTCGGTCGTCACCGAGCCGGCCCGGCAGCCGACGAACACGACCAGGTCGGCGCTGTCGACGATCTCGCGCGTCTGCGGTACGCCGCCGTTGCTGCCGACCACTCCGACCGCCAGCGGGTGATCGTCGGCGATACTGCCTTGCCCGCTGATGGTGGTGGCCACCGGTGCGTGCAGAGCCTCGGCGAGCCGGATCAGCTCGCTCTCCCCGCCAGAGATCACGACACCGCCGCCGCAGATGAAGACCGGCCGCCGCGCCGCCAGCAGCAGCGCCGCCGCCTCCTCCACTGCCTCCGGGTCCGGCCCGGTGCGGTAGGACGGGAAGCGTCCCAGCCTGGGGTCGGCCCAGACATCCGCCTCGTCCACCGGCTGATTCTGTACATCGTAGGGCAGGCCGATATGGGCGGCCCCCGGCTTGCCCGTCGTCATGGCGCGGAAGGCGGCGCGGAACAGCCCCGGCAGGCTCGCGCCCGTATCGGCCACCCGGTTCCACTTGCACAGCGGCCGAAACAGCGCCTCCTGGTCGAGCTCGGTCAGCGTGTAGCGGCCGCGCCCGGTGGTCGAGATATCGGTCGTGAGGGCCAGCACCGGAATCGATGATTCGTTGGCCTCGACCACGCCGGGAAGGATGTAGGTCGCGCCGCCGCCGCTCGGCCCCTCGCAGACGCCGACCTTGCCCGACACCCGCGCATACCCGTCCGCCATATAGCCGGCCGACCGTTCGTCGCGGGTCAGGATATGCGTGATTCCCTGTCCCGTTCTGTAGAGCGCATCGTAGAACGGCAGGCTGGTATCGCCGCACAGACCGAAGATGTACTCGACCTCGTGCAGCTTCAGCATCCGCACGATGGCTTCGGTGCCCGAAAGCTGGTTCATGGTCCTCTTCCCTGGGAGCGTAAGCGTCGCGGTCGCCCTTCGTCTCCGTTATCGCACGGAACGAGGCACGGATGCGGCACCTTTGCTCCGGTCATTTCAGATAATAGTGCTCGACCGGTTTCAGATTCTCGTCCAGTTCATAGACCAGCGGAACGCCGGTCGGAATCTCGACCTTGGGGATGTCCTCGTCGGAGATGCTGTCGAGATGCTTCACCAGCGCGCGCAGGCTGTTGCCGTGCGCCGTGATCAGCACCCGCTTGCCCTCCCGGATCTTCGGCGCGATCTCACCCTCCCAGTAGGGCAGCACCCGGGCGATCGTGTCCTTCAGGCTCTCGGTCAGGGGAAGCTCGTTCCGCGGGATCTCGGCATAGCGCCGATCGTTGGCCGGAAAGCGCGGGTCGTCCGGGGTCAGCGCCGGCGGCGGCACGTCGAAGCTGCGCCGCCAGATGAACACCTGCTCGTCGCCGTGCTTCTGCGCGGTCTCGGCCTTGTTCAGCCCCTGCAAGGCCCCGTAGTGCCGTTCGTTCAGCCGCCAGTTACGGATCACCGGCAGCCACATCCGGTCCATCTCGTCCATGATGACCCAGAGCGTGCGGATCGCCCGCTTGAGCACCGAGGTGTAGCACAGGTCGAAGTCGAACCCGTTCTCGACCAGCGCCCGCGCCCCGCGCAGCGCCTCCTCCCGCCCGGCCTCGGTGATATCGACATCGGTCCAGCCGGTGAACCGGTTCTCAAGGTTCCAGGCGCTCTGGCCATGGCGCACGAGAACGAGCTTGATCATGGGAATCCTCATTGTGCCTCTGGACCCGGCCGGAAGCATAACGGCGACGGCGGCCGCCGCAAGCCGCGTGCCGCAGGGTTATCGCCGGAACAGTTCGTCGTTATGCGCGCCGAGCTTGGGCGCGTCCGTTCGGATGTCCGGCCGCCGCCCGTCGAAGGAGATCGGCAGGCCGACCACTTTGAGATTGCTGGCCGGCAGCGTCCTCAGCAGATCGACCGCCGCAAGCTGCTCCTCCTGCGCCAGGTCGGCGATGTCGTTGAGCGGCGCCACCGGCACGCCGACCCGGTCGAGTCGCGCCAGCCACTCGGCGCGGGGCGCGCTCCGCAGCACCTCCTGCACCAGCGGGATCAGCGTGCCCCGGTTCTCCGCCCGCTTCGGGCCGTTCACGAAGCGCGGATCCTCCGCCCATTCGGGATGGCCCAGCTCGGCGGCGAGGCGGGTGAAAATGCGGTCGTTGCCGGCGGCGATGCAGATCGGCTTGTCCGCAGTCTCGAAGGCCTGATAGGGCGCGAGCACCGCGCTTCCCGTTCCGTGGCGCGGCGGGACGTTGCCGGTCAGCAGATAGTTGTTGAGCTGGCTCTCCACCCAGGCCACCGCGCTCTCGAACAGGGACGTGTCCACGACGCACCCTTTGCCGGTCCGCCGCCGCTGCTCGAGCGCCGCGAGCGCGCCGATCACGCACCACATGCCGGTCGCCTTGTCGTTGATCGCCGGCGCCTGGAAGGTCGGCGGGTCCTGCGGCCGCCCGGTCAGCGTCATCACCGCCCCGAAGGCCTGGAGCAGCGGGTCGTAGCCGGGCTTCCGCCGCATCGGCCCGGTCGCGCCGAAGGCCCAGATCGAGCAATAGATCAGCCGCTGATTGACCGCCAGCATCTCGTCCGGCCCGATCCCCAGCTCCTCCACCAGGCCCGGACGCAGATTCTGGATGAGGATGTCCGCATCGCGTGCGAGATCCTTCAGCCGCGCCACGTCGGCCGGGTCCTTGATGTCGAGCGTGACCGAGCGCTTGTTGCGGTTGAAGGCATGGAAGAACAGCGAGTCGCCGTCGACGAAGGGTGGTCCCCAGCCGCGCCCGTCGTCGCCGCCGTTCGGGTTCTCGACCTTGATCACGTCGGCCCCCATGTCGGCCAGGATCACGCCTGCGAGCGGTCCCGCCAGCGCCTGCCCGACCTCGACGACCTTGATTCCCTCCAGGACCACCGCTTCCTCTCCCTGCCCCGCTCCGTCACGGCTGCTATAGTGTCGCCGAAATCCGATCCCGGGGAACCGCGAAATGGCAAGTCAGGACATACTCGGCTTCATCGGTCTCGGCGTGATGGGCGAGCCGATGTGCCGCAATCTCGCCCGCAGGTCCGGCGCCAAGGTGCTGGCCTTCGATCTGCGCCCGGAGCCTCTGCAGGCGGTCGCCCGCGACGGTGCCGAGGCCGCGGCGTCGATCGCCGACCTCGTCCGCCGCAGCGACGCCGTACTCCTGTCGCTGCCCGGCGAGAAGGAGGTTCGCGCCGTCTGCCTCGGCGAAGACGGCGTGCTGGCGAACTGCCGCGCCGGTCAGACCGTCATCGACACCAGCACCGCCCCGGTGCCGCTGGCGCAGGAGCTCCACCGCGCGTTCGCGGCGAAGGGCGTCGCCTTCGCCGATGCGCCGGTCGCCCGCACCCGGCAGGCCGCGATCGACGGCACGCTCAGCATCACCGTGGGGGCCGACGACGCGACCTTCGCACGCATCCGCCCCTGGCTCGCCTGTATGGGCAGCGACGTGACTCATTGCGGCGGCCCCGGTGCCGGCGAGGCTGTCAAGCTCCTGAACAACATGATCGTTTGCCTCACCACCGTGGCGCTGGCCGAAGCGATCACGGTGGCGCGCAAGTCGGGCGTCGTTTCTGATGCACTGCTGTTCGACACCCTCTCCAAGGGCTCGGCCGACAGCTTTGTGCTTCGTAATCACGGCATGAAGTCCCTGCTGCCGGACGACCATCCCGAACGCGCGTTCCCGGTCACCTATATGCTCAAAGACCTGAGCTACGCCCTCAATCTGGCCGAATCGGCCGGTGTGAAGCTCGAGAGCGCCGAGACGGCGCGGCGCCTGCTCGAACGCGCCATAGAACTCGGCCACGGCGACCGTTACCACACCGCGGTGGTCAGGGCAGTGGAGCAAGGCGGCTAACCGGCGGCCCCCGCCTCGCGGCTCTCGCCCAGGTCCCAGAATAGCCCGGCCATCATCCGCAGCCCCTCGCCTGCGATCGGCAGCAGCAGATGCTCGTCCGGCGCGTGCTGGGAGCAGGCCGTGTAGGAATGCGGAATCCAGATCGTCGGCATGCCGAGTATATCGGTGAAGGTGTCGTTCGGGAGCGAGCCGCCCAGATTCGGCAGAATCGCCGGCCGCCGCCCCAGGGTCCGCTCGATCGACGCGGCGGCGCGCCGTACCCAGGGGTTCTCCGGGTCGGTCCGCGTCGCCTGCATCGGGTCGCGCATCGGATTAATCTCGATGGCCCCGAATCCCGCCGCGGAAAGATGCTCGCGCAGCGCGGGCAGGAAGGTCGTGGGGTCGCAGCCGGCGACAAACCGGATCTGGCACACCGCGCGTGCCCGCGGCGGCACCGCGTTGACCGGGTTCTTCGGATCGCCGGTCTCGAAGGCGAGAATCTCGAACGTGTTCCAGCCGAACACCCGCTCCCACGGGGTCAGCCCCGGCTCGCCCCAGTCGGGATCGATCGTCGGCGCGTCCGGTCCGCCGTCCATCGCACAGTCGGCCAGGGCAGCCCGTACGGCGTTCGGGATCGGCGGCGGTCGCAGCGCCGGCACCAGGATGCGTCCGCGCCGGTCGACGATGCTGGCCAGCGCATGCGCCAGGATCACGCCGGGATTCGCCAGTAGCCCGCCCCAATTGCCCGAATGGTGCCCGCCCTCGCGCAGCGCCAGCGCCAGCTCGAAATTCATCGTCCCGCGCGCGCCCAGGAAGATCGTGGGCTTTTCCGGCCCCAGCCGCGGGCCGTCGGAGGCGATCAGGGCGTCCGCCCGGAGCCGTTCGCGGTGCGCCGCGCAGAACTCGCGCAGGCCACGCGAGCCGATCTCCTCGCTGGTCTCGATCAGCACCTTGACGTTGAACCCCAGTCGGCCCCGTGTCTCCAGCACCGCCTCCAGTGCCGCCAGATTGATCGAGTGCTGTCCCTTATTGTCCGCCGTGCCGCGGCCGTAGAGCCGGTCGCCTTCGCGGGTCAGCCGCCATGGATGCAGTCCTTCCCGCCACTCGCCCTCCTGTCCGCGCACGGTGTCACCGTGGCCGTAGATCAGAACCGTCGGCCGCGCCGGGTCCTCGATCCGCTCGCCGATCAGCAGCGGGCCGCCCCCGTCCACCGGGTTCTCGAACACCTCCGTCGCGAACCCCATCGCCGCCAGCGCCGGCGTCATCGCTTCCGCCAGATACGCCCGCAGCGCGGCTCCCGCCTCCGGGTTCTGGCTCTCGCTCGGGATGGCGACGCGCGCCGCCAGCACCCGCTCGAAGCTGCCGTCCTCGATCCGCGCCGCCGCCCGAGCGATCGCCGCGTCCCGTGTCCGTTCGTTGCTCATCGGCCCCTGCCATCTCGACCCGTTCGGATAGCATAACCGGCCTGCGGCAGTTCGGGCCACCCGGCTCGGCCGGAACGGACATCGGGAACGAGCGGTCCGCCGCGAGGCCACCGCCGCCGCACGGCCCGTGGCCGCCCGCGCGCTGCTGCGCGACGTGAACGCGGCGGTGGGCCGGCCCGCTCAGGCGCCGGTCTTGCCGTCCTCCAACACCTCCAGGATCCGCCGCAGCTTCTCCGCGGCCTTGCGCTTGTGCGCCTCCACGTCCCGGTCGCGCCAGTCGTAGAAGCCGACGCCGGTCTTCACGCCGAGATCGCCGCGCTCGTACTTCTCTTGCACGATGCGGTTCGGCTCGGCGTCGTGATGCAGGTGCGGCACGATCGCCCGCTGCGCCAGCGCGTGCGTGTCGAGACCGCTGATGTCCTTCTGTTCGATCAGCCCCGTCACGCACATGCGCGGCCCGAACAGATACTTGCCGAAATCGTCCACGTCCTTGGCCGTGACGATGCCCTGCTCGATCATCCAGTAGGCCTCGTGCAGCAGCGCGTGCTGCAGCCGGTTGATCAGGAACCCGACCACCGGGCGGTTGAGCACGATCGCGGCCTTGCCGGTCCGCTTCAGCGCCGCCACGGTGCGCGACAGCGTCTCGTCACTGGTCTGCGCGACCCGGACAACCTCCAGCATCGGCAGGGCATCGGCCGGATGCATATAGTGCGCGCCCAGGAACCGCTCCGGGTGGCGCAGCGCGTCCGCCATGTCCTGAAGCGGCAGCCCGGAGGTGTTGCTGGCGATGATCGGCGCCGCCCCGTACCGATCCTCCAGCCGTTCATAGAGGGCGAGCTTCAAATCCATTTTCTCCGGGATCGTCTCGATCACCAGATCCGGCGCCGCGTCCGGCAGCGTCGCGACCGCGCGGGCGCCGTCCGGCAGGTCCGTGATCCGCGACGGATCGCGGCTCAATACGACCGTCTCGAATCCGGCCCGGGCAAACGACAGGACGATCCCGCGCCCCATGGTGCCGTAGCCGGCGACGAGGACGCGTTCGACGGGGTTGGTCATCGCAGAGCCTTCATCTCGGAGCATCGTGGTTCAAGCCTATCTCCCTTCCGGCGTTTCCGGGGAAGAAGAATCCCCGCCGCGATCGCCGCCCTGACGCCACGGCACGCGGGGCGGGACTTTCCGATCTCTCACTGCGCCGGGCCGCGGCGCACCCCTGTGCGCAACCGCGTGAAGCACAGCCTGGCCGGATTCGTCTCGACCGCGCCGGGGCCGGCGACCAGCAGGACCGAATCGGCGATCGGTTCGAAGTCCGCCCGGAACTCGACCGAGCTCTTGAGCGCGAGGATCCGCTCCGTGGCTGGGTCGATTCCGAGATGCCGGAACATCGCCTGATCGGCCGCCTCGACCTTCTTGCCTGCGACGACGACGCGCACCCCGCCGAGGCGGAGGCAGGCCATCGGTGCCAGCTCCATGCGCGCGCCGCGGTAGAACGGGCCGGTACAGGTGAACTTGCCGTCGCCCAGCCGCTCGACCCGGAACACCGCATCGAGCGAGGAATCGCCCTCCACGCCGTGCTTCGCACCGAGGCAGACGGCAATATCGCTCCCCTCGCCGCAGCGGTGCGCGAGCGTCGCGACATGCGGGTCGTAGACGAGGCCGAGCGATGCCCCCTCCGCTCCCTGCCGGATCAGGGCCTTGAGCAGGTTCATGGTGTCGCCGGTACCGCCGCTGCCCGGGTCGTCCTGCACGTCGGCCAGCACGACCGGCCCCGTCGCCGCGCCGGCGCGCTGCACCGCCTCGGCCACTGCGGCTTCGGGGTCGTGCAGCCGGCCGGTCCACTGCGCCTCGCGGGCGGCGACCTCCGCGGCCAGGCGCTCCACCGCCGCCTCCACGGCAGCCGGATTCGGCCCGCAGCCGTAGACCGAAGGTCCGCCATGCTCGGTGTCGGCCAGGGGAAAGCCCGTCGCGAAGGAGAGGTTGGTCCCTTCCGGCCGCGCCACGCCCTCCAGCAGCCGGATGATCGATGCTGCCGGCTCGGCCGAGGTGCACCCCCAGGGCAGCGGGATCAGGAAGGGGATTTGCCGGAAGCTCGTATGGATCGGCCGCCGGCTCTCCAGGAGATCGGCCAGGAGCCGCGCCGCCCGACGGCCCGTCTCCGCCATGTCCACATGCGGATAGGTCCGGTTGCCGATCAGTGCGGTTGCCAGTCGTGCCATGTCCGGGCTGACATTGGCATGATAGTCGAGCGTCGCGACCACCGGCAGCGTCGGACCGGCCAGCTCCCGGACCCGCCGCAGCAACTCCCCCTCGCCGTCCTGGATGTGCTCGGCGACCATCGCGCCGTGCAGGCTCAGATAGATTGCGTCGAGGGGCCCCCGCTCCGCGAGGTCCTCCAGCAGCATGCCGGCGATCCGCTCGTATGCGTCCTCGGTCACCGGCCCCGAGGCGCTGGCGGCCGCCCACAAGGTGGGCACCGGCTCGTGCCCGAGGGCCCGAACCTCGGCGATGAAGCCGTCCAGCGCCAGATTGTACCCTTCCACGGCGTCGAACAGGGAGTCTCCGCGGGTCAGCGGCGGCCAGCCGCAGCCCCGCTCGAACTCGTCCCAGGTGGCGAGCGTCGGCGCGAAGCTGTTGGTGGCGTGCCAGAAGCCGCCGACCGCGATCCGTGCCATCAGCCTGACCTCGTCGCTATGGTCATCCCGAGCCCGGCAGGCCCGGTTCGCGGCGCAGGCCCAACCGCACCCGGGTCTCGCCGCCCTGGGAGCGCGGCCGTCCCGACCGCATTCGCGCGTAGCGCGGAGGGAGTACCGACCGCGCGATCGCCTTCGGCGCTAGGTGGGGCAACACCGTAGCGAAGCAAACGAACGCGGTACCGCGCTCCTGCCGCACCGCCTCGTGTCGTCCCGGTCGAGCGGCCGGGCGCCGCCCGGCGACGCAGATCCGGGGCGACACAGGGCCGAATGTCCGTAACGGACCCGACTTGCAAGGCCCGCTCCGCCCCTGTTTCGTGCACCGCGCCGCCTTGATCTAGGACTATGTTCATAATATGATCGCGACCGCTGTTCGAGTGCGACGATAGCATGGACCCACGGCCGGGATCCCGGCCCGGCATCCTGATGCCGAACGCTGCCGGGGGACCCGACCGGCACCGGTGGCCACGACGCCCGGAAACACCCCCATACCCGCCGCCATCACACCCCCATCAGGCCTCCAGGAACCCCCACAAATCCCCACAAATCCCCGCCCCCGATCCGCAGCCGACCCCGCAGAGCTTCCGTCCGGCGCGGCAAGGCCCTATCTAAGCGATGTCCCAGTCTCCCGAACCGGCCCGCATGCGCATGACGTCCTCGTTCGACGGCCCCAGGATCGCGGTCCGCGGCGCCCGCGAGATCCCGCGGGACCGGCTGGTGGTCATCACCGGCCTCAGCGGGTCCGGCAAGTCGTCGCTGGCCTTCGACACGATCTACGCCGAGGGTCAGCGCCGCTATGTCGAGAGCCTGTCGGCCTACGCCCGGCAGTTCCTCGACCTCATGCACAAGCCGGACGTCGACTCGATCGAAGGCCTGTCGCCGGCCATCTCGATCGAGCAGAAGACCACGTCGAAGAATCCGCGCTCGACGGTCGGGACGGTCACCGAAATCTACGATTACATGCGCCTG